>CAYMQZ010000006.1:0-39111 GCA_964392705.1 uncultured Gemmatimonadota bacterium
CGGCCATGAAGCACGAGGTGCGCTGGACGGAGGAGCTGATCATGCGGGCGCTCTTCGAGTTCCACCCGCTGCTCCGGAACGAGGGCGAGGTGTACGACGGAACGCTCGAGCGCCGGATGAACACCAGCATCGAGGGGGGCGACCTCCACGTCCTGCGCCGGGACCTCCTCCTGCTGGGGCTCTCGGAGCGGACCACGGGCGCGGGCATCGACGCGCTCCTCGGGACCCTGTTCGAGCGCACGACGGTGACCGACGCGCTGGTGGTCCTGCTTCCCCCGCACCGATCCTCCATCCACCTGGACATGATCTTCGCGATGATCGATCGGGAGCTGTGCTGCGTCTTCCCGCCCTACTTCGTGGGTCCCACGCGACTCCCGGTGCTCCACGTGTCGGCCCGGAAGGGGGAGGTCCGGGAGATGCCGAACCTGTTCACGGCTCTCGCCACGCTCGACCTTCCGCTCGAGCCGATCTACTGCGGCGGCGAACGGCGGACGATCCAGGAGCGCGAGCAATGGGGGAGCGGCTGCAACATGGTGGCCGTGGCCCCCGGCCAGCTCATCGCGTACGACCGGAACGAGCACACGCTGCGCGCCCTGGAGCGGGACGGGGGCTTCGCGATCGTGCAGGCCGTGGACTTCCTGACGGGGGACGTGGCGCCGGACGAGGACGGCCGCTTCGTCATCGCGATCGAGGGGTCGGAGCTGGTACGGGGCGGGGGCGGTCCGCGCTGCATGACGATGCCCGTGCTACGGGAGGAGCTGTCGTGAGCGGCGGCGCGGCGGAGCGACGCATAGGGGAGGACGAACCGGGGATCCGGTTCCGGGCGGAAACCTCCCTCGCGGCCCGGGCCCTGTCCCTGATCCGGGAGGAGCCCCGGACTTCGGCCGAGCTGGCCCGGCAGGTCCTGGGCGTGCGGCGGTCGCCGCCGGAGCTGACGGAGCGGCTCGCCCGGGAGCTGTTGAGGGGCGACCCGCGGGTCCGGGTGGACGCGAAAGGCATGTGGCGACTCCGACGCCGCGGCCGGCCCGCGCCGCGGCGGCTGGACGAGCTGGCGTACGCGGTGGTCGACGTCGAGACCACCGGCGGCGGGCCGCGGAACGGGGGGCGGATCGTTGAGGTCGCCATCGTCCAGGTGCGCGGGGGACGTATCGCGGGCGAGTTCTCCTCGCTCGTGAACCCCGGGATCCCGATCCAGCCGTGGGTGAGGCGACTCACCGGGATCCACGACGGGGATGTGGCCGGTGCGCCCCGGTTCGCCCAGCTCGAGCGCCGGGTGCGCAGGGAGCTCGAGGGGCGCGTGTTCGTGGCCCACAACGCGGGTTTCGATTGGCGCTTTCTCTCGGAGGAGATCCGCCGCGCGGGCGGACCGCCGCCCGGCGGTCCCAGGCTGTGCACGATGCGGCTCGCCCGCCGGGCCCTCCCGGGCCTCGAGCGCAGGGGTCTGGATGCGCTGGCGGCCTACTACGGCATCGAGATCCGGCCGCGCCACCGGGCGGCGGCCGACGCCATCGCGACCGCCCGGCTGCTGCTCCGGCTGCTGGAGCAGGCGAGCCGCCAGGGGGTGGAGGCGTGGGACGAGCTGCAGGCGTGGCTGCGGGGCGCCCGACGGGGGGCCGGACGCGAAGATCCGGGAGGCGTCGAGGACGTGGACGACGAGGCGTGTTGATCCACGAGGGTCCCGCGATCCGGGTGCATACGCTGGACGCCGGGCTCGTGCGCCTGGACGGCGGCGCGATGTTCGGGGTGGTCCCGAAGCCCCTGTGGAGCAAGCGGATCGAACCGGACGACCGCAACCGCATCCCCCTGGCCATGCGCTGCCTGCTCGTCGAGACGGCCGGACGTCTGGTGCTCGTCGACGACGGCCTGGGCAACAAGGAGAGCGACAAGTTTCGCCAGATCTACGGCGTCGAGAACGAGGGGACGCCGACACGGCTCGAAGACTCGCTGCGCGAGGCCGGCTTCGCCCCCGGGGACGTGGACGTGGTCGTGAACACGCACCTTCACTTCGATCATGCCGGCGGGAACACGGTCCTCGAGCCCGACGGTGCCGTGCGCCCCGCCTTCCCGAACGCCCGCTACGTCGTCCGCCGCGGAGAGTGGGAGGTGGCGCACCTGGACAACGAGCGGATCCGGGCCAGCTACCTGCCGGCGAGCTTCGAGCCCCTCGTGGCAGCCGACGTCGTGGAGCTCGTGGAGGAGGACCGCGAGGTGGCCCCTGGCGTGCGGGTGGTGCGCACGCCGGGCCACACGGCGCACCACCAGTCGGTGAGGGTGGATCTCGGAAGCGGCGAGACCCTCTTCTACCTGGCCGATCTCGTGCCGACCACGGCGCACGTCCCGCTCTCCTGGATCATGGGGTACGACCTGGAGCCGCTGGTGACGCTCGAGTCGAAGCGGCGCGTCCTGGGTCGCGCGGCGAAGGAGGGATGGCTGCTCGTCTTCGAGCACGATCCGCGCGTGGCGTGCGCCCGGGCCGTCCCGCGACAGGACGGGCGGGACGGTTGTGACCTGGCCGAGCCGCGGGTCGATGAGGATGCTCCGCGGCACTCGGGGAAAGCGGGACCCGGATAAGGGTAGTCTCGAACGGCGACCCACCGGAACGATGGATGAACGAGGGATAGAGGACACGGGATCATGAGCGACAAGGATCGGTCCGCGGTGATCGTGGCGGCGGCCCGGCTTCCCACCGGGCGCTTCCTGGGCGCGCTCTCGGCGCTGACGGCCCCCGAGCTCGGCGCGGCGGCCATACGAGGGACCCTGGAGCGTTCGGGCGTCGAGCCGGACCAGATCGAGGACGTGATCATGGGGAATGTCGTCCAGGCGGGCGTCGGACAGGCGCCCGCCCGGCAGGCGGCGATCCGGGGCGGAGTGCCGGAGACGGTGCCGGCCCTGACCATCAACAAGGTGTGCGGTTCCGGCCTCAAGGCCGTGATGCTCGCGGCGCAGGCGATTCGCGCGGGAGACGCCACGGTCGTCGTGGCCGGCGGTATGGAGTCGATGTCCAACGCTCCGTACCTGCTGCGCGGCTACCGGGAGGGCGTGAAGCTCGGCGACCGCGAGATCGTGGACGGGCTGATCCGCGATGGGCTGTGGTGCTCCTTCGGCGATTGTCACATGGGCGGGCACGCCGAGTACACGGCGTGGAAGGCGGGCATCGACCGTCGCGCACAGGACGAGTTCGCCCTGCGCAGCCACCGGCTGGCCGTGGAGGCCGCCGACCGGGGCGACTTCGACGCCGAGCTCGTCCCGGTCGAGCTGCCGGCCGGGCGCGAGACCCCCGTCGTGGATCGGGACGAGCCCCCCCGCCGCGACACCTCGCTGGAGGCGCTGGCGCGACTCCGGCCCGCCTTCGGCTCGGACGCCCCCTCCGAGGTGACCGAGCCTTCCGTCACGGCCGGCAACGCGCCCGGCCTGAACGACGGGGCCGCCGCGACGCTCGTCACATCCCGCGGCTTCGCGGAGGCCCACGGCCTGGACATCCTCGCCGGGGTGGCCTCATATTCGGTCGCCGCCACGGCGCCCAGGGACCTGTTCTTCGCGCCCGTTCACGCCGTGCGCAGGCTCATGGAGAAGGAAGGCACCTCCATCGGCGACTACGGACTCGTGGAGATGAACGAGGCGTTCGCCGTCCAGACGCTCGCCGACGCCCGGGAGCTGGAGATCGACCTCGAGCGGCTGAACGTCCGGGGCGGGGCCATCGCTCTGGGGCACCCGATCGGCGCGTCCGGCGCGCGGATCCTGACGACGCTGTTGTACGCGATGCGCGATCGCGACGTGGAGCGCGGCCTGGCGACGCTGTGCCTGGGCGGGGGAAACGCCGTGGCCCTCAGCGTGGAGAGAGCATGAGCAGCGACATCGCTTCGTCCCGTGATCCGACGACCGCAGCCGTCGCTCGCGCCGCGCGGGCGCCCGGCGTCGCCCGCGTGGCCGCGGTCGCGCTGTTCGCGGCCCTCACCGCCGGAGCCGCGCGGATCGCCGTCCCGCTTCCGGGCACGGCCGTGCCCTTCACGCTGCAGGTGGTCCCCGTGTTGCTGGCCGGCCTCCTGCTGGGTCCGCGCCTCGGCGCGGCGAGCCAGGCGCTCTACGTCGGCGCCGGCGTGGTCGGACTGCCGGTGTTCGCGGCCGGCGGGGGGGCGGCCTACCTTCTGGGCCCGACCGGGGGTTACCTGCTCGCCTTTCCGGTCGCCGCGGCGGCCGTCGGCCTGATCGCGTGGAGCGGCCGGGGAGTCTTGCGCCTGGCGGCGGCAGGGCTCGTCGGGCTGGCGGTCATCCACCTCGGCGGCGCGGCGTGGCTGGCCACGGCGGCGGGGCCGTCGGAGGCCGTGCGGCTGGGCGTCCTGCCGTTCCTGGTCGGCGACGCCTTGAAGCTGGGACTGGCGGTCGTGATCGCGGCGCGCCTGGCGGATCCGGCGCGGCGCCGTTTCGCGGGGGGCTGAGCTTCCTCGGCGGCCGGTCCCGACGATGACGGCCGGCGCCGCCCCCGGCCCGGACGCCCCCGGATCGGGAACGGGTGGCCCGTGGCGGGGACCGGACGGACGGCTGCGGCTCGTCTGGCGGCTCGGGGCGTTCCTCGCCGCCTTCCTTCTCCTGCTCGCGGCCCTCGAGGCGATCGTGGTATGGGCTGGAGGCGCGCCGACCGTCGATCGGCCGCTGACGTGGCCGGCGGCGCTCGGCCTGGCGCTCGCGGCCCTGGGCGCGAGCGCCTGGGTCACGGAGCGTCTGGAAGGAATCCCGGCCGCCGCGGTCGGGCTCCCGCTGGGCCCGGGGACCGTGAGATGGCTGGTCCTGGGCTTCCTGGCCGGGACGGGCATCATGGCCATCGCCGTGGCCATCCTGGTCGCCGGCGGGTGGCTGAGCTGGGAAGCCACGGCGGGGACGTTCTGGGATGGAACCCTCGACGGGCTCTCGATCACCGCGCTGCTGCTCCCCGCCGCTCTCGGGGAGGAGGTGGTCTTTCGCGGCTACCCCCTTCAGGCGCTGGCCGAGCGGTACGGGGGCGCCGTCGCGATCCCCGCCACGGCCCTCGGGTTCGCGGCCGTGCACGGGGCGAACCCTTCGGTGGACGCGTTCGCCCTGGTGAACCTGGGTCTCGCGGGCCTGGTGCTGGGCCTGGCGTGGTGGCGCACGTACAGCCTCTGGTTCGCCACCGGGCTCCACCTGGGGTGGAACTGGACCATGGGGGTGGCCGTCGACCTGCCGGTGAGCGGCCTGACGCTCGACGTGGCCGGGTTCGACGCCGTGCTGCGCGGGCCCGAGCTGTGGACGGGCGGAGCCTTCGGGCCGGAAGGCGGGTTGGCCGTGACCCTCGCCGCGTGTGTCGGATTTCTCTGGCTGGCTCTTTCCCGAAGCCTTCGCCGCGACCCCGTCGTCCTCGCCCTCGCCCCGCTGCCGGAAGGGCGGACGGGCGCGGGGCGGAGGCCGGGTCGGGCGCGGCGCGGGGAGCGTGCCTCGGGGAGCGCGGATCCGCGGCCGGAGGGTAGGCAGTGACGGAACGGAAGCAGATGCAGGATAAAGAGATCGGTCGTGCCGGCGTCGTCGGCGCCGGAACGATGGGCAACGGAATCGCCCACGTCCTGGCGCTGGGAGAGATCCCGGTCCGGCTGATCGACGTGTCCCCGGAGGCGCTCGAGCGGGGGTTGCGGACGATCGAGAAGAATCTGGGGCGGCAGGTCGAGCGAGGGGTCGTGGAGGCGGCGACGGCGGCGCGGGCCCTGGAGCGCGTGGAGACGGGGACCGAGTTGGACCGCCTCGAGGACGCCGACCTGGTCGTCGAGGCCGTCCCCGAGGAGGCGGAGCTCAAGTGCCGGGTGTTCGAGCGTCTGAGCGGGGTCGTGGGGTCCGAGGCGATCCTCGCCTCGAACACCAGCTCCATCTCGATCACGGAGATCGCCGCGCGGGCCGACGGGCCGCAACGCGTGATCGGGATGCATTTCATGAACCCCGTTCCGGTCATGGAGCTGGTCGAGGTGGTGCGGGGGCTGGAGACGGACGACCCGACCACCGAGGCGACGGTCGCCCTGTGTCGCCGCCTGGGGAAGACGCCGGTCGTCGTGAACGATCATCCGGGCTTCGTCTCGAACCGGGTCCTCATGCCGATGATCAACGAGGCCGTCTACTGTCTCATGGAGGGCGTCGGGGACCGCGAGGCGATCGACGCGGTGATGAGGCTGGGCATGAACCATCCCATGGGGCCGCTCGCCCTGGCGGACCTGATCGGTCTGGATGTGTGCCTGGACGTGTGCGAGGTGCTGCACAGGGAGCTGGGCGATGACAAGTACCGACCCTGTCCGCTGCTCCGCAGATACGTGGCGGCGGGCCGCCTGGGCCGGAAGGCGGGCCGCGGCTTCTACGAGTACGACGATGCGTAGGAGCTTCACGGGAATCGGCCTGGACGAGGAGGCGCGCCAGATCCTGGCGATGGCCCGCGAGTTCGCCGAGGAGCGGGTGCGTCCGGGGGCCGAGGCCCGGGACCGGGACGAGGCATCCTTCGACCGGGCGATCGTGGACGAGATGGCCGAGCTGGGCCTGCTCGGCATGACGGTGCCGGCCGAGTACGAGGGCGCCGGGCTGGACTACCTCACCTACCTCTACGTCCTGGAGGAGATCGCGTGGGGCGATCCCTCCGTGGCCCTCTCGTTGAGCGTGCACAGCTCGCTGCCGACCCAGATCCTCCTGCGCCAGGGCACGGAGGCCCAGAAGGATCGATGGCTCCGGCCGATGGCGCGAGGCGAGTTGCTCGGCGCCTTCTCGCTCTCGGAGGCCGACTCGGGCACGGACGCGGCCAGCCTGTCCGCCCAGGCCGTTCCGGACGGCGACGCGTGGGTGCTGAAGGGCTCCAAGATGTGGGTCACCAACGGTGCCTCGGCGGATCTGGTCGTCTGCTTCCTGCGCACGGACGAGCCGGGGGCCCGTCGCGGTTCCCGGGGCATCGGGGCGTTCCTGATCCCGACCGACGCGGACGGATACGTTCCGGGGCCCGAGGAGCGGAAGATGGGGATCCGCGGCTCCGAGACGGTGGCCGTGAGCCTCGAGGAGGTCCGCCTGGGCCCGGAGCACCTGATCGGCGAGCCGGGAGAGGGATTCCGCTACGCGCTGACCGCCCTGGAAGGCGGCCGGCTGGGCATCGCCGCCCAGGCGATCGGGATCGCCGCCGCGGCGCTCGACCACGCGCTGGACTACGCGGCGGAGCGGCGCCAGTTCGGGCGCGAGATCCGCGAGTTCCAGGGCATGCAGTTCAAGCTGGCGGAGATGTCCATGCGCCTGGAGGCCTCCCGGGGCCTCGTGGAGCGGGCCGCGCGGGCCCGGATCACGGGCGATCAGCGGACGCGCCGCCTCTCGAGCCTGGCGAAATGGCACGCCAGCGAGACGGCCACCCACGTCACCCGCGAGGCGGTGCAGGTCTTCGGGGGCTACGGCTACGCCCGGGAGTACCCGGTGGAGCGACTGTTCCGGGACGCGAAGGTGACGGAGATTTACGAGGGCACGAACGAGATCCACCGCGTCATCGTGGCGCGGGAACTGTATCGAGAAAGGGGAGCAGAGTGACCCACCCGGGAGTCGAGGCGCCCGAGCGGTTCGACGTCAGCGTGGAGCCTCCGACGCGGGAGGTGTTCGAGCTTCTGGCGGAGTACGGGCACGAGCAGGTGCTGTTCACGCACGAGCCGTCCTGCGGCTATCGCGGGATCATCGCGATCCACGACACCACGCTCGGGCCCACGCTCGGGGGCACCCGCTTCTGGAACTACGATTCCGACACCGAGGCGCTGATCGACGTGCTTCGCCTCTCCCGCGGGATGACCTACAAGGCGGCGGTGGCCGGCCTGAACCTGGGCGGCGGGAAGTCGGTGATCATCGGCGACCCCAAGACGCGCGACCGCGAGCTGCTGATGCGCGCCCACGGGCGCGCCGTGGAGAGTCTGGGCGGCCGCTACATTACCGCCGAGGATGTCGGCACCACCGTGGAGGACATGGATTTCGTGCACATGGAGACCGATTGGGTCGTGGGGATCCTGGGTCGCTCCGGCGACCCGTCCCCGGTCACGGCCTACGGCACCTACCGTGGGATCAAGGCGTGCGCGCTGAAGCGCTATGGTTCGGACGCCCTCGCCGAGCGCTCCGTGGCGGTCCAGGGGGTGGGGAACGTCGGCTACCATCTCTGCCGGTACCTGGCGGAGGAGGGGACGCGCCTGTTCGCCTCGGACATCGACGAGCGGAAGCTGGAACGTGTCGCCGACGAGCTCGGCGCGGAGGTCGTGGGGCCGGAGGCGATCTACGGAGTGGACGCGGACATTTTCGCCCCCTGTGCCCTGGGCGCCGTGATCAACGAGCGGACGGTCCCGGAGCTCCGGGTGGACATCGTCGCCGGCGCGGCCAACAACCAGCTGGAGAAAGAGGAGGATGACCGGCTGGTGGCCGAGCGGGGGATCCTGTACGCGCCCGACTACGTGATCAACGCGGGCGGTCTCATCAACGTGTACTCGGAGCTGGCGGGGTGGAGCCTCGAGCGGTCGAAGCGGAAGGCGGCCGAGATCTACAACACGCTGCTCCAGATCTTCGAGCTGGCCGATTCCGAGGGCGTGACGACCGCCGAGGCGGCGAACCGAATCGCCGAGCGTCGGCTCGAGCGCGTGGCGCACCTGCACCGCTCCTCGATCTAGGAGCCTCCGACCGTGCTCCCTTCGAACCGCCCCCTCTTCGAGGTCGACCCCGGGGTCGCGGGCGCCATCCGGGGCGAGGTGGACCGCCAGCGGGAAGAGCTCGAGCTCATCGCGAGCGAGAACTTCGTCTCCCGCGCGGTGCTCGAGGCGGCCGGCTGCGTGATGACGAACAAGTACGCGGAAGGCCTGCCCGGCAAGCGGTACTACGGCGGCTGCCAGCACGTGGACGTGGCCGAGAGCCTGGCGCGCGAGCGCGCCCTCGAGCTCTTCGGCGCCGATCATGCCAACGTCCAGCCCCACAGCGGCGCCCAGGCCAACATGGCCGCGTACGCGGCGCTGCTCGAGCCCGGCGACACGATCCTGGGCATGGACCTCTCGCACGGCGGCCATCTGACGCACGGCTCGCCCGTCAACTTCAGCGGCCAGCTCTACCGGGTGGTTCCGTACGGCGTGCGCGAGTCCGATCAGCGGGTGGACTTCGAAGCCCTGGCCGAGCTGGCCGAGCGCGAGCGGCCGGCCATGATCGTCGCGGGAGCGAGCGCCTACCCGCGGACCCTCCCGTTCGACCGTTTCGCCGAGATCGCCGAAGCGTGCGGAGCCCATCTCCTGGTGGACATGGCGCACATCGCGGGCCTCGTGGCGACCGGCCTGCACCCCTCTCCCGTGCCGGTCTCCGACATCGTGACCACCACCACGCACAAGACGCTCCGCGGTCCGCGCGGGGGGATGATCCTGTGCCGGGAGGCGCACGCGCAGGCGATCGACAAGGCGGTCTTTCCCGGGACCCAGGGCGGTCCTCTGATGCACATCATCGCCGCCAAGGCGGTGGCGCTGGGCGAGGCGCTGAGCGGCGAGTTCGCCGCCTACTCGGAGCGCGTGGTCCACAGCGCGCGCGCGTTGGGCGAGGCGCTGGCGTCGCTGGGGTACGATCTGGTCGCCGGCGGCACGGACACGCACCTTCTCCTGGTCGATCTCCGGAACACCGAGCTGACGGGGAAGGCCGCGGAGGAGCTGCTGGGTCGGGCCGGGATCACCGTGAACAAGAACACCGTGCCGTTCGAGACGAGGTCTCCGTTCGTCGCCTCCGGGATCCGGATCGGGACCCCCGCCGTCACGACGAGGGGCATGGGGGTGACCGAGATGCGCGCCGTGGCGCGGCTGATCCACCGGGCGCTTCGCTCCGGGGGGGAGGAGGCCGCGCTCGAGGAGGTGCGGGAAGAGGTGCGGGGGCTGTGCGAGGCGTACCCGCTCTACGAGTGGCTCCCGACCGGCTACGTGGGCGTGCCGGAAGGCTTCTAACCGGTGCGAAGGGCCCGGAGGGATGCGGCGGCCGGGGCCGCCGACTTGACGTGTTTCTTCGGCGCCGTCTAGATTTCCACCGTATTTCCACAGGGTTGGGGCCGATCCTCTCCGTCACGGCGTCCATACGGACGCGAGCTGGGAGAGATGAGCGGAGGGCGCGACTCGCGCCCCCCGCAGGACGGGTGGAAGCGACGGGACGAGCGCGTTCGACAATGTACGAGGTTTCGCTGGAAAGCGTCGTCATGGAGTTGGTGAAGCGGAATCCGCGGTACGCGGAGCCGGCCTACCTCTTCGTGCTCCGTGCGCTCCAGATAGCGCTGCGGCGACTCCCCACCCCGCGGCACGTGTCGGGGGCCGAACTGGCGGAGGCCGTGCGCGCGCTCGCGCTGGAGGATTTCGGGCCCATGGCCCGTACCGTGCTGGAGCATTGGGGAATCCACTCGACTTCGGACATGGGGGAGATCGTCTTCTCGCTGGTCGAGTGCGGCGTGCTCATCCGGCAACCCGGGGACAGTCGGGAGGATTTCGAGGGTCTCTACACGTTCGACGAGGCGTTCGAGGAGGGTTTTCCGTGGGGCGCGCTCGAGGGGGGGCGCTCCTCGTGATCGGGTGGTAGATTCGGCGGCCATGCCGCGCGACGCCGCGTTCGAGCGCAGGCGGGTCGCCGCGGGCCGGACCGTCGACATGGGGGACCATCGCTGGGGAGGGGTGATCGCGTGGTACACGAGGCCGGCTTTCCGGACTGCCTGAGCTGCAACGCGGGGTTGCTGATTCCGCTGTCGGATTACGGTCGAGAAGGTGCGCCGATTCGATACAAGGCCTGGGTCTGTTCGAACCCGGAGTGCGGATTCAACATACGCATCGACAACGGCGAGATCAGCTTCGGCCGCAACATCCAGCAGTCCTACAAGTAGGCCGGCCCGCACCGGACCGCGAATCGGCACCGCTGCGGTCCGGCGTGTCTCGGCGATCCCGCGGCCACGCGCCGACCGGCGCGTCCCGGTCTTCTCCACCGACCCCACCCCGCCTCGAGTGGAGTGAGCTCGCCGTGACGCCCCTCCCGCCCCGGGACGAGTGGTGGCGCCATGCCGCCGAGACGGTCTGGCTTCCCACCGCGGACGAGATGGCCGAGCTGGACCGCCGGGCCACCGGGTCGGGGGCGATCCCCGAGCGGGCGCTGATCGAGTGCGCGGGACGCGAAGTGGCGCGTCTCGTCCAGGCGTCCTGGCCCGAGGGGCCGGTCGTGGCCCTGGCAGGGAGCGGCCACAACGGGGCCGACGCCCTCGTCGCCCTCCGATGCCTCCGGGCCTGGGGTCGTCCGGTCCGCGCCGTCCGCTGCGGCGGCTCGGCTCCGCAGCCGGACGTTCTCCGGGGGTGGGAGATCGAGTTGGAGGCGCCGGAGGCGACCGCATCGGACCTGGCCGGCGCCTCGGTCGCCCTGGATGGGATCCTGGGCACGGGAGTGCGGGGCGCGCCGCGCGAGGCGCAGGCGCGGATCATCGAAACGGCGAACCGCTCGGGCGTGCCGATCGTCGCCGTGGACGGCCCGAGCGGCGCCGATCCGACGACCGGTGCCGTGCCCGGAGCCTGTGTGCGCGCGTCGCTCAGCGTGTGTCTCGGATGGCCCAAGCTCGGGCTGCTCCGCTTCCCCGCGCGCAGGTACTGCGGCGACCTGGTGGCGGTCGAGATCGGTTTCCCGCCCGCCCACCCGCGGCCCGGCGCGCGGGCGATCACGGCGGCCTGGGTCCGTTCCGCGATGTTGCCCGGCCGCGGCGCGGACGCGCACAAGGGGAAGGCGGGCTACCTGACGCTCGTGGCGGGTCAGGCGGGGATGGCCGGGGCGGCGGTGCTGGCCGGCCGCGCGGCCGTGCGCGGGGGGGCCGGGATCGTGCGGATCGTGAGCGATCCGGCCAACCGCGAGATCCTTCAGTCTACGGTGCCCGAGGCCCTGTTCGTGCCGTGGGACGACCCCGAGGCCGTGGCCGAATCCGTGGAGTGGGCGCACGCCGTGGCTCTGGGGCCCGGTCTGGGGCGCGGCGAGGACCGCGGGCACCTGGCCGAGGAGGTGCTGGAGAGACGTGGCGCCCGACCGGCGGTGCTGGACGCGGACGCGCTCAACCTGTGGGCCGGACGGGCGGACGCGTTGGCGGAGCGCCTGCGAGGGCCGGCGCTGTTCACGCCGCACCCCGGCGAGCTGGCGCGGCTGCTGGATGCATCGGTGGAAGGGATCATCGACGATCCGCCCGGGCGGGCGCGCGACGCGGCGGGGCGCTTCGGCTGCGCCGTGCTGCTCAAGGGCGCGCCCTCGATCGTGGCGGTCGAGGGGGAGCCGCTGCGCGTGGCCACGGCAGCCACCCCGGCCTTCGCGACGGGAGGGGTGGGGGACGTGCTCACCGGGCTGTCCGGCGCCTACCTCGCCGCGGGAGCCGCCCCCGCCGACGCCGGCGCGGCGGGGCTGTTGATCTCCGGGTTGGCGGCAGCCGCCGCGCCCGAACCGGTAGGCCACGCCGCCTCCGATCTGCCGGAGCGGATCCCCGAGGCACGGCGCGAGGTCGAGGCCCGCTTCGCGTCGACCTGGGCCGGCGTGCTGTTCGCCGCTCCCGCTCCCCCCGAGCGGTGAGCTCGGCGGGCGCCCCGGCATGAGCGCCGCGGGGCCGGAGGGCCCGATCCCCCTCGCGCCGGGCGGCGAGTTCGGGCTGATTCGCGCCTTCATCGAGGCGACCGGGGCGGTCGCGGCCGGCCTCGCCGGACCGGGCGACGATGCCGCGGTGCTCGAGGTGCCGGAGGGCGAGAGGGTGGTCGCGACCACGGACGCCTCCGTCGAGGGGGTCCACTTCCGGCGGGAATGGATGCGCTGGGATGCGATCGGGTACCGGGCGACCGCGGCGGCGCTCAGCGACCTGGCGGCCATGGCCGCCCGGCCCCTGGGGGTGCTCGTCACGCTGCTGCTGCCCCCCGAGCTCGAAACCGACGTCGTGGTCGCGCTGGGAGCCGGGGTCGGCGCCTGCCTGCGGGACGCCGACACCGTCCTCTTGGGCGGCGACGTGTCGCGAAGCCCGGGAGCGGTCGTGCTCGACGTGGTCGCGCTCGGCGCGGCCCGCACGCCGGTCTCGCGCTCCGGGGCTCGCCCCGGACAGGCGCTGTGGGTGACCGGCGAGCTGGGCGGGGCCGCGGCGGCGATCCGCGACCTGTCTCGCTCGCTGGAGCCGGACCCCGGCGCGCGCCGCCGCCTCGAGCGACCGCGCCCCCGCATTCGCGAAGCGCGCTGGCTGGCGCAGCGGACCGCGCTCGGAGCGATGATCGATCTCTCGGATGGCCTGGCCGGGGATGCGCGACACCTGGCGACCGCCTCGGGCGTGGGCCTCGAGATCGAGCTGGAGGCGATCCCGCTCGCCCCGGCGTTGCGCGGGTACGCGGAGCGGGAGACGGCGCTTCGGATCGCGCTGTCGGGCGGAGAGGACTACGAGCTCCTGGTGGCGGGTCCGGAAGGGGCTCTCGCCGAGCTGGCGGCCGGGCTCGAGGCGGCGTTCGGGACCTCCTTCGCGCGGGTGGGCCGGGTGATCGGCGGCGCCGGCCTGCGCTGGCTGGCCGGGGGCCGTCGCGCTTCCTTCGAGGTCTCGGGGTACGACCACTTCGGGCCGTGGGCGGGGCCGTGATCCGGCAGGTCCTGTTTCCTCCCGCCGCCGCTCTTTCCACCCTGTTCTTCTCCGCGGTGGCCGTGGCGGGCGGGCTGCTGCGCGCGCCGAAGGGGCTGTACGACTGGGTCCACCGCAGCTGGGCCCGCTTCCTGTTCCGGGTGGCCGGGATCGAAGTGCGGGTCGAGGGCCTGGACCACCTGCGCCCCGGACAGCCGTCCATCCTGGCCGCCAACCACCAGTCGACGTTCGACATCTGGGCCTTGATGGGAGCGCTTCCGCTCTCGCTCCGCTTCGTGGCCAAGGGCGAGCTCGGCCGCATCCCGCTGTTCGGCCGGGCCTGCCGGGCGGCGGGCCACGTCTTCATCGACCGCCGGGACCGGGCCCGGGCGATCGAGACGATCCGGGAGGCGGGGGAGCGCATGCGGCGCGAGGGGTTGTCGCTGGTCCTCTTCCCTGAAGGCACCCGCTCCCGCGACGGACGTCTGCAGCCGTTCAAGCGGGGCACGTTCGTCCTGGCGATCGAGACGGCGGTCCCGCTGGTGCCGGTGGCGATCCGGGGCGGAGGTGGCGTGTTGCCGCCGGGAGCGTGGCGACCGCGGGGCGGGACGATCGTCGTGCGCTGCGGTCGACCGATTCCCCTCGAGGCGCGGACGGCGGAGGATCGGGACGAGGTGCTGCACGCGACCCGAGCCGCGATCGCGGCGATGCTGGAGGACGAAGGGGCGGTCCCGGCGACTTGATCGGGGCGGGCGCCCCGCGCACTTTCCCGGCCGGGTGGAGCGGGAAGGGAGGAAGGGCTCATGTTCAGGATCGTCGACATCCGGGCGCGCGAGATTCTCGACTCCCGGGGCCACCCCACGGTGGAAGCCGACGTGCTTCTGGAGGGTGGGGCGAGGGGGCGGGCGGCCGTGCCGAGCGGCGCGTCCACGGGCGAGCACGAGGCGCTCGAGCTTCGCGACGGAGACCCCGAGCGCTACGGCGGCAGGGGCGTCCGCCGGGCCGTGGCGCAGGTCGAGGGAGAGATCCGCGACGCCCTCCTCGGGGTGGACGCGCGGGATCAGGTCGGGGTCGACCGTCTCCTGGTCGAGCTCGACGGGACGCCCAACAAGGGGCGGCTGGGCGCCAACGCCATCCTGGCCGTCTCGCTCGCGGCTTGCCGCGCGGCCGCGGAAGCGGCGGACCGGCCCCTCTACCGGCATCTGCGAGACGAGGGCGACGGGCTGCTCCCCGTGCCGCTGATCAACATCCTGAACGGCGGCGCCCACGCGGACAACAACGTGGAGATCCAGGAGTTCATGATCGTCCCCCTGGGGCTGCCCTCCTTCTCGGAGGCCCTGCGTGCGGGCGCGGAGGTCTTCCACGCGCTCCGGGAGCGACTGGCGGCCGAGGGGCTGTCCACCGGAGTGGGCGACGAGGGCGGCGTGGCTCCGGACCTGGCATCGAACGAGCGGGCGCTGGAGCTGGCCCTCGCCTCGATCGAGAGCGCCGGATACGTCCCCGGGGAGCAGGTGGCGCTCGCGCTGGACTGCGCCGCCTCCGAGCTCGTCGACGGGGCCGGCGACTACCGCCTGGAGGGGGAGCGTCGGGAGCCGCTGTCCGCGGAAGACCTGGTCGAGCTCTATCGGGCATGGCTCGACCGTTACCCGATCGTCTCGATCGAGGACGGCCTGGCCGAGGACGACTGGGAGGGCTGGCGGCTCCTGACGGAACGGCTGGGCGCGCGGGTGCAGCTCGTCGGCGACGACCTGTTCGTCACCAGCGCGGAGCGCCTGCGGCGGGGCGTGGAGGGCGCCGTCGCCAACGCGATTCTCGTGAAGCCGAACCAGATCGGCACCCTGACCGAGACGCGGGAGGCGATCGCGCTGGCCGAGCGCTCGGGCTACGCCCGGGTCATCTCGCACCGCTCCGGCGAGACGGAGGACACCTTCATCGCGGACCTCGCCGTGGCGACGGAGGCGGGACAGATCAAGACGGGATCGGTGAGCCGCTCGGAACGCGTCGCCAAGTACAACCGTCTGCTCCGGATCGAAGAGGAGCTGGAGGGCCGGGCGCGCTTCGCCGGCCGGGAGGCGTTCCGTGGGTGAGGCGACGCGACGCTGGATTCGCCGGGCCCTGTGGATCCTCGTCCCGGGTGCGGCGCTCTACTACCTCGTCCTGGGCGGGGAGTACGGCGTCTTCGACGTTCGCGAGCTGGAGCGCTCGCGCGCGCGCGCGGTAGATCGGGTCGATTCGCTCCAGGCGACGGTGGACTCGCTGGCGGCCCGGGCGGAGGCCCTGGCGCGGGACACGTTGGCGATCGAGCGGCTGGCGCGGGAACGCTACGGCTTCATCCGCGACGGCGAGCGCCTCTACCGATTCGTCCCCGCCGAGGCCTCGGGGACGGAACCGAAGGAGGGCAGCGGGGTTGATCCGTCCGGCGGTCGAAGGTAAGTTTCGACCCCCCGGTGCGGGGTGGAGCAGTCTGGTAGCTCGTCGGGCTCATAACCCGAAGGTCGCGGGTTCGAATCCCGCCCCCGCTATGGCAGGGCCGGAGCCAGGGCTCCGGCCCTTTTTGCCGCCCGATCCGACCCCGGTCCCACCGCGGTTTCCGATGCGTGGGCTGGCCGCGACCGTCCGGCAGGGTAGCTCAGCCTGGTAGAGCAGGGGACTCATAAGCCCTTGGTCGCGGGTTCAAATCCCGCCCCTGCCACTCCCCCGCGCGGATCGAAGCCTCTCGCGGCGCGCTTCCGGGCCGTCCCTCGCCGGGATACCGTGTGCGGGGCCCGCGGCGCGTGACGGAGCGTTCCGGGCGCGCCTCGGTATGCAAGAGGGGGCGATGAAATGACCGAGATGACGACGCGCGAAGGTCGGTCCACCGGCGGCGTTCCGGATGCCCGGAAGCCGGCAGCCGACGCGGTCCGCGTGATGCTCCGGCTCTCGGGCGAGCTGTCCACGAAGTCCCGCCGGACCCGATCGCGCTTCCAGAAGCGCCTGGTGCGAAACCTCCGCGACGCCCTGGAGAGCCAGGGGGTGGACGCGCGCGTCGAGAACGCCTGGAGTCGCCTTTTCGTGACCGCGCCGGATTCCGGGGCGCTCGAGCCGCTGAATCGGGTGTTCGGGATCAGCTCGTTCTCGACCCTCGAGGCGGAGTGCGCCGCGGAACTGGACGAGATCGTCGAGGTGGGACGTCGCCTCTTCGCGGATCGAGTGAAGGGGCGACGCTTCGCGGTGCGGGCCCGGCGGTCGGGCCGTCATGGGTTCGGGTCCCGGGACGTCATGGTTCGCCTCGGCGCCGCCCTCAACCCAGGCGCGACGGTGGACCTGGACGACCCCGAGATCGAGGTGCGGGTCGAGGTCCGGGACGATCGGGCCTATCTGTTCTCCGAGCGGCGCTCCGGGGCCGGAGGCCTGCCGATCGGCGTCGAGGGCCGGGCCGTGGCCCTGCTGTCCGGCGGCTTCGATTCGGCCGTGGCCGCGTGGATGGCGCTTCGCCGCGGGATCGAGGTCGACTACGTCTTCTGCAACCTCGGCGGTGCCGCCTATCGCCGGATGGTGCTGGAAGTGGCCAAGGTGCTCGCGGATGGCTGGAGCTACGGATCCCGGCCCCGGCTGCACGTCCTCGACTTCACCGACGTGGTCGAGGCGATGCGACGCGGAGCCCGGCCGTCTTACCTGCAGGTGGTGCTGAAGCGCCTCATGTATCGGGCGGCGTGCCGGGTGGCCGTCCAGACCGGCGCGGAGGCGCTGATCACGGGCGAGGCGGTGGGTCAGGTGTCGTCGCAGACGCTCTCCAACCTGCGGGCGATCGATGCGGCCTCGTCCCTGCCGGTGCTCCGTCCCCTGATCGGGTTCGACAAGGAGGAGATCGTGGCGCGGGCCCGCGACATCGGGACCTACGAGTTGTCGTCCCGGGTCCGGGAGTACTGCCAGGTGGCCCCGGCACGACCCGTGACGGCGGCCACGCCCGAGGCGGCCGCGGCGCAGGAAGCCCACGTGGATGCGGGGCCCCTGGAGACGGCGCTCGCGGGTCGAGAGGCGGTCGACCTTCGAGCGCTGGAGGCCGGCGACTTGATCGGCTCGAGCGTGTTCGTGAGCGAGATCGCCGAGGAGGCGGAGGTCGTGGACACGCGCGCGCTCGCGGCGTATCGGGCCTGGCATTGGCCCGACGCGGTCCGTCGCGACTTCGACGAGCTGAGCCGCGGCTTCGGAGAGCTGGCTCGGGAGAAGACGTACGTGCTCTACTGCAACGAGGGAGTGCGGTCGGCCTACTTGGCCGAGCGGATGCAGGCCCGGGGTTTCGAGGCGTACAGCTTCCGGGGCGGGATGCGGGCGCTCCGTCGCTATGCCGAGGAGGCCGACCGCCCGGCCTCGAACGATGCGTCCGATTCCGCGGAAGCGGCGTCCGGGTCGCGCGGATGAGACGAGAGGGACCGTGAGCCGCTCCGCGCCGGAGGGAGGTCGTGAGGCGACCGGGGAGGCCCGGCAGGCGGCGCTGTTGCGACGCGTGCTCGCCGAGGGGCCGGTACCGACGCACGTGGCGGTGATCATGGACGGGAACGGCAGGTGGGCCCGCAAGCGGGGACTCCCCCGCTGGGAGGGTCACCGCGCCGGCATGGAGGCCGTCCGCGAGGTGATCGAAGGGTCCGTCGAGGCCGGCATCGCCCACCTCACCCTGTACG
This sequence comes from uncultured Gemmatimonadota bacterium, assembly GCA_964392705.1. Taxonomy (GTDB): domain Bacteria; phylum Gemmatimonadota; class Gemmatimonadetes; order Palauibacterales; family Palauibacteraceae; genus CAYMQZ01. Next base: position 18,256 of record CAYMQZ010000006.1, read on the forward strand.
CCTTCTCGCGCGAGAACTGGGAGCGTCCTCGCGTCGAGGTCGAGGCGCTCATGGATCTGCTCCACGAGTACGTCGCCAGGGAGACGGACGAGTTGAGGGAGGCGGGCGTGCGGGTGAACGTCTTCGGGGACCTGGATCGGCTCCCCGGGTCGGTCCGCGAGGCGATCGGCGGACTCGAGGCCGCCACGGCCGCCGGCCGCAGGCTCGCCCTCCACCTGGCGATCAGCTACGGGGCTCGCACCGAGATCGTGTGGGCGGCACGCCGGCTCGCCGAGCGGGTCGCCGAGGGGGCCCTGGCCCCCGAGGAGGTGGACGAGGCGCGGTTCGCGCGGGAGCTGTACACGGCCGAGTGGCCCGACCCCGATCTCCTCATCCGGACCTCCGGCGAGCTCCGGATCTCGAACTTCCTCCTGTGGCAGATCGCGTACGCCGAGATGTACGTGACCCCGGTGCTGTGGCCCGACTTCGACCGGGGGCACCTGTTCGAGGCTCTGCTGGATTTCCAGCGGCGGGAGCGCCGCTTCGGTCGTGTCGAGGCCTGAGGCCGCCTCCTCCGGGAGCCGCGAGCGGGTCCGCGGCGACCTGGTCACGCGGCTCGCGGTCGCCGCCGTCGGCGTCCCGCTGTGCGCCGCCGTCGTGTTCGCGGGCGGCCTCGCCTTCGCGGTCGGCCTGGGGATCCTGGCCGCCGTGGCCTACCGGGAGTTCGCGGCCATGTACGCGGGCGAGCCGCCCCGCCCGTTCGCCGCCGTGGGCGCCGCCGGCGCCGGGCTGTTCCCGGTGGTGGTGCTCTACGGCGGCCTCTCGGGAGCCTGGCTGCTCGCGGTCTCCCTGCTCATGCTCTTCGGAGGCTACGCCATGACGAGGGTCCCGGTGCCCGAGCGTCCGCTGGCGGCGGCCGGCCTGACCTCGTTCGGAGCGCTGTACGTCGGGGGACTCCTCAGCCTGGGCGTGCTGCTCCGCCACGGGCCGATCCCCGCGGCGATCACCGGGAACGAGGTGGACCGGCTGGGAGCCACCCTCTTCTTCTTCTATCCCGTCGTGGTCACCTGGCTGGCCGACACGGCGGCCTACTTCGGGGGGCGGGCGTTCGGCCGTCGTCGGCTGGCCCCCGTCGTGAGCCCGAACAAGACGGTCGAGGGTGCGGTCGCCGCGCTGCTGGCGGGGTCTCTCTCCGCCCTGGCCTACGCCGCGTTCCTGCTGGCCGGGTGGCGGTTGGGGGCGGGGGTCACGCTGGCGTTCGGCCTGGTCGTGGCGGCCTTCGCGATCGTGGGCGACCTGGTGGAGTCCGCGCTCAAGCGGGAGCGGGCGGTCAAGGACTCCTCGAACCTCTTGCCCGGTCACGGGGGGCTGCTGGATCGCCTCGATTCCATCCTGTGGGCCCTCCCGGCCGCCTACTTCTTCTTCGCCGCTCTTCTGTAGCCCCGGCGCCACGCCGAGTCCAGGGGCTACCGAGCCCGATCCGGGAGCCGGACGGTCCTCTGGCGCATCCCGCGGGGCCGAGGAACACGCCGCGCATCCCAGGGTGCAAGGGGGACGACTGGCGGCACGCCACGTGCGCCACCATCGGATCCGGTCCGGCGGCGCCCGCGCGCGGGTGGCGAGATCCTGAGCTGACAGAGAACGAGGTAGACGCGTGCTGGTCACCATACTGGCTACGGCCATCGTCCTGGGCGTCCTGATCCTCGTCCACGAGCTCGGCCACTTCTGGGCGGCGAAGGCCGTGGACATCGAGGTGCCCCGCTTCTCCATCGGGCTCGGACCGAAGCTCGTCGGCGTCCGGAAGGGAGAGACGGAGTACGTCCTCTCGGCGATTCCGCTCGGCGGCTACGTGAAGATGGCGGGAATGGCCGAAGAGGAGGCGATGGGCGTGCTGGAAGGGGGCGTGGAGCGCGAGCGCGAGGCCTCTCCCCGGGACTTCGAGAGCAAGCCCCTGTGGGCCCGGACGCTCGTGATCTGCGCCGGCGTGGCCATGAACCTGGTCTTCGCGTTCCTCGCCTTCACCGTCTACGCCGGCGCCGTGGGGGTGAGCGAGGAGGCGGTCTCGCGCGTGGAGCCCGGCTCCGCGGCCGAGGCGGCCGGGTTGCGGCCCGGGGACCGGGTCCTGCGCATCGACGGCAGGAAGGTGCGGGAGCCGTGGCAGATTCCAGCCCTGATCCAGAAGCGGGCCGGGACGGAGGTGGCGATCGAGGTCGAGCGCGACGGTCGCCGTCTCACCCTGGAGGCCACGCCGAGGATGGAGACGCGCTTCGACGGTCTGGCCGAGGACTCCATCGAGGTGGGCTACCTGGGGGTCGCGGTCGGCGAGGAGCGCCAGGTGGGTTGGGGCGCGGCGGTCGTCACCGGAGCGGTGCGGACCGCGGACTGGTCCATCCTCGTGGTCGACTTCCTGGTGGAGCTGGTGACGGGCCAGACGTCGGCCCGCGATCTGGGCGGTCCGATCCTGATCGGTCAGATCTCCGGGGAGGCGGCCCGGGCCGGCATCTGGCAGCTGCTCCAGTTCATGGCGATCATCAGCGTGAACCTGGCCATACTCAACCTGCTCCCGATCCCGGTGCTCGACGGCGGGCACCTCCTGTTCCTGTCGGTCGAGGCGGTGCGCGGCCGGGCCCTGAGCATCGAGCAGCGCATCCGCTGGAGCCAGGTCGGCCTGGTGATCGTGATGGGCATCATGATCTGGGCGGTCGGGAACGATCTCTTGCGGCTGTTCGGCATGTAGCCGCCCGATCCCGTACGCAACGGGAGCCCTAGCGAAACAGGTCGAGTTGCGATCCTCCTCTCGCCTCCTCGACCAGCGCGGCGACGTCGAACGGTCGCGTCGGCGCGTCCTGCCCGGTCACCGTCAGGGGTCCCCCGTAGCCGGCGCGCTCCAGCCCCGCTCCCACCGCGTCGCGCGCCCGCTCGGCATCGTTGCACTCCAGACTCAGATGCGCCAGCGCCACGCCGCCCAGCTCCGCGTGCGCGAGCTCGGCCGCCAGCCCGGCCGCCAGCCGGTTCGACAGATGGCCGCGGCTCCCGGCGATCCGTCGCTTCACGGACCACGGGTAGGGGCCCTGCCGGAGCAGCAGGTCGTCGTGGTTGGCCTCTAGCACCAGGAAGTGACAGCCGGCCAGCGCCGCCTTGACCGGAACCGTGGCCCGTCCGAGGTCGGTGGCGATTCCCACCCGGAGGCGCCGCTCGCGCGCCACGACCGTCACGGCGAGCGGGTCGGCCGCGTCGTGACAGGTGAGGAACGGGGACACCTCCAGGTCGCCGATGGCGAGCGCCGTTCCGCGCTCCAGGGGTCGCACTTCCTCTTCGCCCGACAGCAGGGCGCGGCAGGCGGAGGCGGTCGCGCGGCTCATGTAGAGCGGCCAACCCCAGCGCCGGGCCGCCACCCCGATGCCGGCCGTGTGATCGCGATGGTCGTGGGTCACGACCAGGGCGCGAACGCTCTCCGGCGGAATCTCGAGCGCCTCCAGGCGTCGGGCCAGCTCGGCACCGCTGAATCCGGCGTCCACCAGGATGCGGGTGTCGCCCGCCTCGACGAGGATCGAGTTGCCCCGGCTCCCGCTCCCCAGGACCGCGACCCTCACGAGCGAGCCTCGTCGGTCCCTCTTCCCCAGATACGGGTCGCTTCCGCATCGCCGCTCCGGCCGGCGTCCCAGGCGGCGGCCAGCCACGCGCGAACGGACGGTCCGGCCTCGACGCCGCGACGCGCCATGACCGCCGCGGCCGTCTCCAGGAAGGCATCACGGCGGTAGCGATCCAGCCGTTCGCCCTCCCCCCACGAAAACGGGGGAACCCACGCGGGCGGAGCTCCGCCGTACAGGTTCGAGCCGGCTCCGACCACGGTTCCCGTACCCAGCAGGAGCCCGATCCCCGTCTTGACGTGGTCGCCGAGCAGGCAGCCGAGCTTGAGGAGCCCCGTGTCGATCCGCCGCTCGGGCGGCCCCATCCTCACCGTGGAGTAGTTGTTCTTCAGGTCGCTGTTCGTCGTCATCGCCCCCAGGTTCACCCAGCGCCCGAGGTAGGCGTGCCCCAGGTAACCGTCGTGGGCCTTGTTCGCGTGACCGAGCACGACGCTGGCCTCGATCTCGCCGCGAAGGTAGCTGACGGGACCGGCCGACAGGCGCTCCAGGGACCCCCCCAGCAGGCGGCTCCCCGCTCCGGCGTGGAGCGGGCCCGCCAGCCGGGCGCCCGCGCGCACCTCGACGCCATCGTCCAGCCGGATCGGACCCCCCCGGGTGTCGAGCACGACGCCGGGCTCGAGTCGCACGTCGCGCCCGAGGAGGATGGGTTCGTCGCCGAGAGCGTGCACGCCCTCCGGAAGATCGGCCGTCGGAGGAGGCGTCCCCGGCGCGAGGGCGACCTCCTCCCCCCCCTGGCCGGCTCGCAGGTCGCGCAGCAGCCGCTCCGGGTTCCGATCGACCAGCTCCCACACCGGCCCCAGGACCATGCCGGGCAACCGGACCTCTCGCGTGCCGGGGAGCGCGGAGGGCCGTCCGAACCACGCCTCGTCCGGGCGCTCGACGCCGGCCGGAAGCCGGCAGCCGACCGGCTCGTCACCGCAGTAGAAGGTCGCCGCATCGTCCGGGACGAGCCCGACGGGCGCCTCGGGGACGAAGCGGGAAGCCAGGAAGAGACGGGCCTCGCCGTCGAGGATCTCGTCCGGACGCAGGACGGGCGGCCCTCCCGGCTCCGCGAAGTTGCGCAACCAGGGACGCGCGAGAAGGCCCTCGGCCCGACCTCCGGCCGCCAGCTCGAGCCGCTCGCGCAGGGTGAGGGCGCCGAACCGGAGCTCGGCGCAGGGTCGGGTGAGCGCGAACGGCGCCCAGCCGTCGGCGACCTCGTCGTCGAAGAGGTACAGCCTCACCCGCCCCCCTCGTCCTCCTCCAGCTCGCGAAGCAGGGACTTGAGCTCGGCCGCGCGCTCGCGCGACATGACCAGCGTCTCGTCGCCGCTCTGGACGACCACCAGGCCGCTGACCCCGAACAGGGTGACCCTGTCTTCCTCCGCCCACACGATGTTGCCGCGCGCGTCGACGCCGACCCCGCGCCCCACGATCGTGTTGCCCGCCGCGTCGGGCGGACGCGTCCGGGCGAGAGCCGCCCACGTCCCGACGTCGTCCCATCGGAAGGTGGCCTCCACCACGCCGACCGCGGGCGCCCGTTCCATGACGGCCACGTCGATCGTCACCGGCTCCACGGTCTCGAAGAAACCCTCCACGTCTCCCGTCTCGAGACGCTCGAGCGCGTCCGCGACCTCGCGCGCGCGCTCGCGGATCGCCCGCAGGAGGTCGTCGACCCGCCACGCGAAGATCCCGCTGTTCCAGACGTATTCTCCGGAGGCCAGATATCGGCTGGCGGTCTCGTGGTCGGGCTTCTCGACGAACGCCTGGGCCTCGTAGATCCCCGGTCCGGTCCGGCGGCCCAGCCGGACGTATCCGTATCCGGTCTCCGGCCGGTCGGGGTGGATGCCGATGCAGTACAGGCGTCCGCCCCGGGCCGCCGCCTCGGCCGCCCGGCGGACGGTCCGACGGAACTCGGATTCCGGCTCGATCACGTGGTCGGCGTGCATCGAGATCATCACGGCTTCGGGCTCGCGCGTCGCGAGCTCGTGGGCCGCCCACGCGAGGGCGGGCCCGGTGCCACGGGCCACGGGCTCCACCAGGAAATCCTCCTCGGAGAGCCGGGGGAGGAGGGGTCGGAGCGCCGGCAGGATGTCGGCCCCCGCCACGACCCGCACCCGCCCGGGGCCCGCCACGTTCAGGGCCCGCTCCACCGTGTCCACCACCAGCGGACGATCGCTGGCGAGCGGGAGGAGCTGCTTGGGACGATCGGGGGTCGAGGCGGGCCAGAAACGCCGGCCGACCCCACCGGCGAGCACGACGGCGTAGGGTCGGACCGGGCCGCTCATCGGCGACACAGCTCCCGCACCCGGCTGGCCAGCTCGCGGGGGCTGAACGGCTTGATGAAGATCTCCGTGGCGCCCAGGGTCATCGCCTCCTCCCGCACTTCGGGCTCATCCCTCGCGGTGAGCATGATGACCGGCAGCTCGGGCGTCCAGCGGCGCGTTTCGCGGAGGACCTCGAGACCGCCCATCTCCGGCAGCAGCACGTCCAGGATCACGAGCGTGATCGTGGGGTCGGAACGAATGCGCTCGAGCGCGGCCACCCCGTCGGCCGTCACGGTCACCTGCATCGACGCGTCCTCCAGCAGGGTGCCGAGGATGCGCGCGATGTGCTCCTCGTCCTCGGCGATGAGGACGTGAGCCGGATCCTGACCGTCGTCCGCGCGGAGCCCGTGCCCGGCGCTGTGGTCTGCAGACTGGCTGTCGCCCGGCATGGCCGCTCGCCGTGGAAGGCCGATCGCTCGATCGTCCGGGGCCGGTCGCCCGCGGAAAGGAGAAAAGCTATGATAGTTGCACGGGAGGCGTCAAGCGAAGGCGTGGGTCTCGAATAACAAGCGATGTCGGCAGTTAGCTTTCTCGGCAGACCCTCCGGCGAGCGTGGAGGACGGGACGCTTTCGGCGACCCGGGAGAGGACGGAACGCAGGGGTGAAAGGGCGAGGAGACACCTTGGAGCGCGGAGCCGGCGGCGGCGGGCCGGCCGGGGGCGCGTCGATCGGGCGCCGCTTCCGCCGAGGCTTGTGGCTGGTGGGCCTGATCGCGGCCCTCGGTTGCGGGGACGCGTTCGACCGGCTCCTGTCGCCGGTCCCCCTGCAGCCGACGCGGGTCGAGCTCGTCGATTTCCGCACCGGCCCGTTGCTCGAGCCCTCCGCCTTCGACGGGGTGAACGGGCGAGCGGTGCGCGTCGACCAGAGCGTCGGGTGGGACTTCCTCTTCTACCTCGCCGAGGACGGAGCGGCGGAGTTGCGGCCCTTCGAAGCCGTGACCGGAGAGCTCAGCGAAGCCGGCCTCCAGAAGGTGACCACGCCGTTCGAGGGCATGACCGTGGCCCCCGAGGACGGCTACGTTCGCATCGAGCCGGTGCCGGTGTCGGAAGGCGACGTGCTGGCGTTCACGAGCCGGCGCGACCCGGCCTTCCAGGGCCTGCGCTGCCGACACTTCGGCAAGCTGGAGATCGTGGAGATCGATCGGGACGCGGGGCGCATCACGTTCCGGCACCTGCTGAACCCGAACTGCGAGGTACGTGGCCTCGTGCCCGGCGAGACCGGATCCTTCGACGAATGAGCCGTCGCCGGCGGACCGGCTCGGGTTCCTAGATGCTGGACATCAAGCGGCTGCGGGCGGAGCCCGAGGAGGCGCTGCGCCGCCTCGAGGTTCGGGGCGACCCGGCGCTGGGCGACCTGGTCGGCACCGCCCTGGAGCTGGACGAGGAACGGCGTCGCATCATCGGCGAGGTCGAGGCGCTGAAGGCCGAGCGGAACACCGCCTCCGAGCAGATCGGCGCGCGGAAGCGGGCCGGCGAGGACGCGACGGACCTGATCGAGGCCATGCGCGAGGTCGCCGGCCGCATCAGGCGGCTCGACGCGCGTCTGGCGGAGGTCGAGGGCGAGCTGGAGCGGACCCTCCTGCAGATTCCGAACCTGCCGGACCCGCGCGTCCCGCCCGGTCGCGAGGGCGAGGGGCAGGTGGTGCGGGAGTGGGGCGAGCGGCCGCGGCCGGGCGGCCGCCGACCCCACTGGGAACTGGTCGAGGAGCACGGCCTCCCCCGGGGAGGTGCCACCACGCGTAACGACGGTCCCGGCGTGCCGATGGCCGACCTCGAGCGGGGGGCGAAGGTCGCCGGATCCGGCTTCCCCCTCCTCCTCGGTCACGGCGCGCGGCTCGTGCGCGCGCTCATCCAGTTCATGCTGGACCTGCACGTGGAGGAGCACGGCTACCTCGAGGTGGCCCCGCCCCTGCTCGTCTCCCGCGAGTCGATGACCGGGACGGGGCACCTGCCGAAGTTCGAGGACGACGCCTACCGGACCGAGCCGGACGACCTGTTCCTGGTACCGACGGCCGAGGTGCCGCTCACGAACCTCCACCGAGGAGAGATCCTGGAGGCCGATGTCCTGCCGCTGAAATACGTCGCCTACACCCCGTGCTTTCGCCGGGAAGCGGGGGCGGCGGGGCGGGACACCCGCGGGCTGCTGCGAGTGCACCAGTTCGACAAGGTCGAGCTGATGCGGTTCTGCGAGCCCTCCTCTTCGACCGAGGAGCTCGAGCGGCTCACCCGTCACGCGGAGCGAGTGCTGGAGCTGCTCGACCTGCCGTACCGCCGGGTGCTCCTGCCCGGCGGAGATCTCGGCTTCGCCAACGCGATCACGTACGACCTCGAGGTGTGGTCGGCGGGCGTGGGGGAGTGGCTGGAGGTCTCGAGCTGCTCGGGCTACTCGGAGTACCAGGCCCGCCGGGCCGACGTGCGCTACCGGCCGCGACCGGGGATGGGCCCGGGGTACGTCCACACCCTGAACGGATCCGGCGTGGCGCTGGCCCGGACGGTCGTGGCGCTGCTGGAGAACGGATACGAGCCGGGGCAGGGAATCCGCCTGCCGGCGGCGCTGCACGACTACCTGGGCTTCGAGAGGATCGACGAGCTCCGGTGACCCCTCGGAAGTGGATGGCGGTGGGCGTGGCCGTGGTCTTCGCGGCCGTCCTCATCTCCTTCCTGGCGTACACCCAGCAGATGGCCGGCGTGCTGCGCCGCGACGCCGTCGTGTTCGGCCGGCTCTACGCCCTCACGTTCCAGGCCGCCGGGGCCCGGAATCCCGAGCAAGAGGCACGGCTCACGGGCGAGATGCTGTTCTCCGTGCTCGGGGAGCTGGATCGGTTGCGCATTCCCGCGGTCCTCACCGACACGGCCGGCGTTCCCCAGGGCACCACGAACCTGCCGTTCGAGGCCGACGTGGACGACCCGGCCGATCTCCGTCGGATCCGACGGTACGTTCAGGAGCTGGACCGGCAGATCCCGCCCCTGCGCTTCGAGGGGCTGAACCTGGAGGTACACTTCGGGGAGCCGCTCTTCCTGCGCCGGCTGAAGTGGGTGCCGTGGCTCCAGGCCGCCCTCCTCCTGGCCGTCGTGGGCGGGGGCGCGTGGCTCATCGTCACCTCGTTCCGGAGCGAGCGCGAGCGGATCTGGTCGGCCATGGCGCGGGAGTCGGCGCACCAGATGGGCACGCCCCTCAGCTCCCTCGTCGGCTGGCTGGAGACGCTGGAGAATCGGGGCGTGGAGGCGGGGAGTGGACGCGTCGACGAGGTGGACGTGGTGGACGAGATGAAGGCGGACGTGCGGCGCCTGCAGAAGGTGACCCGCCGCTTCGAGCTGATCGGTCGGGCGCCGCGGCTCGAGCCGGTCTCGGTGCGTCGGATCGTCGAGCGGCTGCGTCGGTACTTCTCGGTCCGGCTTCCCACGCTGGGTCGGGAGGTGCGGCTCGAGATCGAGATCCCGGCCGACGCCCCGCCGGTGCGCGGCAACGAGACGCTGCTGGAGTGGGCGTTGGAGAACCTGATCAAGAACTCGCTGGACGCCCTGGCGGGTCGCGACGGGGTGGTCGGCGTGGCGTACGAGGACGAGGTCGGCAAGCGGGCGGTCTTCCGGGTCTACGACAGCGGACCGGGCGTGCCGGCCAGCGTCCGCAAGAACCTGTTCGAGATCGGCGTGACCACCAAGGAGCGAGGTTGGGGCGTCGGCCTGTCCCTGACGCGGAGGATCATCGAGGAGATGCACGCGGGCGAGATCCAGCTCGAGAACACGACGAACGGCGCCAGCTTCCGGATCGCCCTGCCGATCGCGCGCTCGGAGGAGGCGGCCGCGGAAGCGGCCCTCGGGGCCGGGGGCGGGAGCGAGGAGACCGCGCGGAGGGGGACGGGCGCGTGAGGGTCTCGCTCAACCGGGAGCAGCGAGCCGCGGTCGAGCACGGCGAGGGACCCCTGCTGGTCCTGGCCGGCGCCGGTTCAGGCAAGACCCGGGTGCTCACGGTGCGGGTCGCCGAGCTGATCCGCCGGCGGGACGTACCCGCCGAGCGGATCCTGGCCGTCACCTTCACGAACAAGGCGGCCGAGGAGATGCGCGAGCGGATCGCGACGCTCCTCGGCCGCGAAGTGCGCGGCGCGTGGATCGGGACCTTCCATTCCATCGCCGCCCGGCTGCTCCGCCGGGAGGCCGATCACACGGGCCGCGATCGCGCCTATTCCATCTACGACGAGGACGATGCGCTCCGGACGCTGAAAGCGGCGATGGAAGAGGCGGGTCTCGACCCGAACCGCTGGTCTCCGAAGGCGCTGAAGAGTCGCATCTCGGATGCGAAGAACGCCCTCGTCACCCCGGCCGAGTACGAGCCGCGGGCGTTCGACCTGCTCTCCCGTACGGTGGCGGAGGTCTATCCCCGCTACCAGCGCCTGCTGGAGGCCCGCAACGCCTACGACTTCGACGACCTGCTGGCCGAGGCCGTGCGTCTGCTGGAGGGGGTCGAGCCGGTGCGGCGCCGTTACGCGGATCGATTTCGTCACGTCCTCGTCGACGAGTATCAGGACACCAACCACGCGCAGTACCGGATGGTTCGCGCGCTGGCGCGCGACCACGGCAACCTGTGCGTGGTCGGCGACGACGACCAGGCGGTCTACGGGTGGCGGGGTGCCGACCTGCGGAACATTCTGGAGTTCGAGCGGGACTTCGCGGGCGCCGCCGTCGTCCGCCTGGAGGAGAACTACCGCTCCACGGCGTCGATCCTGGAGGTGGCGAACGCCGTCATCGGCTGCAACCGCAACCGGAAGCCCAAGACGTTGCGCACGATCCGGGAGCCCGGGGAGCCGATCCGGGTCGTGCGGACTCCCGACGAGCGGGCCGAGGCGACCTGGACGGTGCGCGAGATCCGCGCTCTCGGCGACCGCCACACGCCCGGCGACTGCGCCGTGCTGTATCGGACGAACGCCCAGTCGCGCGCCTACGAGGAGGCGCTCCGGGCGGCGAGCCTGCCGTACCGGATCGTGGGGGGCGTGCGGTTCTACGAGCGGCGCGAGATCAAGGACGTGCTCGCCTACCTCCAGCTGGCGGTGAACCCGGCCGACGACGCGGCGTTCGAACGGGCCGTGGGCTGGCCCCGTCGCGGCGTGGGCGCCGTGACGCTCGAACGCTTGACCGAGGCGGCGCGCGTCCGGGGCCGGAGTCTCCTCGAAGCCTCGGCGTCCGCGACCGGGCTCCCGGACCTGCCGGCGGCCGGCGCGCGCTCGCTGGAGGCGTTCGCCGAGCGGATCGCCGAGCTGCATCTCCTGGCCGGGGACGCGTCGCCGCGGGCCGTGCTCGAGGAGTGCGTGGCCCGCTTCGGGCTGGCGGGTGCCCTCGAGGAGGAAGAGGACGGCGAGGACCGCCTGCGCAACGTGACCGAGCTCGTGGCGGCGGCCGCGGCGTTCGACCGCTCCGAGGTGGAGGAGGCCGCCGCCGCCGCCAGCGACCTCGAGCTGTTCCTGCAGTCGGTCGCGCTGAGCTCGGAGATCGACGACGTCGACCTGGCCGCGGAGGCGGTCACCCTGATGACGCTCCACAACGCGAAGGGGCTCGAGTTCCCGGTCGTGTTCGTCGGAGGACTCGAGGAGGGGCTCTTTCCGCTGGCCCGCGCCTACGATTCCGAGGGCGAGCTGGAAGAGGAGCGGCGGCTGTTCTACGTGGGGGTCACCCGGGCCATGGACCGGCTGTACCTGACCCACGCCGACCGTCGGTGGCGGGCGGGAAGCGCGAGCCGCGCCGAGGCGTCGAGCTTCCTGAGCGAGTTGCCGGAGGGCCCGGTCGAGTGGCGGCGCGCGGGTCACGCGAGGGCCGGACGCTCCGACGATCGGCGGAGCGGGCGCGGCGGCGCGCGGCGGCGATTCGGCCGGGCTCCGGCCGGCCGGACCGGCGGGACGGGACGCGCCGGAGACTTCGAGTGGCGGCACGACCCGGCGAAGGGCGGGAGCGGCTCGAAGATCGGAGACGGGCGGGGCGCGGGGCGGGAGTCCGGCGAGCTGGAGTACGATTACGGGGACAGCCAGCTCGCGCTCGACCTGTCGCCCGGCGCGCGGATCGTGCATCCGCGGTTCGGCGAGGGGCGGATCCTCTCCGTGAGCGGCGAGGGCGTCCGCACGAAGGCCGAGATCGAGTTCGAGGACGCGGGACGGCTGATGGTGATGGTCGCGTACGCCGGTCTCCGTCCCGGCTAGGCGCCTCGATGTCTCGGATCGATCCGGCCGAGGTGCGGAGGATCGCCCGGTTGGCCGGGCTGCGTCTCGGCGAGGACGAGGTGGAGCGCCTGGCGGTCGAGCTGGGCGACATCCTGGCCCATTTCCTGGCGCTGCCCCCGCTCGAGCGGGCCGACAGCCCCGGCGGGGTCGACCGGCGGTCGCTGCCGGCCCGTCCCGGCTCGCCGCTCCGTGGCGACGAGCCGGGGTCCGATCCGCTGGGGCATCCTCCCGAGGAGGCGGCCCCCGCCTGGCGTGAGGGCCTCTTCGTCGTTCCCCGCCTCCCGGGCCTGGACGAGGCGGGCGGGTGACGGTCGGGTGAAAGCCCTCCGGAGCCTCGAGGACGCGCGGGCCGCGCTCGACGCCGGCGAGGCGGATCCGGCCTCGCTCGTCGCGCTGGCCGCCCGCCGGAACCGGGAGCTGGATGCGGGCCGGCGCCCGGTGAGGGCGTTCCTCGCGACGCTCGAGGATGGGCCGGAGCCCCCCGTGCCGGCGGCGCGAAGCCGCGGAGGAGGAGGCCGGGGGGCGGAAGGCCCGCTGGCCGGCGTGCCGGTGGCCGTGAAGGACAACCTCTGCACGACGGACTTCCCCACGACCTGCGGCTCGCGGATCCTCGAGGGCTACCGTCCCCCCTACGACGCGACGGTCGTCCGCCGCATCCGGGACGCCGGCGCCGTCGTCTTCGGGAAGACGAACCTGGACGAGTTCGCGATGGGCTCCTCCACGGAGACCGGGGCCTTCGGACCGACGCGGAACCCGATCGACCGATCCCGCGTCGCGGGGGGAAGCTCGGGTGGATCGGCGGCCGCGGTCGCGGCGGGGATCGTCCCGGTCGCCCTGGGCACCGACACGGGGGGCTCCGTGCGTCAGCCGGCCGCCTTCTGCGGTGTGGTCGGGGTGAAGCCCACCTACGGTCGGGTCAGCCGGTACGGCCTCGTGGCGTTCGCTTCGAGCCTGGACCAGGCCGGCGTCCTCGCGCGATGCGTGCGCGACGCGGCGGTCGTGCTCGAGGTCATCTCGGGCCTCGATCCGCGCGACGCCACGTCTCGTGATCTGCCCGCACCCCGGGCCTCGGAGCTGCGGCCGGAGCTCGCGGGCCGCGTCCTGGGCGTGCCGCGGGAGCACCTCGGAGACGGCCTGGACGACCGGGTGCGCGACCTGACCGAGCGAGCGGTGGAACGGGCGAGAGGGGCGGGAGCGCGTGTTCGGGAGGTGTCCCTCCCCTCGGCCTCGGCGGCGATCCCCTGTTACTACGTCCTGGCCCCGGCCGAGGCTTCCAGCAACCTGGCTCGCCACGATGGGGTCCGTTACGGGCGGCGCGCGCCCTCGTCCGACGTGGCCGGCCTCTACGCGACCAGCCGGGCCGAGGGGCTCGGCCGGGAGGTCAAGCGTCGGATCCTGATCGGGACGTACGTTCTCTCCGCCGGATACTTCGAGGCCTACTACCGGCGCGCCCAGAGGCTCCGCCAGCGGATCGCGCGCGAGATGGCGGCCGTCTTCGAGACCGGGGTCGACGCGATCTTCTCGCCCACGACGCCCACCCCCGCCTTCGGGCTCGGCGAGAAGTCGGGCGACCCGTACGCGATGTACCTGGCGGACGTCTACACCGTCTCCGCGAACCTCGCCGGTCTGCCCGCCGTCTCCCTGCCGATCGGGAACGCCGACGGGCTCCCGGTGGGGGGACAGCTCGTGTGCCCCGCCTTCCAGGAGGAGCGCATGCTGGGGATCGCCGCCGGGCTCGAGCGGGCGCTGGCCAACGAGCGCCCGCCGGTGGCGGAGGGGGGGACCCGCGCGTGACGACCCCGGAGGATCCGGGCATCGGCGGCGACCCCGGTGCGGCCGGAGCGAGCGACGACTACGAGGTGCGGATCGGGCTCGAGGTACACGTGCAGCTCCGCACGACGACCAAGATGTTCTGCGGCTGTCGCGTGCAGTTCGGCGCTCCGCCCAACACGCGCGTGTGTCCCGTCTGCCTGGGTCTCCCGGGCGCCCTGCCGGTGCCGAACCGACGGGCCGTGCGGCTGGGCGTGCGCGCGGCCCTGGCCCTCGGGTGCACGTTGCATCGACGCTCGGCGTTCGACCGGAAGCATTACTTCTATCCCGATCTGCCGAAGGGATACCAGATCACGCAGCACGCCCGGCCGTTGGCCGCCGGTGGCAGGGTCGGACTCCCGGAGGGGAGCGCCGTCGCCGAGGTCGGCATCCGCCGGCTCCACCTGGAGGAGGACGCCGGGAAATCCGTGCACGATCGCTTTCCGGACGTCACGGCGGTGGACCTGAACCGGGCCGGCGTTCCCCTGATCGAGATCGTCACCGAGCCCGAGCTCCGCTCGCCCGCCGCAGCGCGCGCCTTCCTGCTCCGGCTGAAGCAGCTGCTCGAGCATTACGCGGGCGTGAGCGACTGCAACATGGAGGAGGGGAGCCTTCGGGTCGACGCGAACCTCTCCGTGCTCCGCGCCGGCGCGACCCGCCCCGGGACGAGGACGGAGGTCAAGAACCTGAACTCCTTCTCCTTCGTGGAGCGGGCGCTCGCGTACGAGCGGGACCGGCAGGCGGAGATCCTGGATCGGGGGGGCGAGGTGGCCGCCGAAACCCGCCTCTACGACGCGGGCCGGGGCGAGACGCGGCGGCTGCGGGGCAAGGAGGAGGCGTTCGACTATCGCTATTTCCCCGAGCCCGACCTCCCGCCGCTCGAGGTGCCGGAATCGATCTCCCAGAAGGAGGCGGCGGCCCTCGGCCCGCTTCCGCACGAGTACGAGGGGCGCCTGACCCGCCGCTATGGGCTGCCCGAGCGGGTCGCCATCAGGCTCGCCGCCACGCCGGCGCGGGCGGAGTACTTCGAGCGGGTAGCGGGCGGGCGCGATGCGGCCTTCGCCCGCGCGACGGCGAACTTCATCCTGGGCGAGCTGGCGGCCGAGGCGAATCGGCGGGCGGGCGAGACTCCCGTGGAGCGCCTGCTGGCGCCCGATCGGCTCCGTCGGATCGTCGAGCTGCGGCTCGAGGGCACGTTGAGCTCCGACACCGCGGCGCGGGCTCTCGGGCTGCTGCTGGCCGACGAGGCGCAGGATGTGGATGAGCTGGTAGAGGCGCGCGGCTTGGCACAGGTTCGGGAGCCGGGGCGCATCGCCCGGTGGGTGGAGGAGGTCGTGACCTCCCATCCGGCGGAAGCGAAGCGCTACGCGGCGGGCGAGGCGCGGCTCCTGCGCTTCTTCATGGGACGCGTGATGCGGGCCTCCGAGGGGCGGGCCGACCCGGAGAGAACGCGCGCGCTGCTCCGGAAGCGGTTGGAGACGCGCGATGCCGACTGAGCGCACGCCGCCGGCCGCGCGAGCCCCGCCCTTCCGGCCGGCTCGGCCCGCGGCCGGCGTCAGGTCGTCGCCGCTCGCAGCTCCGGCCGTTCCCTCACCTCGGCAACCACTCCCGCCGTCCCCCCCCGGTCGGTCCAGAGCGGAGTGGGGCCGGTCGGGAGCGGGAAATGCCGATCCGCGGCCTCGGCGAGGCGCGAGGCGGGGGCGATGCCCTCGCGGCGAAGGATCTCCCGCCGGACGCGGCGCGCCGTCTCCAGGGCCCGTTCACCGGTCGGATCCGCGCGGCAGGCTCCCGCGGCCTCCCCCTCCCGCAACTGCTCGAGCACGAGCTGGAAGGTGTGCCGCAGGTACAGCTCCCGCTCGGCCGGCGTGATCTCCCAGCGCGAGTTCTCGACGACCGTGTCGAAGAGGTCCTGCCAGCGCTGGAGATCGCTCATCCGGATCAGGCCGCGGAAGATGCGGCGATTGGTCCGGAAGCTGAACAGGGTGTGCGAGAGGACGGCGTCGAACAGCGCGTCGGCCCGCTCGTGGTCGAACTCGGTGACGATCCTGCGGGCCAGCGAGAGCTGTTCGCCCCCGAGCCCGGCGTCCACGCGGTGCTCCCAGTAGGAGTGGCCCAGTCCACGGGTCGAGGAGGTGAGCAGCAGCATGCGGGGGACGAACGCATTGTGCGCCAGCACGTCGGCCGCCAGGTGGGAGAGGTAGCCGTGCGCCGCCGCCCGGAGGGCGGGGTCCCGGTCCGCGCCGGCCAGGATCTCGCGGCCCACGTGCCAGTGGTGGCAATGGCGGCCCACGGGCGCATACTTCTTCGCCATCGAGATGTCGGCTGCGAGGTTGCCGTAGAGGAACTGGAGCGGATATCGGGCCAGGAGGACCGCGAGGCCGGAGGGGAGGAGGTTGAGCGAGCCGAGGGTCTCGAGCCCTAGGAAGACGTGAACCCCGGGCCCCCAGGCGAGCAGCTCGCCCGGCGTGACCAGCACGAGCGCGGCGGCAACGAGCGCCAGGCTCGCGAGGCGATTGCGCG
Organism: uncultured Gemmatimonadota bacterium; assembly: GCA_964392705.1. Classification (GTDB taxonomy): domain Bacteria; phylum Gemmatimonadota; class Gemmatimonadetes; order Palauibacterales; family Palauibacteraceae; genus CAYMQZ01. The sequence goes on from CAYMQZ010000006.1 coordinate 34,724, forward strand.
CTCCGCGGCGGCTCACCTTACGTTTCGTCGCCCCCCAGCCTTCTCCGACGCCGTCCGCCGGATGCCGATGCGCCTCCCCCCCGCAACCCGCGCAGGACGGCAGCCGTCGAGAAGAAGGTCTCCTCGGCCTCCTCCTGGACCACCTCCAGGAGCCCGCTGATTTCGGCCACCCGCTCCTCGGCCATGGTGACCATCCGGTCGGTGGACTCCGACAGCCGTCGAATCGAGCCTCCCACCTCGCCTACGTCGGCGCGCAGCGAGGAGACGATGTAATTCACGTCCTCGGAGGCGCGCTCGGCGTTCCGGATCACGGGGTCCAGCCGTTCCTGGGCTCGCTGCAGCACGTCCGCCGCCCGGGCCAGCGGCCGCCGCGTGCGGCGGAAGAGCAGCTCGAGACGCACGAGGCCGATAAGGAGGCCGATGGCCACCAGGATCCACAGCAGCATGCCGATCAGGATCACGGTCTCGTAGGTGCTCAAAGGGCCTCCCGAGCGGAGGTCGGTGCCCGCCCACCGGAGGGCCGACCGGGTCGCCGACGTCGCGGCGAAAGTATACGCGGCGGCCCGCCGATCCTCAACTCGACACCCCCGCGGGATCGCGCGGCCCGCGGCGCCGCGGCCGGCACCGGGGTGGGGCGCGTTGCTGGCGGCGCCGCCCGATCCCTACCTTCAGCCGGGGCGGCGAGGGCGCGGGTCCTGCCGTCGCGAGCCGATCACTCCGCCTGCAAGATGATATGAGCTACTTCAAGATACAGGGCCCGGCGCGGCTCTCCGGAACCTTTCGCCCGGCCGGCAACAAGAACGCGGCGCTCCCGATCCTCGCGGGCTGCCTTCTCAGCCGCGGCGCGGTGCGGCTCCGCAACGTGCCGGACATTCGCGACGTGCGGACGCAGCTCGCGCTGCTGCAGGCGCTGGGGGCCCGGGTGGAGGTGCCCGGCCCGAACGAGGTCGTCGTTCGCGCCGAGGAGTTGGAGCAGTCACGGGTCAGCCGCGATCTGGCGCGACAGATCCGCGCCTCGATCCTCCTCGCCGGCCCGCTGCTGGCCCGCCTCGGACGGGTGGAGCTGCCGCCGCCGGGGGGAGATGTGATCGGGCGCCGCCGTCTGGACACGCACTTCCAGGCGCTGAGCGCGCTCGGAGCCGAGGTGGAAGCGGGCGATTCTTATATCCTGAGGACCCGGGGGTTGACGGGCGCCGACCTGTTCCTGGACGAGCCCTCCGTGACGGCGACGGAGAACGCGATCCTGGCCGCGGTCACGGCCTCCGGCACGACCTTGCTCCGGAACGCGGCCGCGGAGCCCCACGTCCAGGACCTCTGCCACTTCCTCAACGGGCTGGGAGCCCGGATCCGGGGACTCGGCACTCCGTTCCTGGAGATCGAAGGGGTCGAGGCGCTCGACGGCGGCGAGCATCGGATCGACGCGGATCACATCGAGGTGGGAAGCCTGATCGGCCTGGCGGCCGCGACGGGTTCCGGGATCACGATCGAAGACGTCCCGGTCCGACACTTCGATCCGCTTCGGGTCGGCCTGCGGAAGCTCGGGATCGTATGCCGGCTCGCCGACGACGGCACGCTGCGGGTTCCGGCCGAGCAGGGCCTGGAGATCGAGCGCGACCTCGGCAACCAGGTTCCGAAGCTGGACGACGGGCCGTGGCCGGCCTTCCCGGCGGACCTCCTGAGCATCGCGCTCGTCGTGGCCACGCAATGCCGCGGCACGATCCTCATCCACGAGAAGATGTTCGAGTCGCGGATGTTCTTCGTCGACAAGCTGATCTCGATGGGGGCCAGCATCGTCCTCTGCGACCCGCACCGCGCCGTCGTGGTGGGCCCCTCCCGCCTGCGGGGCGCCCATCTCGAGAGTCCGGACATCCGCGCCGGCATGGCGCTCCTGATCGCGGCACTGGCGGCCGACGGCGAGAGCCACATCCACAACATCCGGCAGATCGACCGCGGCTACGAGCGGATCGACGAGCGTCTGAGGGCCCTCGGGGGCGACGTGACGCGCGTCGAGACCCGGGAACATCCGGACGAGCCGGGAGCGACGTGAGCGCGGGCCGGGGCGCCTCCGGGAACCGGTCCCGGCGTACCGGGCTCCGCCGGGAGCCCGAGGGAGAGGCCGGCCCCTCGGCGATCACCGAGCGGTTGCGGGTGGCCGCGCCGTTCGACCTGTACGAGCACGTGGGCTGGGAGGGTCGCTTTCCCGGACTGGTCGCCGGCGTCACGGCCGCGGGTCCCGGAGCGGACTTCGGGCTCGGCACCGCTTCGCCGCCCACGCGCTTCTTCGAGGCGCACGCCCGGCTGGCCGGTCAGCTGGGCTTCCCGCTCGGCCTCCTGGCCCGTCAGGTCCACGGCGCCCGGGTGGTGAGGCTCGAGCGCGAGCCGCCGTGGTTCGCGGAAGGCGGAGCCGGTCGGGCGGAGGTCGGACCGACGGGCGGTCCGCACCTGCACGTGGCCGGGCGGGCGGATGGCCTCGTCGCGGCGTGTGGGGGGGTGTTGCTCACCGTCACGGCCGCCGATTGCGTTCCCGTCTATCTCGTCGATCCGCGGACGCGCCTGCTGGGGCTTCTCCACGCCGGCTGGCGCGGCGTGGCCGCCGGCGTCCTGGAGCGGGGGGTGGCAGTGGCCCTCGAGGCCGGCGCGGAAGCGGGGCGACTCCTGCTGCACCTGGGGCCGGGCATCTGTGGGGATTGCTACGAGGTGGGGCCGGAGGTGGGACGGGCGCTCGGGCTCGGGGAGGCGGGTCGACGGACGGTGGACCTCCGCGAGGTGCTTGCGGAGCGCGCCGGGGGGTTGGGGATCTCGGGCGACCGGCTGTCGCGGTCCACGTGGTGCACGCGCTGCGCGCGGGACCGTTTTCACTCCCATCGGGGTAGCGGGGACGAGGCGGGCCGCATGGCGGCTTACCTGGGGTGGCGTTCGGGGGCCTCGGCGTAAGGGGTCCGGCGCCGCTCGCTACGCTCGCGGTCCCCGCTCGGTTGATCGGGGCGGGATCCGGGCTTATCTTGAGGATCGACATGGCGTCCGGCGCGGGCCGACCGGACGCTCGAGGGTAGGACTGGAAGTGGGGAAGCTCTCGTGGCCCCACTTTTTTGTTTGGAGCTCGGGTTTGGATCGGGGCGGGGGCGGTCCGGAGACGGCCGGTCCCGAACGGAGGCCGTGGAGCTGGAGCGGAGAATCGAGGGGCTGCTGGAGGAGCTGGGGTTCGAGCTGGTCGTCCTCGAGCGAGGGGGAGGACGTCGTCGCCCCCTCCTGAGGCTGCGGATCGAACGGTCGGGTGCGGAGCCGGGCCGATCCTCGGTGACGGTCGACGACTGCGCCGCGGTGAGCCGGACGGTGAACGCCGTGCTCGAGGAGGCGCCGGAGGCGCCGGCGGACTACATCCTGGAGGTGTCGTCGCCGGGCGTCGAGCGGCCGTTGGTGCGACCTCGGGACTACGAGCGGTTCGCGGGGCGGGAGGCCACGCTGCGCGGCTACGGTCCCCTGGCGGAGAGCGGTCGCCAGCTCACCGGGCTGTTGTTGGGTCTCGTGGACGACGAGCGCGTCGCGCTCGAAGTCGAGGGCCGGCGCGTGGAGGTGCCGATCGAAGCGATCGCGAAGGCGCACCTCGTGTATCGCTGGGACGAGGATCTCTGAGCGTGCGGGCGATCCGGAGGCAAAACGACGGGTACGGCGAGAACGATAGAGGACGAAGAGCATGAGCGAGCAGATCCCGGTTGTCGAGGCGTTCCGGGTCATGACGGCGAACAAGTCCCTCTCGGAGGGGGAGCTGCACGGCCTCATCGTCGAGGGGATCCACGCCGCGCTGGCGCGCCGCTTCGGGGGGCCCGTCGAGGCCGAGATCGAGGTGCACGACGATGGCGACATCAGCATCACCGTGCTGAAGGAGGTCGTCGAGCAGGTCGAAGATCCGGCCCGCCACGTGAGCCTCGAAGAGGCCCGCTGGGACGATCCCGATTTCCAGGTCGGGGACCTGATGGAGATCCCGGTGGACTTCCGGGACTTCGGTCGCAGCGCCGTGATGGCGGCCAAGCAACGGATCATCCAGCGCGTGCGCGAGGGCGAGCGCGACAGGATCCGGGAGGAGTTCAGCGACAAGGTCGGCGAGCTGGTGTCCGGCGAGGTCCAGGCGATCGAGCGTGGCCGGATCGTGGTGCTCATGAACCGTGCCCGCCAGGCCGAGGCGATCATTCCGTGGCGGGAGCAGAATCCGCGCGAACGCTTCCGTCAGGGGGATCCGATCCGGGCGGTGCTCAAGGCGCTCGAGGAGACGCCGCGCGGGCCACGCCTTATCCTGTCGCGCGGCGACCCGCAGTTCGTCGCGGCCCTGTTCGCCCTCGAGGTGCCCGAGATCTACCAGGGCATCGTGGAGATCCGGGAGATCGTCCGCG
>CAYMQZ010000007.1:0-36171 GCA_964392705.1 uncultured Gemmatimonadota bacterium
CCGCAAGTACGGTCACGCACCGAGAGCGTCGATGCGCGCGCCGGGCTAGGCGCGCTGAGGAGGAATAGCGTCGACTATTGCGACGAGGCGCTCGTCGCGCCCCGCGATGCATCGCCCGCCGCGGCCTTGGAGCGCTGAGCGCGCGAGCGCGAAGCACGAAGCCTCGCGCGATGCAGCGGCGCGCGAATGCGACCGTACTTGCGGGCGGGTGCACTAGCGGTGACGGTCGAGGACCGCGTCGATCTCGCGGTCGCGGCGGCGACGCTCGTCCAGGTTCTGCGCGTCGAACTCCGTGTGGAGGCGCTCCATCACCTCTTCCCGGCGGACGTACAGGCGCTTCGGCTCGCGAGGCTCGCGACGGGCCAGGGCGTAGGCGGTCAGGAGCGGCAGCCCGATCGTGACGTCGCAGTAGCAGACGACGGCGTCTGGCAGGCGGTCCGGGTCCACCTTCCCCCAGCTCACGGCCTCCGACGGCGTGGCTCCGGACAGGCCTCCGGTGTCCACCCTGGCGTCGGTGATCTGAAGGTAGTAATCGTGGCCGCGCTCCTCGATCCCGAGCACCTCCTGAATCTGCGGCTCGGTCTGCAGCAGGAAGTTCTTCGGGCTACCGCCTCCCATGATCAGGACGGCGCTCTTCCCGCCGCGGCGCTTCGCGTCCAGCACGATCGCGGCCGTCTCGTTCACGTCGGCCGACGGGTCGACCTGGCAGTGGAACCCCTCCAGCCTCGTCTCGGCGATGTTCAGTCCGATCGAGCTGTCTCCGGGAGACGAGGTGTACACGGGAACCCCGGCTCGATAGCACTCGGCCAGGAAGGACTTTCCCTCGATGTCGAGAGCCTCCTCCCGAGCGGCGACGTACTTGCCGAGGAGAAAATGGAGCTCGGCGCTGCTCATGGAACGCTGAAACTCCTTCTCTCGCAGCACCTCGCGGAAGAACGCATCCGTGGAGAGGAGCACGTCGTAGTCGAAGAAGATGTCGTAGATCCGGACGACCCCTTCCTCCCGTAGCTCGACATCGCTGATCTCGGGATGCCCGCGACGCATCTCGAGACCGATGCCGAAGTGGGTGTCGTGGTAGAGGTTGGCGCCGGTGGAAACGACCCAATCCACGAAGCCGGCCCGCACCAGCGGGATCAGGGCCGACATCCCGAGGCCCGCGGGAGTCAGGGCCCCGGTCAGGCTCATGCCGACCGTCACGTCCTCCGCCAGCATCCGCTCGGCGAAAAGCCTGCAGGCCTCCCTGAGTCGGGCGCCGTTGTATGCCAGAAAGGCGTTCTCGATCAGCTCGGCCGCCGTCTCGCCGCCATCGATCGGGGTGGGGGCGATCGGCGCGCCGCGCAGGTAGCTGGAGTCCATCATGCCCACCGTGCGTTCAAAGCAATAGACGGTGTACGATTGCGTAGACAAGGCGCGGGACGACCGGCCCCGGGAGTGCGACGCCCCCACGAAGATGATCTCTCGACCGGGAACGCCCGGGAGTCGTCAGCGCGGCAGTACGATCGCTGTGGAAAACCTACGTGCGCGGCAACACAGGGCCGCGGAGCGTGTGGAATGCTGTTGATAAAGGGCTCCGTGGCCGGCCCGGCCGGCGACTTCCGCGGGGGCACGGGGCGATTCGACCAACGCCGGCTCCAGCGCCCTAGCCCTGGCCCTCCGCTCGGCTCGGAATCTTCGTCGGTCCGGACCTCTCCACCAGGCGAGGGGGCTCGCGAGCCGGGGCCTTCCCGGCGAACGCTTCGCTGCCCATGTGCAGACGCCCTTCGACGCGACCCCCTTCGTCCAGCTTGATGCGCCGGCTGCGGATGTCACCCTCTACACGGCAGGTCTCCTGGAGCTCGACCCGGCTCTCCCCGCTGATCGTCCCGACGACTTTTCCCGACACCACGACGTCCTGGGTCACGATGTCGCCGTCCACCACGCCGTCACGCCCCACGACCACCGACTTCGCCGCCGTCACGGAGCCCTCCACCCGACCTTCCACGCGGACCGTTCCCTCGCTCTTGATGTTCCCGACGATCTCCATTCCGGGTCCGATCACCGACACCACGTCGGTGGCCTCCCGCCCGGAGGTGTCGTTGCGGCTGTCCTTCGCCATGTCTCCTCCCCTTTTCAGCATGTTCCGGCTCCCTCCTATCACTCGCCGACGCCCAGATACTCCAGCGGGTCGACGCTCACGCCGTTCCGCCCGACCTCGAAGTGGAGATGGGGAGCCGTCGATCGCCCCGTGCTGCCCGAGACGGCGATCACCTGAAGCCGGTCCACCCTGTCTCCGGCAGTCACGAAGATCCAGGAGTTGTGCGCGTACAATGAGGAAAGGCCCTCCCGGTGCGCAATGCGGACGAAGAACCCGTAGACACTGTCGCGCCCGGCCTCGACGACGATCCCCGGGGCCGTCGCGCGCACGTAGGAGCCTTCGGCCACGGCGATGTCGAGACCCGGATGACCGCCCGGCGCGGCGTCGAGCGGCGACCCGAACGCCCGGGTGACGAAACCCGGCCGCGCGAGCGGCCAGGCCCAGGGCCCGTCCATCCTGTCGGGCTCGGCCGGGGCCTCCGCGACCTCACCGGGGCGCGCCAGAGGCGGGAGCACGATGCCGCGCGCCGACGGAGCGGCCTCGGCCCCCAACGCCCGTCGGATCCTGCCGTAGCTGCTCTCGATCGACTCCAGCCTGGCCGCCAGGGCCTCCAGGCGCTCCCTCTCTCCCTCCAGCCCGGCCAGTCGCGACTCCAGCCGCGCCACTCGACGATCCTCCCGAGCGCCCTGCCACAGCCGCCCCGCGACCACCCCGATCAAGAGGAGGCCGAATCCGACCGTGAGGAGCACGAGCAGGACGCTCGGAGACCCGAGCTCGATCGAGCGGGCCGAGCCGTCCGGGCGCCGGAGGTGCACCACCCAGGCCCGCCCGGGCCGGCTCACCTCGGGATCGCCGGGGCGTCCCCGCCCGCCCCGGGCGAGGAGCCGGGGTCCACGACCCTCATTCCTCCTCGAGAAGGTCCGCCGCCGCCTCGCCGGCGAGCAGTCCGAGGAGCCGCCGAAAGTCCTCGGCATCGTGGAAGGCGATCCGGATCTCTCCGGCCGACCCCGAGCGCACCCGAAGCCGGACCTGAGTGCCGAGCGCCCGAGCCAGGATCCGCTGGGCGCGGCTGACGGTGGGATCGGGCGGACGAGCTTCGCGGCCCGTCTTCTGGGGCCGATCACCACCGTCGGCCCCCTCGCGCAGCTGCCGCACCCGCTCCTCCGTCTCGCGCACCGAAAGGCCGCGCCGGGCAACCTCCTCCGCCAGACCGAGCTGCCGATCCTCTCCGTCCAGGCCCAGAATGGCCCGCGCGTGGCCGGCCGTGAGCGCCCCGTTCGCCAACATGTCGCGAACCCCTTCCGGGAGGGAGAGCAAGCGCAGCGTGTTCGCGATCGTGGATCGGTCCTTCCCGACCCGGCGCGCCACGTCCTGCTGGGTGAGGCCGAAGCCGTCGATCAGCTGGCGGTAGCCGACCGCCTCCTCGAGCGGCGACAGGTTCTCCCGCTGGAGGTTCTCGACCAGCGCGAGCACCAGCATCTGCTCGTCGGCGAGTTCGCGGACGACGACGGGGACCTTCTCCCATTCGAGCCGCTGCAGGGCTCGCAACCGACGCTCTCCGGCGACGATCTCCCACCCGCTCCCCGCCGGCCGCACGACCAGCGGCTGGAGCAGGCCGTTCCGTCGAATCGAATCGGCCAGCTCCTCGAGCGACTCCTCCTCGAACTCGGTCCGCGGCTGGAAGGGGTTCGGCCGGATGAGCGAAAGGGGGACTTCCCGCTCCGGAGTCGAGACGCGCTCGACCTCCTCGAGGTACTCTCCGAGAAGGGCACCCAGCCCCTTGCCCAATCTGGAATCGCCTTGCTTAGCCAACCTTCCTCCTCGCCCCCGCCTTCTCGTCCCCCTCGATCAGCTCGCGAGCCAGGCTCAGATAGCCGCGGGCCCCCGTAGAGAGCACGTCGTAGACGGCGATCGGCTTCCCGAAGCTCGGGGCCTCGGCGAGCCGGACGTTCCGTGGAATCACCGTGTCGAACACCTTGCCGCCGAAGTACTCCTTCGCCTCCGAGACCACCTGCTTGGAGAGGTTCAACCGCGAGTCGTACATCGTCAGCAAGACGCCTTCTATCTCCAGATCTTGATTGAGGTTGCGCTGCACGAGGCGCACGGTGTTCAGCAGCTGGCTGAGCCCCTCCAGGGCGTAGAACTCGCACTGGATCGGGATGAGGACCGTGTCCGCGGCGACGAGCGCGTTCAGCGTCAGCAGACCCAGCGACGGCGGCGAGTCGATGAGGATGTAGTCGTAGGCTTCGCGCGCGCCGGCGAGCCGTCGCCGGAGCACGCGCTCGCGGTTGGGACGCTCGATCAGCTCGACCTCGGCACCGGACAGGTCGCGGCTGGCTGGAACCACGTCGAGGAAGGGAAAGTGGACCTCTTTCCGGGTGGCGGCATCCAGGGGATGCCCCTCGACCAGGCAATCGTAGGTCGAGAGCTCACCGACATCCTTGCGGATCCCCAGGCCGCTGGTGGCGTTCCCCTGCGGATCACAGTCGATGACGAGGGTCCGCCGCTCCGCGATGGCCAGCGAGGCGCCCAGGTTGATCGCCGTTGTGGTCTTGCCGACGCCGCCCTTCTGATTCGCGATCGCTATGACCCTGCCCATCCTCCCACCCGAAGCGAGGTTGCCCCGTGTTCTCCCGGACATCGCGCGCTCGCCGGCCACCGCCTGCGCCGGCCGGCGCCTGGGGTTCGGAAGAGGTGGACCCCTTTCGCGCCCGACCGCCAGATCGAATATACAGCGGAGGACGCCGGGAGCCAAACGTTCGTTTCACGTGAAACATCCGCCAGCGCAGGAGGGGGCATGACGGATACCGGACAGATCCCCGCGGAGGAGCGCCTCATCCTCGCCCTGGACGTCCCGGGGGCGGCGCCGGCGCGCGCGCTCGTCGAGCGGCTGGGGGACGCCGTCCGCTTCTACAAGCTGGGTCTCGAGCTGTGCATGTCGGGCGAGTACTTCCCTCTCATCGCGTGGCTGCGCCAGCGTCGGAAGCGGGTGTTCGCCGACCTGAAGCTCTTCGACGTCCCCAACACCGTGGCCGGCGCCGTGGCTCGGCTGGGGAACCGGGGAATCGACTTCGTGACGGTTCACGGGAACGATGGAATGCTGGAGGCGGCGTGCGCGGCCCGCCCCGAGGGCCTCCGGATCCTCGCCGTGACGGTCCTCACCAGCCTGGACGAGGGGGACATGCGCGACCTGGGCTTTCGGACCGACATCCGGTCACTCGTGCTCTCCCGCGCGCGGCGCGCCCTGGAGCTGGGCTGCGACGGGGTCGTCTCCTCCGGCCTCGAGGCGACCACCCTCCGGGAGAGCCTCGGAGACCGCCTGCTCATCGTCGTCCCCGGGATCCGTCCCGGCGCCAACCGGACCACCGACGATCAGAAGCGCACGGTCGATGTGGAAGAAGCGTTCGAGCGCGGGGCGGATTACATCGTGATGGGTCGACCCGTTCGCGAGGCGCCCGACCCTCGAGCGACCGCGGAGGCGATCCAGCGCCGGATCCGCGCTCACTTCTCGTCCTGACCCTCCGCCCCAGCTCCGTCGTCCGGTGGACCAAGCGCGCCCGCCGAGCGCGCATAGGCGCCCGGACCCTGTCATGTCGGGGCATCTCCGGTACGATCTCTGGTAAAGCGGCACCGCCAAGCGCCTTGAGGCCCGGCGCGGCGGGCCGGAAAAGGCTCCCCAAAAACCGATTTGAGCCGGCCGCGACGTTTCACGTGAAACGGTTTGCCGGGGAGCCTGCCTCGTCGTTCCGCCCCGGACCGCTGCACTCCCCGCCTCCCACGGCCGGCGGAGCGGCGGGCGTCGCCCCGTCGGCCATGGAATCATCGGCCACGGGCCGGACGCCCAGCCCCCTCTTCTTCAACTCGGCCAGGAGGTTCGGCAGATCGGATCGAGAGATTCCCGGAATCCGGCCTGCCTGCCGGTCACCGGCCGAACGCGCGCCAGTTCTGTCGCGGCTCGGTGGAAAGGGCGTGGAGCTCCGGGCCGGGGGCCCTGGGTCGGCTTCGAACGCCTCATCCGCGCACGGGTACTCACGGCACTAACCGGTCCCCGATGATGTCGCCCGACACGCGGAGGAACCCCTTCAAGATGACCGCAGCGCAGCCACCGGGAAACGACTCCCCTCGGGGGGAGGACGAGGTCGTGCGCCGAGGCTGGCTGGTCTCGGGACGCGTGCAGGGCGTGGGCTTTCGCTGGTGGACGGCTCGCACGGCCCGTGCGCTCGGGCTTCGGGGGACCGTCGAGAACCTTCCGGATGGTCGCGTAGAGGTCCACGCGGAGGGGCCCGCGGAGGCCGTGAACGGCCTGCATCGACGCCTGCACGACGGCCCGACGGCGGCCCGCGTGGACGACGTGGACCCGATCGACCCGGCCCGGGAGCTCCCCACCGACTTCAGCATCGTCGGATAGGAAGGCACTTTTCGTCATTTCCGGTGTATTCGGTCCAACGCTTTCTCTTACCCGGAGGTCTCTCGCCATATGATCGAGCTCCCCGATGTCGAGCGCATGATCGACAACTTCGCCGGCTACACGACCGGCAAGACGATATCCACCGTGCTCATCGACGACCCCGATCACGCCAACGTCGATCCCGACGGGGCCAGGGAGCACCTCGAGGGACACGCCGTGGACGCCGTCGAGCGCCACGGCAAGTTCGTGGTGCTCCGCTTTCGCTCCGGATACAGCCTCGTATTCCACATGGGGGAGGCGGGCGAGATCACGCTCGAATCCCAAACGACGCCGCCCACGCAGGAGACCCGGATCCGGCTCCAGTTCGCGGCGGGCCGGGAGCTCCGCTACGCCTCGCCCCACGGCACCGGCCGCGTCCATCTCGTCGAGGGCGAAGACTTCGCCGGCGTCGGCACGCTGGAGACCCTAGGGATCGATCCGCTGAGCGACGACCTCACGGCCGAGAAGTTCGTGGAGCTGGCGGAGGAGCATCCGCGCTCCTCCCTCAAGGGCCTCCTCATGAATCAGAAGGTCATCGCCGGCATCGGGAACGAGTACGCCGACGAGATCTGCTTCCAGGCGGGATACCGGCCCGACACGCGGGTCGGCAACATGAAGCCCGAGCAGCTGGCGCGCGTTCACCGCTATCTGCGGAGGGTCCTGCGGCGGGCGACCCTGCACTGGGAGGCCGCGCACGCCGACCCCGGCTGGCTCATCAACTACCGCTCGCCCGGCGAGTCCTGCCCGCGCTGCCGAAACGAGATCCAGTCGATGAACCTGATAGGCCGCAAGACCTACATCTGCCCCCGCTGCCAGCGGGCGGCCTGAGCCCGGCAGGGCGCCGATCCGGGGGCCGTCAACCTCCCGTACCCCGCTCGCTCGGCCTAAGGCGTTGACTAGACTCGAGTTACACGTGTGTTCGGAAGGCCCCGCGACGACCGTCGGCGCCCCCTCGCGCGGAAGCGCGCCGAAGGAGCCGATCCAGCTCCCCGCGCCTCCGAGGCGGTCGCGTTCTAGTGCTGGCCTTCTACCCTGGTGACGGGGACGGCGCGGAAGCCCGGGCCTTCCGGCGCTCGCGGGACAGGTACACCTGCTGCGGCAGCGAAGCGAAGTTGCTCGTCGCGTAATAGAGGTTCAGCCCGGACGGGAAGTTCATGAACAGGAAGGTGAACACGATCGGCAGGGCCCAGATCATGATCTTCATCTGCGGGTTCGGCTCCATCCCCCGCTGCCCGATCCATTGCAGGAGGAACATCGAGAGGCCCATGAGGATCGGGATGGCGTAGTAGGGGTCTTTCAGCGACAGATCCGGAAGCCAGAGGAACGGGACGCCCCGGAACTCGATCGTGTTCTGGAAGACGAAGAACAACGTGATCAGGATCGGGAAGGGGAGCAGCATCGGGAGACACCCCGCCAGGGGGTTGATGTTGTGCTCCTTGTACAGCTTCACCATCTCCTGCTGCAGCTTCTGCGGGTCGTCCTTGTACTTGCCCTGCAGCTCCTTGATGAGGGGCTGGACCTGCATCTGGGCCATCTGCGCGCGCATTGACTTCTGATACAGCGGGAACAGGACGACCCGCATCGCCACGCCGAAGACGATGAGCACCCAGCCGTACGCCAGCGAGAAGGTCTCGTGCATCCACACGAGCACGGCCATGATGAGCCCGACCAGCGGCCGGATGATGGGCCGAAGCCACCGCCATCCGTACGGGTTCACGTTCTGCAGGTCCTGACCCACCGCCGCCAGGCGGCCATAGTCCTGGGGACCGAGGAAGGCCTCGAAGCGGTAGCCGCCGCTGCCGGCCGGCACGGGCAGGGAGGCCTCGATGTGGGCCGCATGCTCGGCCTCGAGTCCCGTCACGATCATGCCGCCGAACCCCGGCCCATCCGGCTCGCTGACCAGCCCCGCCAGGAAGTACTTGTTCTTGACCGCCACCCAGCGGAACGGCCCCCCCTCCACGACCCTCCGCTCGCCTGGCTCGACCTCGGAGAGCTTCTCGCTCGTGTAATCTCCGCTCCGGGCGTGCGCCGCGTAGGCGAGCTGGCCGTAGTCCTCCTCCGGGTTGGCCTCGTTCGTCCGCAACCCGTCGTCCAGGGACGCGAGCACCGTGTAACCTCGGTCGCCGATGCCTTCGAGCGCCCCACTCACCTCGACCAGGTACGTGTCGGGACGGAAGCGGTAGGTGACGCGAAACGCGAGCGGCGTCCCCGGGATCTCGTGGCGGAAGACGAGCGAATCGCTTCCCTCGACGACCGTGAGCTCCCGCGCCTCGGGCCGGAAGGTCCGGTCCGAGAAGTCCACGGTGTCGTCGCCCACGGCGATGGCGGACTCGAGCATCCGCGACCCCGGGCGCACCAACTCGACCCGGGCCCCGGCGCTGTCGCCTTCCGCGTAGGATGTGTACTCGAGGAGCCGCACCCCGGTCAGCGCCGCGCCCCTCGTGCCGAACCGGTATTCGACCAGGGGCGTGCGCACCCGGATCGTGTCTTCCGGCTCCCCTCGCGCGGCCGCCTCAGCCTCCGCGAGGTCGGGCGGAACCTCGGCGGCGGGCTCCGGTTCCGGTTCCACCTCCTGCCCGGGAGGCTGCGGCGCCCGCGGACGGGCGGGGGCCGGCGAGTCGGCGGGCAGCGCGTCGGCGGCTACCGTGTCGGCGGGCTGTCGGGGCGGCACCGGCGCGGGCGGAAACAGGAGATTCGTCGCCACCACGACTCCGATCATCAGGAAGATCGCCAGCAGCAACCGCTTCTCCATTTCCATCTCAGCGGCCCTCCCGGCGCTCGCTTCCCGCCCCCGGCGCTCCCGTTTTCGCGGGGCGCGGGCCCGCTTCCCCTCCGGGCGGGACCGGATCCCAACCCCGGCCGCCCCATGGGTGACAGCGCAGTAGCCGACGGATGGCCAGCCACCCGCCCCGCCACGGCCCGAACCTGCGCACCGCCTCCTCGGCGTACCTGGAGCAGGTCGGCATGTACCGGCAGCTCGGGGGAAGAAGCGGAGACAGCGCCGCCCGATAGAGGCGGATCAGGCCCACGAGCGTCCGCTTCGCGGCGACGCTCACTCCACCTATGGCGCCGCGGAGTCGGGGTCTTCGTTCCATTGACGTTCGAACAGGTCTCGCAGGGACGTCTCGAGCTCTTCGAAAGTCGCGTGGTAGGCCGCGGGGCGGGCTCGGATCACGAGATCCGTCGAGAGGCCGGCCCGACGGGCCCGCGGAAGCCACAGCCGCCGCGCGATCTCGCGCACCCGGCGTCTGAGGCGGTTCCGCCGCGCCAGCGTTCGACCGTGGCGGGGAACGACTACCGCCAACCGCGGCCGGCCGGCCGGCGACGGGGCGAAAAAGGCGTCTACCGGACCCGCGCGCTCGCGGCGGCCCCGGCGGAAGGCTCGGCGGATCTCGGACCCAGAGCGGAGCCGCGCTCCGCGAGGCAGCCGCTCGCTTGAGACTGCGGGAGGCGTTACGCTCAGCGCGTCCGCCGCTTGCCGCGCTTCTCCTCGCTCACGGTCAGGCGATGTCGACCCTTCTTCCGCCGCCGCGCGAGCACCTTCCGGCCCGCCTTCGTCTTCATGCGGGCGCGGAACCCGTGGTCGCGGACGCGCTTGCGGTTACTGGGGTTTCTGTATGTCGGCTGCATGGGTCTCTTCGGTCGTAGAGGATCCGGGCCGGGTGGGCCCTCCGCCACCCGCTCCGCGCCGGCCTCGGGTCGAGCCCCTCAGGCTATCCGCGGCGGCCCGGGCTGTCAAACCTACTCCGCCTCGCGCGCGGCGTTCCTCCGTGCCGGGGCCCTCTCGAAGCGCGGGACGCCTCGCGCGCGAGGCTCCGTTGACAGTTTCGGTTGGGCCGTCTAGAATGTGCGCCCCCGTGGGCCTCCTCGGTCGGATGTCACCGGCAGCGCCTGTCGAATCGACGCATGGAACTAACGGCTGAAGAAGTCTGGTCGCGAATCGCGGAGGACGCCCGCAGTGTCCTCCCGGAGCAGACCTTCCACACGTGGCTCTCATCCGCCGAGGCGGTCTCCCTCTCGGATGAGGTCCTCATCGTGGGCGCGCGGACCCGGTTCGCGGCCGAATGGATCGAGGACAAATACGGGACGCTGCTCCACGAGATCGCGGAACGCCAACTCGGGCGGTCCCTGTCGCTGCGGTTCGAGCACCGCGGAGGCGACGATCGGCTGGAGTTCCCCGAGATCCGGGCCCCCGGGGAGGACGCCGAGCCGGCCCCGGAACGGCGACGAGCCGAACGCATCTCCGGGGCCCGGCCCGGTGCTCCGCTCAACGAGCGCTACACGTTCGACCGTTTCGTCATCGGCGGGAACAACCAGCTCGCGGCCGCGGCCTGCCAGCGCGTCGGGGACGCGCCGGCCAAGGCGTACAACCCTCTGTTCATCTACGGCGACACGGGCCTGGGAAAGACCCATCTGATGCACGCCATCGGCCACGCGATCCTCGAGCGGTTTCCCGGATTGACGGTCTCCTATCTGCCGTCGGAGCGCTTCACCAACGAGATGATCGCGGCCATCCAGGGCGGTCGCACGGCCGAGTTCCGCCGCCGCTACCGGCTCATCGACGTGCTGCTGGTCGATGATGTGCACTTCATCGGGAACAAGGAAGGGACGCAGGAGGAGTTCTTCCACACCTTCAACTCCCTGTACGACGCCCAGAAGCAGATCGTGATCACGAGCGACCGGCCCCCCCCGGAGATACCGGGTCTCCAGGAGCGGTTGGTCTCCCGCTTCGAGTGGGGGCTCGTGACCGACATCAAGGCCCCCGACTTCGAGACGCGGGCCGCGATCCTGCACAAGAAGGCCGTGGAGGACGGCCTCCAGATCGACGACCGGGTCATCGACTACATCGCGCGCAACCGGCGGAACTCGGTCCGGCAGCTCGAAGGAGCGCTGATCAAGCTGCTCGCGTACAGCTCGCTCACGCGTCGCGAGATCTCCCTCGACCTGGCCCGCGAGGCGATCGGTCCCGATCGGCACGAGGAGCGCGAAGAGCCGGAGCGCGCGACTCCCGAGGAGATCCGTCGCCGGACCGCCGAGACGTGGGGCGTCACGGTCGATGGGCTCACGTCGAAGCGCCGGACCCGCGCCCTCACGGTTCCCCGCCAGGTCGCCATGTACCTCATCAAGACCAACCTCGACCTTCCCTACTCGGAGATCGGAGGCCTGTTCGGCGGTCGCGATCACTCCACCGTGATTCACTCCGTGAACAAGGTGGAAGCCGAGATGGCCGGAGACCCTACGCTGCGCAGCCGCGTGCGTCGACTCCAGGAAGAGCTGTTCCGCGGTTGAGCGGCGGCGCCGCGCTCCGGCCCGGGACGAGGGCGAGCGGACCTCCTGTCGAAAATCCTCGCCGGCGGTGGAGAATCCGGCTGATGATCCCCACCGGTCCGGCCGGGGTGGAAACGCCCCCCGGATTTCCCGACGCTTCCACAGCCCCCCGGGACGCCTTCCACGCGGCTCCGGACGAGCGCGACCTGGCCGCCGGGCGCTTTTTCCAGCTTTCCACATCGCCTACTACTGCTACGATGATGATGTCCATATCATAGTCCCGGACGACGCTGTTCCCGCAGGCGACGCCGGCCCGAGGAAACGAAGCCAGGCTCCCGGAGGCTGAATGAAATTCTCGATCACGCGAGACAATCTGCAGAGCGGGCTGGCGGCGGTGGCCGCCGCCATTCCGACCCGCACCACGCTGCCCGTCCTGTCCAACATCCTGGTGCGCGCCGGAGAGGGACGCGTACGGCTCAGCGGGACCGATCTCGACATGGCCGTTTCGGTGAGCGTCGCAGCGGAGGTCGGCCGGGAGGGAGCGGTGACGGTGCCGGCCAAGAAGCTGGTGGAGATCACCCGGGAGCTGGGCGATGCGCCCGTGCACCTGTCGGCGGAAGGGGACCAGGTGCGGCTGGAGTGCGGGAAGAGCCGTTTCAAGCTCTATGGCCTCCCGGAAGACGAATTCCCGGCCTTCCCGGAAGTGGACTTCGGAAGCTCGTGGCGGATGAACGCCGCCGACCTGCACGAGTTGATCTCCCGCACGAGCTTCGCCGCCTCGACCGAGGAGAGCCGGCCGATCCTGAACGGCGTGCTCTGGCAGTTGCGAGCCGACCGAACGACGATGGTGGCCACCAACGGGCACCGTCTCGCGCGCATGCGCAGGGAGCTGGAGGCGGCCGGCGCACCGGAGGCGGATCTCATCGTGCCGCCGAAGGCGCTGCGTCAGGTCGAACGTCTGTACGACGGGAACGAGGAGCTGGAGATCGCCCGCTCGGAGAACCACCTGGCCTTTCGGTCCTCGGATCGCGTCGTGTACACGCGCTTGATCGAAGGCCCCTATCCGAACTACGAGCAGGTCATTCCCAGGGACAACGACAAGGAAGCGGTGGCGGCCCGCGCCGCGTTCGAGGCCGCCGTGCGACGGATGGCGGTCGTCGCGAGCGACCAGACCCACCGGGTGCGCCTGTCGTTCGAGCCCGCCCGCCTGCGGTTCCGGGTGCAGACGCCCGACCTCGGGGAGGGGGAGGACGAGTTGGCCCTCGAGTACGATGGAGAGGAGCTGGAGATCGGCTTCAACGCCACGTACCTGCTGGAGGTTCTGCGCTACATGCCCGAGGATGACGTGAAGATGACGTTCAAGGCTCCCGAGCGTGCGGCCACCTTCGAGCCCGCCAGCGGCGAGCCGGACTACCTCTGCCTGGTCATGCCCCTGCGCTTGCTGGACTGACGTGAGGGAGCGTATCCGCGGGAGCGGCGGCACGCTGGCCCGATAGTTGCCCGCTTCGAATGAACAGCTCCGATGCGGGCGAAAGACGACCACCGAGCAGCGAGCCGACGAGCGAATGAGCGATTCTCCGCCGATGAGCGCCCCCTCGACCGCCGTGGACGGCGAGCCATCCGCGAGCGAGTCGGGCACCCCTCCCGGCCGGGTCCTCGTCGCCGATGACGACGAGGACAGCCGTGCGGCGCTGCGGGTGCTGCTCGAAGCGTACGGCTACACCGTGCGGGAAGCGGTGGACGGCGCCTCCGCCGTCCGGGTGACGCGGAGCTTCCGCCCCGACCTGATCCTCATGGACATCGCGATGCCCGGCGTCGACGGCCTAGAGGCGACACGCCGGATCCGGCAGGACGCCGAGCTTTCGGGAGTGACGATCGTGTGCGTCAGCGGCACCCAGGGAGCGCGCGAGGCCGCCACCGCCGCCGGATTCGACGAATGTCTTCTCAAGCCCGTGGATTTCCGGCGCATCCGAGAACGGGTCGACCGCTGGCTCGCCGCTTCCTGAACCCCTTACTTTCCGCGTTCTCTCGCCCCCCGCGGCCGGCGAGACCGGCCGTCCGCCGCGCATCCGGGGGGCCAGCCGGGAGGTGTCGTTGCCCATCTGTCCACACTGCGGCTTCGAGGCCGACCCCGGGAGCCGCGCCTGTCCCCTCTGCGGCTCTGGCCCGCTGCAGCACGCCCAGCCCGGGGAAGGGGCGCGCGCCATCCCCGCGTGGGAGGATCCCGGGCTGCCGTTCGGCACCAGGCTGGCCACCACCTGGAAGGAAAGCCTGTTCGAGCCGGCGGCCTTCTTCCGTCGCGTGGGGCGGAGCCAGTCCGTCTCGGGGCCGCTTCTCTACTATCTGCTCGTCACGGTGGTGGGGGCGTTCTTCTCCATGTGGTGGGAGGCGGCGGGGGTCTGGCCGCCGATCTGGGAGGGCGCGCCACCCGGTATCGCCGCGGAGGTAGGCGAGCCGGCGGCCGCTGTGTTCCGCTTCTTCCTCAGCCCGTTCATCGCCCTGGTGGGCCTGGCGGTCTGGACGCTGGTGCTCCACCTGTTCGTGCTGCTGTTCGTTCCTGAGAGGCGACCCATCGGCTCCACGGCTCGTCCGCTCTGCTATTCGGCGGGCCCGACAGTTCTCGCGGTGGTCCCGTTTCTCGGCGGGCTCGTGGCCCTGGCCTGGATCACGGTGCTCCAGGTGATCGGCCTACGGGAGGTGCACGAGACGACGACCGGCCGCGCGGCGGTCGTCGTCCTCGCCCCGCTGGCCATCGTCTTCCTGATGGTCGTCTTCCTGGTCGTTTTGCTCGCGGCGGGCGCCGCCCTGCTCGAGACGTACGCCTGAAGTATATGTCCCCGGAACCGGGCCGGCCGAGCGCCGTGGAGCGGATCGAGCAGGAGGAGTTCGCGCGCGGACACATCGGCCCGGACGAGGAGCCGGTCGAGGCCCGGCCCGCGGCCACCGTGGTCGTGGCGAGGCCTGGAGTCCCGCGGCGGCGGACGGGTGGGCAGGCGCCGCCCCGAACCGGCTTCGAAGTACTCCTGCTGCGTCGTCCCGACAGCTCGCGCTTCGCCGCCGGTGCCTTCGTCTTTCCCGGGGGCGTGATCGACCCGGCGGACCACGACCCGTCGCTCGAGGAGACGCTGGCCCCGGCGGCCGCCGGGGCCCCGCCCGAGCTCCCTGCCCTGGCGGCCGGAATCCGGGAGCTGTTCGAGGAAACGGGGATCCTTCCGGCGGACCGGGTCCCGCCCCGGGATGTCCTGGAGCGCGCGCGCGCCGCCCTGCGCGCGGACAGGACCACGCTGCCCGCCCTCGTGGAGCGCTGGGGGCTCGCGTTTCACCGGATGCGCTGCGCGTACTTCGCCCGCTGGATCACCCCGGAGCGCCTCGCTCGCCGGTACGACACCCGCTTCTTCCTGCTCGCGCCGGGACCCGGGGGCTGGCCGGAGCCGATCCTCACGGCGGAGCACACGGCACACGAGTGGGCACGACCGGACGAGGCCGTGGCGCGCTTCCACCGCGGGCAGCTCCCGATGCTGCTTCCGACCTGGAAGACGCTGGAGCGGCTCACGCGGTTTCCCGATCTGGATCGGTCCCTCGCCGAGCTCCGGGCGGGCGCCGTGCAGACCGTGCGGCCCCGGCTCCTCGTGGAGGAGGGGAAGGTCCGTCCCGTGATGCCCGGGGAGCCCGGGTACGGGCGGGCCCGCTGAGGCCCGGGGGCTCCCGGCAGGAAGGGCCGCGGACCGGTCGGCTCGCCTCGCTGGGCCCCGGTCTGCGCTGCCTCGTAGCGGACAACCCGGGCCCCCTCACGCTCGATGGCACCCGCACCTACCTGCTGGGGACCGACCGGGTCGTGGTCCTGGACCCCGGCCCGGCTCTCGAGGGACAGGTGGCCCGACTGGCCGCCGCCCTGGCGGACGCCGAGGTCGAGGCCATCTGCGTCACGCACGCCCATCCCGACCACGCGGGGTGCGCCGTCGAGGCGGCCGAGCGCCTCGGCGCTCCCGTGGCGGCCGGGGCGGAGACGCTGCGGCGACTCGGCGCGGAGGGTCGACGCCTCCGGGACGGGGACGAGCTCGCCGTGGACGGGGACGCGTCGCGGCTCCGGGCCCTCGCCACGCCCGGCCATTCGGGAGACCACTTCAGCTACCTGTGGTTGCCGGAGCGCGCCCTCTTCACGGGCGACCTGGTCCTGGGGACGGGCAGCAGCCTGGTGGCCCACCCGGACGGCTCGGTGGGCGCGTATCTGGCGAGCCTGGCCCGGCTGGCCTCGCTGCGGCCCCGCCGCATCCTGCCCGGCCATGGACCTCCGGTGGACGAGCCGGCGGCCCGACTGGAGGCGTATCGACGGCACCGGCTCGAGCGCGAGGAGCAGATTCTCGAGGCGGTCCGTGCCGGAGCCGAGGATCCGGACGCGATCCGTGCGCGGGTCTACGGTCGGCTCCCCGAGACCCTGGCGCGGGCGGCGCGGCTCTCGATCCTGGCCCATCTTCGGCACCTGACGGAGACCGGTCACGACCTCCCCTCCTCGCTTCGGAGGGCGTCGGAACGTGAACCCGCGGCCGACGGCCCCGCCGGGGGAACGGAAGGCCTCGAGGCGCCGTAAGAGAAGGTCCCCCGTCGCGGGCGGCCGGGTGGGGGGAAGCCCGCGTGACGAATCGGTCGCGCGGGGACGGGATCGCGGATCGAGGGCGGGAGGAAGGCGGCGAGATGGAGCGCCCGAAGACGCTGGGCGAGCTGAAGGCGGCCGGGTATCGGAGCCGCTCCGTGAAGGAGGAGCTCCGCGCCAACCTGGTGCGCAAGCTCCGGGATGGGGAGAGCCTGTTCCCGGGGATCGTCGGGTACGAGGACAGCGTGATCCCGCCCATCGTCAACGCCATCCTCGCGCGCCACAACTTCATCCTCCTGGGCCTGCGAGGGCAGGCCAAGAGTCGGATCCTGCGCGGGTTGGTCGATCTCCTCGACGAGGCGCTCCCCGTGATCCGGGGCTCGGAGGTGCACGACGACCCGTTCCGGCCGGTCAGCAAGGCGGGGCGCACGCTGCTCGAGGAGTGCGGGGACGCGACCCCGATCGGGTGGGTGGGGCCGGACCGGCGGTACGTGGAGAAGCTGGCCACGCCGGACGTGACGATCGCCGACATCGTAGGCGACCTGGACCCGATCAAGGCGGCGCGCGGTGGGCACCTCCTTTCCGACGAGCTCACGATCCATTTCGGGCTCCTCCCGCGCGCGAACCGCGGAATCTTCGCCCTGAACGAGCTCCCGGACCTCGCGGGCAAGATCCAGGTGGCCCTGTTCAACGTCATGCAGGAGGGGGACGTCCAGATCAAGGGCTTCCCGGTTCGCCTCCCCCTGGACGTGGTGCTCGTCTTCACCG
The DNA here is from genome assembly GCA_964392705.1 of uncultured Gemmatimonadota bacterium. GTDB lineage: Bacteria > Gemmatimonadota > Gemmatimonadetes > Palauibacterales > Palauibacteraceae > CAYMQZ01. The sequence continues at coordinate 17,149 of CAYMQZ010000007.1, forward strand.
CCAACCCGGAGGACTACACGGCGCGCGGCAAGATCATCACGCCTCTCAAGGACAGGATCGGATCGGAGATCCTGACGCACTATCCGAAGGAGCTCGAGCCGGCCGTGGCGATCACGGAGCAGGAGTCGTGGACGGAGCGGGGCGTCGAGGTTCGGATTCCCGGCTTCGTCCGAGAGATCGTGGAGCGAATCGCCTTCGCGGCCCGGGAGGACAAGCGGATCGATCAACGCTCCGGCGTCAGCCAGCGGATGCCGATCGCCACGCTCGAGTTGGCCGTCTCGAACGCCGAGCGCCGGGTCATGGCGCTGGACGAGCGGCCCGGAACCGTCCGGATCGGCGACCTCTACGCGGCGCTTCCCGCGATCACCGGGAAGCTTGAGCTGGAATACGAGGGGGAGCTGCAGGGCGCGGAGGCGATCGCGAGGGACCTCGTCGCGGCGGCCTGCGCCGAGGCGTTCGATGCTCGCTTCGCCGAGGAGGACGCCGAACCGGTGGTGGACCACTTCGACGGCGGCGGGGCGCTGCGCATATCGGACTCGGCCCGTGCGAGCGCGCTGATCGAGGGATTTCGGACGGTTCCGGGGCTCCTGCCGCTGGTGGAGACCTCGGGCCTGGCCGACGGGGCGGATCCCGGGGAGCTCGCCGCGGCCTGCGAGCTCGTGCTCGAGGCCCTCTACGCGAAGCGACGGATCGGCCGGACGGAGGCCGGATACGCGCGCCGCCGGCCGGGGGGACGCCGGAACCCCGGCCCCGGAGGCCTCGCGGCGCCCGGGAGCGGCTCGGCCTTCTAGAAGGCGCGCAGGGACTGGATGATCCTCCGGTTGGCCGCCGGGAACGGGTACTCTCCGAGCGTCTCCGGGCGGACCCAGCTCCATGCCGTGGCGGTCCCCGGCTCCGGCTCGCCCGCCACCCATGGGGCGTGAAAGGGGTGAAGGGTCACGCGGAAGTGGCTGTACGCGTGGTCGAAGGGATCGAGGGGATCCTCGACCCGAACCTCGATGCCCAGCTCCTCGCGGATCTCGCGCCTCACCGCCTCCCCTGGCGTCTCGCCGGGCTCCACCTTGCCGCCGGGAAACTCCCAGAGGCCGCCGAGCAGGCCCGTCTCGGGGCGGCGCTGGATGAGGGTTTTCCCGCCTTTCCACACGATTCCCACAGCGACGTCGTGGTGGGGAAGCTCCCGGCCGGGGCGTGGAGGAGGTCGGGCGTCCACGGTTCCCCGCGCGTGCGCCAGGCAGCTCGGCCGGAGAGGGCACCTCGGGCAGGCGGGGCTTCGGGGCGTGCAGACCGACGCGCCGAGATCCATGAGCGCCTGGTTGAGCCCGGCCGCCGACCCGGGGCACGCCTCCAGCAGGCCCCGCGCGGCCTCGTCCAGGGCCCCGCGCGACGGGGCCGCGAGGTCGAAGAGCCGGGAGAGCACCCGGCGTGCGTTGCCGTCGACCGCGGGCTCGGGCCTGCCGAAGGCGAGGCTGGCGATGGCACCCGCCGTGTAGGGCCCGATGCCGGGAAGCCGGCGCAGCTCGCCCGGTTCCTCGGGCAGCGCGCCGCCCCGCCGGGCGACGAGATCCCGCGCGGCCCGGTGCAGGTTGCGGGCTCTGCCGTAATAGCCGAGCCCCTCCCAGACGCGCAGCACCTCGCCCAGCTCCGCCCGCGCCAGGGCTTCCAGCGTGGGGAAGCGGTCCAGGAAGCGGGCGTAGTAGGGCCGTACGGTCTCGATGCGGGTCTGCTGGGCCATGATCTCGGCGACCCAGATGCGATAGGGGTCGCTCTCATCGCGCCAGGGGATGTCGCGCTCCCACCCGGCGAACCAGGCGAGCAGCGCGGCGGTGACCCGGCCCGGCTCCGGGTCCGGGTCCGGAGCCGGTGTCCCGGTCACGCTCCCGCCTCGTCGGAGGCGTCGGGAAACACGCCGTCGAAGACGTAGCGGGCGGGCCCCGCCAGCCCGATGCTCGAGGCTCCGGTCTCGTCCCGGCCGGCGGGCCCCAGCTCGACGGTCAGGGTCGCCCCGCTCCGGGTGAGAAGGTCCAGCCGGTGGCCGGTGAGTCCCGCCGCTCGGAGCGCCACCGCGGCCGCCATCGCACCGCTCCCGCAGGCCAGCGTCTCGCCCTCCACCCCGCGCTCGAAGGTGCGGATCCGGGCGGCCTCGGGGCCGTCCGGCCGGACCAGGTCCACGTTCGCCCCCTCGGTACCGAAGGCCGGATGGGCGCGGATCGGCCGGACGATCTCCTCGAACTCCTCTCCCGGCAGCGCCTCCACGGGAATCACGAAATGGGGCGTGCCGATCTGCACGAGCCAGCCCCGGCGGCGCGCCCCGGCCAGCTCGACCTCCGCCTCGCCGTCGAGGCGCGCCTCGATCCGGTAGCGGAGCCGGACCCGGGCGTCCTCCACCTCGGCCCTCACCTCGCCGTCGTCGGTCACGATCCCGAACCGCGCCGACCCCACCAGCCCCCGGTCCACGGCGTAACGGGCGGCGCAGCGCGATCCATTGCCGCAGGTGCCGAACTCGGAGCCGTCGGGGTTGAAGAAGCGAACGCGGATCCGCTCCTCCGAGAGGGCGCGCAGTAGGATGAGGCCGTCCACGCCGACGCCGGTCGCGCGGGGACACATGCGGCGCGCCAGCGCCCCGGCGTCGGCGAGACCCACCTCTTCGGCGCGCACGACGACGAAGTCGTTACCGGCGCCCGTATACTTGCTGAAACGGGGCATCGGCTCGAAGGTATGAGAACCCATGCGCTTCGTCACCTACGAGCGGTGGCGCGGAAGCGTGCTGGACGCGCTCAACCTCCAGGCGCTCCTCGACGCCCTCTCCGACTTCCTGCTGGACAGCGGCTTCGCCGGCCGGCGTGGGCGGAGCCCCTGGACCGATCCCCACGTGGACCCGTTCGGGCCCGGCTCCGACCCGAACTCCCTCGCCGCCCTCCGCGAGGCGATCCTCCGCCACCTGATGGAGAACGGCCAGCTCACCCCGGAGATGATCGAGGCCCTGCGCGGGACGGGGCCTTCGGACCCGGAGACGCTGGCGGAGATCGCGAGGGTTCTGGACGAGATCGTCGAGGCGCTGGTCGACGAGGGCTACCTCCGGGTCGAGGGCGAGGCGCCCGCCGGTCGCGAGGCCTCGGCGCCGGCGACCGGGCCGGGGAGCGCGGGCCGGGAGGCCTCCCGGACCGTTCACTTCTCGCTCGCCGAGAAGGGGCTCGATTTCCTCGGCTACCGGGCCCTGCGCGAGCTGCTCGGCCCCCGCGGGCTGGGCAGCGCGGGGCTGCACGAGACCCGCGGTCTCGCGACGGGGGTCGAGGCCGAGGGAAGCTCGAAGCCGTACGAGTTCGGGGACGCGTTGAACCTGGACGTGCCGGCGACCCTGCTGCACGCCATCGCCCGGGAGGGAATCGGCGTGCCGCTCGAGGTCGACTACGAGGACCTGCGCGTCCACCGCTCCGTGCGCCGCTCGAGCTGCGCCACGGTGCTGCTGCTGGACTGCAGTCACTCCATGATCCTCTACGGCGAGGATCGCTTCACCCCCGCCAAGAAGGTGGCGCTGGCGCTCTCCCATCTGCTCCGCACGCGATTCCCGGGTGACAGTCTCCGGTGCGCCCTCTTCCACGATTCGGCGGAGGAGATCCCGCTCGCCGGCCTCGCCCGCGCCCGGGTCGGGCCGTACCATACGAACACCGCGGAGGGCCTGCGGCTGGCGCGTCGGATGCTGAGGGACGAGGGGAAGCAGATGCGCCAGATCGTGATGATCACCGACGGGAAGCCCAGCGCCATCACCCTTCCCGACGGCCGGATCTACAAGAACTCCATGGGGCTGGACCGGCGGATCGTGCGGGAGGCGTACCGCGAGGTGGCGGCCTGCCGGAAGGCGGGCATCTCGATCAACACCTTCATGCTGGCCAGGGACCCGGCGCTCGTCTCCTTCGTCCGCGAGATGACGGAGATCTCCCGCGGCAAGGCCTATTTCGCCACGACGCTGACGCTGGGTCAGTATATCCTGTTCGATTACGTGCGGAGGAGGACGCGTCGGGTCCGCTGAGGCGGGCGCTGACGGGCCTGGCGATCGCGAAGGCGATCGTCGAGGGGCACGGCGGCCGTATCCAGGTCGAGAGCGAGCCGGGGCGAGGTCGGCCGTCCACTTCACCCTGCCCAGGTGAGATAAAGACGGCCGCGAGCTCCGAAGAGCCCGCGGCCGTAGGGGTCGTCTGGACCTGACCCGACGCGATGCCCCGCGAAGCGCGGCTCGCCGGATCCGGCGCTACGACCGGTTCGACGTCGGTCTGTGCGAGACCTGAAGCCTAGCGGCTCACGTCGAGGCGATCGCCTGCCCGTGCCGGGTCAGACCCGGATCTACTCCCTGCAGACACTGGATCACCTCCTTTCGCGAGTGAACGGTCATGGGCGCTGTCTCCGCGTCGCCGGGCCGCGCGAAGCGACCGGCGGCGACGGGGCCAAAGCTGACCGGTCGGGGCCACGGAGGCAAGCCCGGTTCCCGATCCGGTTGCCGTGGCCGGAGCCGCGGCCGAAGATCCAGAGACGCCGTCCCGGGAGGCGTCGCCGAAGACCACCGACGGGACGCCGAGGAGGAGCCGGTCCGGTCGACCGAGGGACCCAGGAGGTTCCATGACCCGCTACACGCGAAAGCTTTCCGGCAAGAAGCCGGGCGCCGCTCCCGGGACCCTCGTCTACACCGGCGAGCGGGCGGGAGAGCCCGTCCAGATCCGGCTCATCGACTACCGGGGGGAGGCGTTCGACGAGCGTCATCCCGCCACGGTCGAGGAGTGCCTGCCCTTCAAGGAGAAGCCCACCGTCACCTGGCTGAACATCGATGGCCTCCACGAGGTGGAGGTCGTGGAGCGGATCGGACGCCACTTCGGCCTCCATCCGCTGGTGCTCGAGGACCTGGTGCACGCCGGGCAGCGACCGAAGATGGAGGAGTACGACAGCTACCTGTTCTTCGTCCTGCGGGTGTTGACCTGGGATGAGGCGGCGCACCGGCTGGCCGAGGAGCAGCTCAGCCTGATCCTGGGCGAGAACTTCGTGCTCTCGTTCCAGGAGCGGCCGGGCGATGTCTTCGATCCCGTCCGCGAGCGCATCCGCGGCGGCAAGGGGAGGCTGCGTGAACGCGGGCCCGACTACCTCGCCTACGCCCTCATCGACGCGATCGTCGACCACTACTTCGTGGTGCTGGAGCGGCTGGGCGAGCGGATCGACGAGCTCGAGCAGGAGCTCATCGACGATCCAGTCCCGTCCACCCTCCACGAGATCTACCGCGTGAAGCGGGAGCTCCTGTTCCTGCGGAAAGCGGTGTGGCCCCTGCGCGAGGTCCTCTCCGGGCTGCAGCGGCTCGAGTCGCCCGTGGTGGCCGAGGAGACGCGCTTCTTCATCAGGGACGTGTACGACCACACCATCCAGGTGATCGACACGGGCGAGACGTTCCGGGACATGGCCGCCGGGATGCTCGACACCTACCTGTCCAGCCTCAGCAACCGGATGAACGAGGTGATGAAGGTTCTCACGATCATCGCTACGATCTTCATCCCCCTCACCTTCATCGCGGGCGTCTACGGCATGAACTTCGAGCGGATGCCGGAGCTGGGCTGGGCCTGGGGCTATCCGGCCGCGCTTCTCGTCATGCTGGTGATCGGGGGCGTGATGCTGGCCTTCTTCCGCCGGAAGGGCTGGCTGTGATCCGGGCCGAGCTGCGGCGGGTTCCCGGCGAGTGAGGGGGAGAAGCCGCTTTCTTGACGCCCCCCTCGAGGGTCGGGTATTCTGCCCCCGGCCGTCGGAGCCGGCGGCCGCGACCCGTTGCATCGAACAGGGCGCAGTGTCAGGCGGAGGATCCGGATGGCGGAGATACCCGAGGGGCTGAGATATTCGGAGGAGCACGAGTGGGTGCGGGAGACCGAGGTCGAGGGGGAGGTGCTCGTCGGCATCACGGACTACGCCCAGTCGGAGCTGGGTGATGTCGTGTTCGTCGAGCTTCCCGAGGCCGGCGACGGCTTCGACCGGATGGAGGTCTTCGGCACGATCGAGGCCGTGAAAGCCGTCTCGGAGCTGTACTGTCCCCTCGCCGGGGAGGTCGTGGAGACGAACGTGATCCTGGACGAGGATCCGGCGCTCGTGAACTCCGACCCCTATGGCGAGGGATGGATGATCCGACTCGAGGTGCAGGACCCCTCGCAGCTGGACGACCTCCTCTCGGCCGCCGGATATCGCAAGCACATCGAGGAGGCCGGCTAGTGGCCGACCTCGAGGGCTCGGCGTAGCATCTCCGCCCGCCGGCACCCGATCGGCACGGACCGCGAGGGCCCACGCGCGGGGCGCGACGGTTCGCTGAACCCGAGGCGAGGCGGGAGGTAGATGTCTTTCGTTCCCCACAGCGAAGCCGATCGCCGGGAGATGCTCGAAGCGATCGGCGTCCCGGACGTGAAACGGCTGTTCGCGGACATCCCCGAGGGGCTCCTCCTCGACCGCCCGCTGGACCTGCCCGAACCGCTCTCCGAGTGGGAGGCGGTCCGGCTCCTCCGCGGCTTGGCGGCCCGCAACGCGTCGCTCGTCAGCTTCGCGGGGGCGGGCATCTACGACCATCACGTTCCGGCGGCGGTCGACCACCTGCTCCGGCGGAGCGAGTTCTACACGGCCTACACCCCGTACCAGGCCGAGGTGAGCCAGGGCACGCTCCAGGCCATCTACGAGTTCCAGACCATGGTCTGCGAGCTGACGGGCATGGATGTGGCCAACGCCTCGATCTACGACGGCGCGAGCGCCACCGGCGAGGCCGCCCTCATGGCTCTCTCCGTCACGCGTCGGAGCCGCATCCTGCTCTCCGGCGGTCTGCATCCCCACTACCGGAAGGTGGTCGAGACCTACGTGTCCGGGCAGGAGGCGGAGGTCGAGCGGGTGGAGATCGGGCCGACGGGCTCGACCCCGCCGCAGGCGCTGGCGGACCGGGTCGACGGGCGGACCGCCTGTTTCATCCTCCAGAGTCCCAACTTCTTCGGGGTGATCGAGGAGTTGGAGCCCCTGGCCGCCGCGGTCCACGAGGCCGGAGCCCTGCTGGTCGTGGCCGTCGCGGACCCCGTCACGCTCGCGGTGCTCCGGCCGCCGGGGGCCTGCGGCGCCGACATCGTCGCGGCCGAAGGGCAGGCGTTCGGGAACGCGCCGAGCTACGGCGGGCCGGTCGTCGGGCTGTTCGCCGCCCGCGAGCGGTTCGTGCGCAAGATGCCCGGACGCATCGTCGGAGCCACGGTCGACGCGGAGGGCCGGAGGGGATACGTGCTGACCCTGCAGACCCGCGAGCAACAGATCCGGCGCGAGAAGGCCACGAGCAACATCTGCACGAACCAGGGCCTGAACGCCCTCGCCGCGACCATCTATCTGGCGACGGTCGGGCGCGACGGCCTGCGCCGCGTCGCCGAGCGCTCCGTCCGTAACGCCCACTACGCCCGGCGGCGCCTCCGCGAGGAGGGGGTGGAGCCGCTCTACCCGGAAGGGCCGGTGGCGCGGGAGTTCGCGATCCGCACCCCCGGCGGCTCCCGGCGCATCCTGGAGCGGGGGATCGAGCGCGGGATCCTGGCCGGCGTCAGCCTGGCCCGGTTCCCCGAGCTGGGCGCCCCGGACGGTCTCCTCCTCGCGTTCACGGAGAAGCACGACCGGGAGGAGATCGAGGCGCTGGTCGAGCTGCTGGCGGACGCACGGTCCGGAGGCCCCCCCGAGCGTCCGGTCGCCGGAGAGCTGGCCGGTCGTTGACCGCCGGGGGCGAGCAGGTCGGAAGCACGAGCAACAGAGGAAGACACGCGGAACAGGGAAGGACCTACCGATGGGCGCGCTGACGTATCACGGCCACGCATGCGTGGAGATCGAAGCGGACGATGGGACGCGGATCCTGATCGACCCGTTCCTGAGCGACAACCCGCTCGCCGATGTGGGGCCCGAGCATTTCGAGGACCGGCTGGACTACCTCCTGCTGACGCACGGCCATTTCGACCATGTGGGCGACGCCTGGCGCGTGCTTCGAGCCACGGACGCGACGCTGGTCGCGACGTTCGAGATCGTGAGCTACGCGCAGGAGCGCCAGGGGGTCGAGAACGCGCATCCGCTGCACATCGGGGGCGGCTTCGATTTTCCCTTCGGCAGGGTGAAGCTGACCCCTGCCCTGCACGGAGGGCAGGTGGCCGGCGAGGGGGCGGAGGGCTACACGACCCTGCCGGCCGGTCTCCTCGTACGCGTGGACGGGACGCGCATCTACCACGCCGGCGACACGGCCCTGCTCACGGACATGCAGCTCCTGCGCGGGCAGGTGGACATCGCCCTGCTGCCGATCGGGGACAACTTCACGATGGGGCCCGAAGACGCCGCGCGTGCGGTGGAGATGATCGAGCCGCGCGTCGTGATCCCGATCCACTACGACACCTTCGAGGTCATCCGTCAGGATCCGGAAAGCTTCCGGGAGCGCGTGGGGTCGGCCGCGGAGGTCGCGGTCCTCTCCCCCGGCGGATCGTACGAGTTCTGACCTGAGCGGGGATCCCGACGTGAGGACGGACGCGAGCCGACGGGCGGGCGTGGGGGCGAGCGGAAACGGCGGCGAGACCGCCGACGTCGGCGGCCGCGAGCGTGCGGTCGGCGGGCGCCCCCCGTTTCCCTTCCGGGAGGCCGTCACACCCACGATCTTCGAGCGGTCGCGCGCCGGCCGTCCGGGAACCGCGGTTCCGCTCCCGGATGGCGCCGAGCCCCTGTCCGAGCTGATCCCGGCCCGCCTGCTGCGCGAGCGGCCGCCCCGCCTGCCCGAGGTGCCGGAGCACGAAGCCGTCAGGCACTACACGGAGCTCTCGCTCAAGAACCACCACGTGGACCGGGCCCTCTATCCACTGGGCTCGTGCACCATGAAGTACAATCCGAAGGTGAACGAGCAGACGGCGCGGTTGGACGGCTTCGCCGGGCTGCATCCGTTCACGCCCCACGGGGCCGCCCAGGGAGCGCTCCGCCTGATGCTGGGTCTCGCCCGTGCCCTGCTCGAGATCGCCGGCATGGACGAGATCACCCTCCAGCCGGCGGCGGGCGCCCAGGGGGAGATGACGGGCGTGCTGCTGATGCGGGCCTACCACCGCTCCCGCGGCGATGTGGACCGCCGGGTCGTCCTCATTCCCGACTCCGCGCACGGGACCAATCCGGCGACCGTCGCGCTGGCCGGCTTCGAGGTGGTGGAGCTCCAGTCGAACGCCGAGGGACGGGTCGAGATGGCCTCGCTCGAGGCCGCGCTCGACCACCGGGTGGCCGGGTTGATGCTCACCAATCCGAACACGCTCGGCGTCTTCGAGACCCGCGTGGAAGAGATCGCGCGACGGGTGCACGAGGTGGGCGGGCTCATGTACATGGACGGGGCGAACCTGAACGCCCTGATGGGGGTGACGCGTCCGGGCGACATGGGCTACGACATGGTCCACTTCAACCTCCACAAGACGTTCAGCTCGCCGCACGGGGGAGGGGGCCCGGGGGCGGGCCCCGTGGCGGTCAGGTCGCACCTGGCTCCTTTCCTGCCCGTCCCGCACCTGGAGGAGCGGGACGGCGAGGTGGTGATGAGCTGGGACGTGCCGGAGTCGATCGGCAAGCTGCACGGCTTCTACGGGAACTTCGGGGTGCTCGTGCGGGCCTACACCTACATCCGCATGCTGGGAGCGAGCGGAGTGCGCGAGACGGCGGAGGCCGCCGTGCTCAACAACGCCTACTTGAGCGCCCGGCTCGGGAAGCGGCTCCCGCTGCCCTACGGGCGGGGCATGCACGAGTCGGTCTTCTCGGCCGCGTCGCTCAAGAAGGAGCACGGCGTGAAGACCCTCGATGTCGCGAAGCGGCTTCTGGACTACGGGTTCCACGCCCCGACCATCTACTTTCCGCTCATCGTGGCCGAGGCGTTGATGACGGAGCCGACGGAGACGGAGACGAAGGAAGAGCTGGACCGCTTCGTCGACGCCATGCTGACGATCGCGCGGGAGGCGGAGTCGGAACCGGAGACGCTGCTCTCGGCCCCTCACACCACGCCCGTCCGTCGGCTCGACGAGGGCCGCGCCGGTCGCCAGCTGGACGTCCGTTGGACCTTCCCCGACGAGGAGGGCTAGCGGCCGGCGACAGGGCGGCGTCCGCCCCCGGGGCGGCGCCTCCGACGGGGTCGCTGCGCCTCCTGGTGGACGGCGCGGCGCCGGGAGCCTGGAACATGGCGCTGGACGAGGCCCTCATGGAGGCCGCGCGCCGGGGGGCGGTCACGCTCAGGTTCTACCGCTGGAACCCTCCCTGCCTGTCCTTCGGGCGCAATCAGCCCGCCCGCGGGCGCTACGATGCCGAGGCGGCCGCGGGCCGCGGGATCGAGCTCGTCCGGCGTCCGACGGGTGGGGGAGCCGTTTACCACGACCGGGAGGTCACCTACGCCGTCACGGCGCCCGAGCGGCGGTGGGGTGGGCCGCGGGCCGCCTACGCCCGGATCAACCGGGCGCTGGCGGAAGGGCTCCGGAGACTGGGGGCACCGGTCGATCAGGTGCCAGAGCGCCGGGGGACGCGCTCGTCCCCTCCCGGGCCGCGGGCGTGCTTCCGTGACCCCGCGCCGGGGGAGCTGACGGTCGGCGGGCGCAAGCTGGTCGGGAGCGCGATGTGGCGCCGCTCGGGCGCCGTGCTGCAGCACGGCTCGGTGCTGATCCGGGACGACCAGGGCGTGGCGGAGGAACTGCGGCTCCGGACGGCCGGGGCCTCGACCGGCGAGAAACCGATGGGCTCCGTCGGCCTGGTCGAGGTCTGCCGATGCCCGCCCGCGCCGGAGGACGTGGTGCAGGCGCTGGTGGCGGGGTTCGAGGGGGAGTTCGGCCTCGCCGCGGTCCCGTGGTGGCCCTCGGCCGGAGAGCTCCGGGAGGCGGAGCGGGGGCGAGCCGCCTTCGCCGGCGCGGAGTGGACCTGGAGGCGCTGAGGGGCGGGGCCTATGTTGGACGGGTGACCGGAGGGACGAGGAAGGTGCGCGAGGGGAGAAGTTCCGTCACGGACGGGGCCCGCGACGCTTCGGGGCCGGGTGACCGGCGAGGCCCCGGAACGGGGAGGGCCCGCGCGCTCGCCGGCCCTGCCCTCCTCTGGACGCTCCTGCCGGGGCTGCTCCTTCCGCTCGTGACCGGGAGCTGCGGGGAAGAGGGTCCGCGGGAGCCCGGACCCGCGCGCCCGCTGGTGCTCGGGTACTCGGCCGAGCTCCAGACGCTGAACCCGCTGGTCAGCACCGACCAGAACGCCAACGAGCTCATCTACTACCTTCTCTACACGCCGCTCGTCGTCTACGACTCGACCTATCGCGTCCGGCCCTGGCTGGCCCGCTCCTGGGAGCTGTCGGAGGAGGCGGTGGTCTTCGATCTGAGGGACGACGTGCGCTGGCACGACGGCCGGCCGGTGACGGCCCACGACGTCGCCTTCACCTTCGAGCTGGCGAAGGACCCGGCGACGGCCTCGCCGCTGGCGCCGGCGTACCTCGGGAACGTGGCGTCGGCCGAGGTGCTGGGAGACCATCGGATCCGCTTCGGCTTCACGGGTCCGCACGCCCAGCCCCTGGAGGACTTCTTCTGGCCGCCGGTTCCGCGGCACCGCCTCGAGGACGTGCCGCCCGAGCGGATCGCCCGGCACTCGTTCAACCGGAACCCGCTGGGGAGCGGTCCCTACCGCTTCGTGAGCTGGGAGGTCGGCCAGGGCCTGGCGTTCGAGCGCGTCTCCGATTTCCCCGAGGCGCTGGGAGGGGATGCGGGGATCGGCCGCGTCATCTACCGGATCGTGCCCGAGCCCACCACGCTGGTGGCCGAGCTCCTGCGCGGCGGCGTGCACGTGGACGGGCCGCTGAGCCCGCAGGATGCGCGGAAGGTGCGTGCGAGCGGGGGCGTCGAGCTGCTCTCCTTCCCCTGGCGGCAGTTCACCTACCTGGGGTGGAACACGCGCCGCGAGCCGTTCCGGCAGCCGGAGGCGCGGCGGGCCCTGGCGATGGCGATCGACCGCGAGGGTCTGCTGGAGGGCGTGCTCCGGGGGTACGGAAGCGTGGCCAGCTCGCCGATCCCGCCCTGGCACCCCTACGCGCCGGGCATCGAGGCGCTGCCGTACGCGCCCGACTCGGCCCGGGCGATCCTCGAGCGGCTCGGGTGGCGGGACGGCGACGGTGACGGGATCCTGGACCGGAACGGCCGTCCGTTCCGCTTCACGCTGATGACGAGCCAGCGGAACCCGATCTTCGGCGACCTGGTGCAAGTGATCCAGGCCCAGCTCGGACGCGTCGGGGTCGCCGTCGAGCCGCGACTGCTGGAGTGGCAGACGATGCTGGGGCTGCACCGCGCCCGCGACTTCGACGCGGTGCTCACGAACTGGGTGCTGGACAACTTCCGGATCGACCCGCGCCCGCTCTTCCACGGCTCGCAGGCGGCCGTCGAGATGAGCGCGAACCGGAGCTCGTACGCGAACCCCGAGGCCGACAGCCTGATGGACCGGGGCGTTCGGGCGCTGGACGACGAGGAGGCGCGACGGATCTGGGAACGGTTCGCCCGACGGCTGCAGCGCGACCAGCCGGTCACGTTCATGTTCTGGAACGACGAGATCGCCGGCGTCAGCCGGGAGCTGGCCGGGGTACGCATGGACGCGCGCGGGGAGCTGGTGACGCTCCCCCGGTGGCGCTGGCGCGGCGACGCGGAGGGTCCGTCGACCGCTTCCGGGGGGAGAGCCCGCGAGGAAGGGGAAGGGAGGGGAGGATGACGGGTAGGGGAGCGACCGGGATGCGGAGGCGGATCGCGGCGAGCGTGCTGGCGACGACCCTGGTCGGCGCCTGTGACGCGGGACCGTCCACCCGCGGGGGAGAGGAGGCGCCCGAGGCGGAGCGGCGGGGTGGGACCGCCGTGGTCGCCGGCCGCGAGCCGGTGGCGACGCTCAACCCGCTCGTCGCGACGGACTACATGGCGTTCCAGCTCCAGCGTCACGTCCTGTTCATGACGCTCGTGAGGGCCGACTCGGCGCAGCGGCCGGTGCCCTACCTGGCGCGCTCGTGGGAAGCGAACGCGGACTCCACGGAGATCATCTTCCACCTGCGTCCCGACGTGCGGTGGCAGGACGGCACCCCAACGACCGCCGCGGACGTCGCCTTCACGTTCCGCAGCGTCAAGGACCCGGAGGTGCCGTTCCCGAACCGGACCTTCTTCGATCAATGGGAGGAGGTCGAGGTGGTGGACGACACGACGGTCCGCTTCACCCTGCGTCCGCACCCCGGCTTCCTCTTCGGCTGGAGCGAGACGGCGATCGTCCCGCGCCACCTGCTCGAGGGGGTGCCCGCGGCGGAGCTCGCCTCGCATCCGTTCGGGACGGCGGAGCCGGTGGCGAACGGACCGTTCCGCTTCGTCGAGCGGCGCGGGACGGACGCGTGGATCTTCGAGGCGAACCCCGATTTTCCCGAGGCGCTCGGCGGCAGGCCGTATCTGGACCGCCTCGTCTACCGGGTAGTCCCGGATCCGACGACCCTGCTGGCGGAGCTGCGGAGAGGGGGCGTGCACTATTACCTGGACGTGCCGCCGGGTCAGGTGGAGCGGGTCGAGACCGACGCCGCGACTCGGCTCGTCACGTACCCGAGCCGGACCGTGACGTTCATCGCGTGGAACACGCGTCGGCCCCCGTTCACGGAGACGGCCGTGCGTCGCGCGCTCACCATGGCGATCGGCCGCGATCGGCTCATCGCGGTCGTCCGGAACGGACTCGGCACGGTGGCCTCCGGACCCGTGGGGCCGTGGCACTGGGCCCACGACCCGGCGTGGCGAGCCCTGCCGCACGCCCCGGACTCCGCCCGGGCCCTGCTGGCCGCATCGGGGTGGCGCGACGTCGATGGCGACGGGGTGCGCGAGCGGGAGGGGGAGGAGCTCCGCTTCGAGCTGCTCACGAACGAGAACCCGGTGCGCCAGGACATCGCGGTCATCGTGCAGGAGCAGCTCGCGGGCGTCGGAGTGGCCGCGGAGATCCGGCTGCGTGAAACGGCGTCGCTGGCGGCCGCGGTGACGGGCGCCGACCGCGGGTTCGCCGCCGCGATCCTGGGCTTCACGCAGGACTGGGTGCTCGACGACCGCGATCAGTGGGCGTGCGATCGGCGGCGGGAGCCGTTCCACTTCTCCGGATTCTGCTCCCCGGAGCTCGACGCGGTCCTCGATTCGATCCCCGTGGCCCGGGACCGCGCGGCCCGCCAACGGCTGTATCGCCGCTGGCACGAGACGATCGCGCGCCAGCAGCCGTACACCTACCTCTTCTACGACGTCACGGCGGCGGGCCTTCGCCGGGAGCTGCACGCCGCACGGCCGGATGCGCGCGGCGACCTGGTGACGGTCCGTGGGTGGTGGCTCGAGCCCGCCGCCCGGGGAGACCCGGCCGTCGCGACTCGGGCCGGCTCCTAGCGGGTCGCGGCCCCGGTCGTCCGGGAGTACCGGTGATCCGCTACGTCGGACGACGACTGCTCGAGGCGATCCCCCTGCTGCTGGGGATCGTGACGCTGCTCTTCTTTCTCCTGCACCTGGCGCCGGGCGATCCCACCGCGGCCTACTTCAACCCGAACGTGAGCCCGGAGGTGATCGAGCAGATGCGGCGCAACCTCGGGCTGGATCGCCCGCTCCACGAACAATACCTGAGGTGGCTGGCCGCCTTCTTCACGGGCGACTTCGGGTACAGCTTCAGCCAGTTCCGACCCGTGAGCGCCGTGATCGCCGACGCCCTGCCGAACACGCTCCTTCTCGGCGCCACGTCGCTCGTGCTGATCTTCCTCGTGGGCTGCGCGGTGGGTGTCGTCCAGGCGGTGCGACAGTACTCGGCCCTGGACCACACGCTCACCTTCGCCGCGCTCTTCGTGTATTCCGTGCCCGGCTTCTGGCTGGGACTCATGCTGATCCTGCTCTTCTCCTCCCCCGTCGTGCCCGAGGGGCTCCGGCTCCCGATCTCCGGGATGCGCGGCCTGGACTGGGCCTTCCTGGGGCCGTGGGAGCGAGCCCTCGACCTGGCGCGTCATCTGGTCCTCCCAGCCTTCGCCCTCGGGATCGCGTCGGCCGCGGCGGTGGCCCGCTACACGCGGAGCTCGATGCTCGAGGTGATCCGGCAGGACTACATCCGCACCGCGCGTGCGAAGGGGTTGCCGGAGCGGATCGTGATCCTGAAGCACGCGCTGCGGAACGCGCTCATCCCGGTCGTCAGCCTGCTGGGGCTGTTCCTGCCGATCCTGTTCGGCGGGGCCGTCGTCATCGAGGTGGTGTTCTCCTGGCCCGGCATGGGACGGCTGCTATACGACGCGATCCTGGCGCGGGACTATCCGGTGGCCCTGGCGGCGACCTTCCTGTTCGGGGCCCTGGTCGTGGTCGGCAACCTGCTGGCGGACCTGCTGTACGCCGCCGTCGACCCTCGCATCCGGCACGAGCGTGAGTGAGGGGCGGCGGTCCGCCGGGGCGCGGGCGCTCTCGTGGCTCGGTCCGGCGCTCCCCGGCCTCCGGCCGCTGGCGGCGGGCGACCGGGTTCGGGGCCTGGCCCTTCTCTCCACGTGGGCGGGACTGTGGGCTCTGGTGGCGGCCCGCGCCGAGCGAATCGCGGGAACGCTGGCGGGCGGCGGCCCGGGCGAGTGGCTGGCCCTGGCCTCGCTGGTCGGGATGCTGGGCGGAGTGTGGGTGGCCGGAAACCTCCCGGCTTCGCGCGGGGATCGCCGAGCGGACGCCGGCCCCGTCGGCGAGGGGGCCGACTCGCAATGGCGGCTCGCATGGCGCGCCTTTCAGCGCCATCGGCCGGCCACGGTGGGTCTGGCGCTCATGCTCCTGCTCTGCGCGGTCGCGCTCCTCGGGCCCTACCTGGCGCCTTACGACCCGAACGCGCAGGGCGACATCGTGGCCATGAGGTTCCTGCCGCCCTCGTCCGATCACCCCATGGGCACGGACCGCTTCGGCCGCGATGTGTTGAGTCGCGTGCTGTACGGGGCCCGGATCAGCCTCTCGATCGGCCTCCTGGCCGTGCTCATCGCGATGACCCTCGGCACCCTGGTCGGCGCCCTGGCCGGGTACATCCGGGGCTGGTTGGACACGCTCTCCATGCGCGTCGTGGACCTGATGCTGAGCTTCCCCCGCCTCGTCCTGCTGATCGCGGTGGCCGGCCTGTTCGAACCCTCGATCGGCCTGATCACGGTGGTCCTCGGCCTCACCGGCTGGATGGGCACGTCGCGGATCGTGCGCGGGGAGGTGCTGGCGGTCCGGGAGCGCGAGTTCGTCCAGGCGGCCCGCGCGCTCGGCTTCCGGGAGCGCCGGATCCTCCTCCGACACGTGCTCCCGAACGTCCTCGGACCGGTGATCGTGGCCGCGACGCTGGGCATCGGGAACACGATCCTGGCCGAAGCGGCGCTCAGCTTCCTGTCGCTGGGGGTCCAGCCGCCCACGGCCAGCTGGGGGAACATGGTGGCCTCGGGGCGCGACGTGATCGTGGAAGCCTGGTGGATCACCACCTTCCCGGGGCTGGCGATCGTGTTCACGGTGATGAGCTTCAACCTGGTGGGGGACGGGCTGCGTGACGCGCTCGATCCCCGGCGGAGCGTCTGATGCCGACGTCGGACCGACCCCCCGGCGGATCCCCGCTCCTCGAGGTCGAGAACCTCCGCACCTGGTTCCAGGCCGAAGGGCGCGAGGTGCGCGCCGTGGACGGGGTCTCGTTCCGGCTCTCGGCCGGGGAGACGCTCGGACTGGTCGGCGAATCCGGCTGCGGAAAGTCCGTGACGGCGCTATCGATCCTCCGCCTGGTGGAGCGGCCGCCCGGCCGGATCCTCCCGGGCTCCAGCGTGCGGTTGCGGGGGGAGGAGCTGACCACCGCGTCCGAGGAGCGGCTGCGCGAAGTGCGTGGCGGACAGATCGCCATGGTGTTCCAGGAGCCGATGACCAGCCTGAACCCCGCCTATACCGTGGGGGAGCAGATCGCGGAGGCGCTGCGACATCACCGGGGAATGCGCCGGGAGCGGTCGAGAGGGGAGGTCGTGGAGCTGCTGGCCCGCGTGGGCCTTCCCGAGCCCGAGCGTCGCCGCCGTCAGTACCCGCACGAGCTGTCGGGCGGGATGCGGCAGCGGGCGATGATCGCGATGGCGATCTCGTGCCGGCCCGCCGTGCTCATCGCCGACGAGCCCACCACGGCGCTCGACGTCACGATCCAGGCGCAGATCCTGGAGCTCCTCGCCTCGCTCCAGGAGGAGTTCGGGATGGCGCTGCTCCTGATCACGCACGATCTCGGGGTCGTGGCCCAGGTGGCGGACCGCGTGGCGGTCATGTACGCCGGGCAGATCGTCGAGGAGGCGGCGGCGCGGGAGCTGTTCCGGTCGCCCCGCCACCCGTACACGGAGGGGCTGCTGCTGGCCGTGCCGGACGTGGAGCGCCCTCGCGAGCGCCTGGCCGTGATTCCCGGTTCCGTGCCCGACCCCTCCCGCTGGCCGCCGGCCTGCCGCTTCCGGCCGCGGTGCCCGTACGCTTGGGAGCGGTGCGGGCGGGAGGCGCCGCCGCCGCTCGCCGACGCGGGCTCGCGATCCCGATGCTGGCTGGCCGAAGAGCCCTCCCGCCGGAGCGAGGCGGGATTCGCGGCTCGGACCGACGACCGCGAGAGCGCCCCGGCCGGGGGGGAAGCGTGAGCGGACCGTCACCCGGGCGCTCGCGGGACGGGCCTCCACTCCTGGGGTGCCGAGACCTGGCCCGCCACTACCGGAGCCGCGGCGGCTGGCTTCGGCGCGGCGCCGAGCCGCTCCGCGCGGTCGACGGCGTCTCGCTGGAGGTCCGGGCCGGGGAGACGCTGGGCCTGGTCGGAGAGTCGGGGTCCGGAAAGAGCACGCTGGCCCGTCTGCTGCTCTTGCTCGAGCCTCCCACCCGGGGGAGCGTCCGCTTCCGCGGCGAGGAGGTCGTCGGGCGGGACGGGTCCGCGCGTCGCCGTTTTCGGCGCGAGGTGCAGATCATCTTCCAGGACCCGTTCGCGTCGCTCAACCCTCGCCTGACGGTCGGCAACGCGATCCGCGAGGTGCTCCGCGTGCACGGGTTGGCCCGTGGGGCCCGGGCCGAGCGCAGAGTGGCCGAGCTCCTCGAGCTCGTGGGCCTGGAGCCCTCGGCGGCCCGCCGCTACCCGCACGAGTTCTCGGGCGGGCAGCGGCAGCGTATCGGGGTGGCGCGCGCCCTGAGCGTCGAGCCCCGTATCATCGTCGCGGACGAGCCCGTGTCCGCGCTGGACGTCTCGGTGCAGGCGCAGGTCCTGAACCTCCTCCTCGACTTGCAGGACCGCCTCGGTCTCGCCTACCTGTTCATCTCTCACGACCTGGCCGTGGTCCGCCAAGTGAGCGACCGTATCGCCGTGATGCGGGCCGGTCGGATCGTCGAGGAAGGGCTGGCTCCCGAGGTGTTCGCCCGACCGAGCGAAGCCTACACGCGGGAGCTGCTGGCCGCCGTGCCCCGCATCCGGCCGCACGGGCGGTCGACGGAACGCCCCACGGGACGCCCTCACCCGCCTGGGGACGGGCCGGAAGCGGCGACTTGACAGCTTCGGGCGGGGCTGAATAGCTTTCGCCGGCCTGCCCTCAGGCGCCGAACATTCGTGCGAGACGACGGTTCGCGACCACCCTGGAGGTTCCTTTGAGCTGGACAGCGACGGCCTTTCTGGCGATTCAGCAAACCACTCCCAGGCTCGGCGAGGGCCAGACCTTGAACATGGGCGACATCTGGGAGGCGGGGGGGTTCATGATGTGGCCGCTGGGGTTCTGTCTCGCCGTCGGCATCCTCATCATCATCTGGAAGTTCATCGACCTCCAGATCAAGAAGTCGAAGAACCGGACGATCCTGAACGACGTCGACGAGCTGGTCGCCAAGGGCCGCCTCGACGAGGCGCTGGCGCGTTGCCAGGAATCGGAGGCGCCCGCCGCCCAGGTGCTGCGGGCGGGCCTGCGCCGGCACGAGGAGGGCACGGAACGCGTGGTGCAGGCGATCGAGAACGCGGGCGCGATCCAGGTGGCGGATCTGGAGA
>CAYMQZ010000008.1:0-5568 GCA_964392705.1 uncultured Gemmatimonadota bacterium
GTGGCGCCGGGCCACATTGAATCCACGGCCAGCGACGCTATCGCCGGATCCCCGGCACGTCCTCGGGCTCCTCCTGCAGCCAGCTCCCCCGCTCCAGCGGCCGCTCGCGCGGCCAGATCTCGTCCAGGGTGGCGCCCTCGTAGAGGCGGCCGTTCTTCATCACCCAGCGGATCCTGGCCGTGGCGCGCAGATCGTCCAGGGGATCCGCCTCCAGCACCACCAGGTCGGCCAGCTTGCCCGGCTGGATCGAGCCCAGGTCGCCCTCCAGGCCGATCGCCTCGGCGCCCATGATCGTGGCCGCCCGCAGGGCGTCGTGGTTCGAGAGCCCCCCGGCCGCCATGGACCACAGCTCCCAGTGGTAGCCCAGGCCCTGGAGCTGGCCGTGACTGCCGACCCCGACGCGGCCGCCGGCCTCCACGATCTCGCGGACGCCCTCGCCGTGCTCCGGGAAGACGTGCTCCTCTCGCATGAACCAGCCCGCGTTCCGGCGACGCGTCTTCGCGTCCAGCTCGCTGTGCGGCGTGAAGCGGCGCAGCTTCTCGTCGTCGTGCGGGTTATGCTCGGCGTACCAGTAGTTCTCCGCCCACGGTCCCCCGTAGGAGACGAGCAGGGTGGGGGTGTAGGCCATGCCTGTCCCGGCCATCAGGCGGGTGACGTCCTCGTAGAAGGGCGCCACCGGGAGCGAATGCTCGAGGCCGGGATAGCCGTCGATCGCCAGGGTGAGGTCGTACTGGAAGCGGAGCCCGCCCTCGGTGGTGGGCATCAATCCCTGTTCCTTCGCGGCGATCGCCACCCACTGCCGCTGCCGGCGGTTGCCCGCCATGTACATCTTGATCGTCTTCGTGTCGTAATAATCGCTGTACTGCCTGAGGATCCTCCGCGCGTGGTCCAGGTCCTCGATCGGGTCCTCCACGTAGTCGCCGAACACGCCGGGACCGGTCGAATACACGCGCGGCCCCGGCATCTCGCCGGCGTCCACGCGGTCCGAGTAGGCGAGGACGTCGGTCGTGCCGGTCTGCGGGTCGCGGGTGGTGGTCACGCCGTACGCCAGGTTCGCCAGGTACTGCCACACCTGGTTCTTGTGGATCCCCCACGCGGGCCGGAGGTGGGCGTGCGTGTCCACGTAGCCGGGCACGATCGTCGTCCCGGTCGCGTCGATCACGCGAGCCTCCTCGGGCACCTCGACCGCGCCCCGCCCCCCCACGGCGGCGATCCGGTTGTCGCGGATCACCAGGTCGGCATTCTCGATCACCTCCGGCTCATCCGAGTCGCCGGCCATCGTGATCACCCGTGCGCCCCGCAGGACGAGGCTCCCGCGGGGGATGTCGCGCGGGGCCTCGATCCGGATCCGCCGCTCGACGGGCTCGTAGCCCTCCTCCGCCTCCTCTTCCTCCCGCTCCTGCTCCGCGGCTTCGGCCTCGCCGGCCTCGGCCCGGTCCTCGTCCTCCGCCTCCTCTTCCTCCCGCTCCTGCTCCGCCTCTTCGGCCTCCTCGACCGTGGCGAGCGAGTCCTCCACCGCCTTCGCGCGCTCGAGGTCGTAGACGAAATGGGCGTTGCCGATCGACCAGTGGACGAGGTTCCCGTCGGCTTCCCAGGCGGGGAACTGGCCGCCGATCTCGGTGAGCTTGCGCGCGGGGAACGCCGCGTTCTCCGGGTCGGCGACCGAGACAGTGGGGGTCTCGCCCACCCAGGGCACCGTGACCGCGTAGAGGTGGTCGTTCACCTGCGCCAGGGCCCGGTCCCCGCGGGGCGCCATGAGGACCAGGTCGGCCGGATCGGGCTCGTCGGCACCGGGCCGCTTGTGCCCGAGCACTTTCAGGTGCTCCTTCTCGTCCGTACCGTCCCAGCGGATCGAGAGCAGCCCGCGCGAGCCGTGGGAGAGGTAGATGCGGTCCGGATCCGAGGTGAAGTGGGGGGTCGAGCGGCCCTCGGTCGGGGCGACCCGCTCGCTCGGACTGCCGTCCGGGCCCCGCGGCTCGGCCGGGATCCACACGATGTCGTCGACGGCGCCGGGGGCGAACGGCCCGGTCGCCTCGCGGAACGCGCGCGCCGGCCCGCGCAGGGCCACGATCCGATCCCCGGCCGGCGACCAGGCGGGCTGCCGGTAGATGGCGGGCCTCCGGGTGAGACGTACGGGGCTTTCGCGTCCGTCGGCGCGCGCCTTCCAGAGGTGTCCGCCGTTCTCATCCCACGACACCCAGGCGATCCATCGGCCATCGGGCGACCAGGCCGGCTGCGCCTCGATCACGTCGCGGTCCGTCAACCGCCGCGGCCGTCCGTCCGGCCAGGCCATCACGTACAGCCGGTCGAGCGCGACGAACGCCAGGCTCGCGCCGTCGGGCGAGGGCACGGCGTCGCGGACCTGACGGACCGCGAACGTCGGCGTGTCCTCGACCTGGTAGTCGGCGTACATGTCGGGACCGACGGGCAGGTCCACCTCGATCCGGAACGGCACCTGGATCGGATCGCCTCCATCCACCGGGAGTCGCCAGATCTTCCCGCCGAAGTACGCCACGAGCTCGCGCGAGTCCGGCGTGAAGGACATCCCCGGATACACGTCCTGGTCGGCGATCGACTCCTGCTCGTCGCGCTGCACGGGATAGGCGAGCCAGCGCTCCTCGCCGGTCTCCAGATCGCGGATCCGGAGGCCCGTGTGCTCGTCGTGCCGGGTGCCGTAGGCGAGCCACCTCCCGTCGGGCGAGAGGGTCGGGCGGAACGCCGAGCCGTACCTCGAGGTTCGGGTGTACGTTTCGCCCGACTCGCGGTCGTAGACGGCGAGCTGATACTGGGGGAAGCTGGCGTTGTACTCCCAGCTGCCGTTCCGCCGCGCGAACCAGATGTAGCGGCCGTCGGGGCTCGGGGCCGCGCCCACCGCCTTCAGGTCCTCGGGCTCCTTCGTGAGCACCTGGCCGCTCCCGCCCTCCACGTGGCCGAGCCACAGCTTGACCACGCCGAGCCGGGTCTCGCCCTTCGAGGCGACCGCGTACTCGCCGTCCGGCGTCCAGTCGGGGGAGATCCACTGGTTGCCTTCCCCTTCGGTGATCCGGGTCGTGTCGCCCGTGGCGAGCTCCAGGGTCCACAGGTTCTCGCCTCCGCTGCGGTCCGAGACGAACAGGATCTCCTTCCCGTCGGGGCTGAAGCGGGGCTGGGCGTCGTACGCCATGCCCGAGGTGATTTGTCGCGCGTCTCCACCCTCGATCGGGACCGTGTAGAGATCGCCGAGGAAGTCGAAGGCCACGGTGCGGCCGTCCGGGCCGACGTCGAGCGACAGCCAGGAGCCCTCGTCGGTCTCGACGCGCAGCGTTCGCGCCGCCTCCAGCGGCAGGGGCTTCTTCGACTCCTCGGTCGCCGTGTCGGGGGGAGCTTCCTGCTGGCCCGCCGCCGGCGTCACGGCGGCGGGCGCGAGCCAGAGGACGGCCGGTACGACGGCGGCGGATGCGTTACGCACGAGTCGGCGGCGGGCGGCGCGTGAGGCACGGCGGCGCATGGATCCTCTCCGTTCGGGATTCGCGTCGAAGGGTCGCGGAACGGGCCGGACGGCGGCCGTCGCCGCACGTCGGGGGGAAGATGCGCGGGAGCGTGGCGTGGCGCGAGTCGGCCGCTCGAAGCGCCGGCCCGTCGGGCTCGGCCCGGCCCGACGGACCGGCGATCGGCCGGCGCCGAGCAGGCTGCCAACCAAAAGCGCGCCCGCGGCTGTCTCAGGGAATGACGGGTCGACCGCCGGCCCCGAGGGGAACCGAAACGGCGGATGGACCCGTTCCCGGGACGGCTGAATCCCGGAGCCGGGAGCCGTCGTAGGGAAGGGGGAGGCGGCGTCCGCGGTGGGGCGTCCTGGCATCGACGCGAGAACGAGAGGAACGGAGGATGAGATGATGGAGCTGGCGCTGGTGAACGTGGCGCTTCTCGGCATACTGTGCGCCTTGCCACGCCGGTCGGGCGCCGGCCGTCAGGCCGGCCGCCGGAACGCGAAGGCCTTCCTCCGCTCGAAGCGGCCGGGCCGCCGGACGCTCGGCGCTCTCCTCCTGGCCGCCGGCCGCCGGGCCGGCCGGGCGCTGTGGCCGGTGTTCGAGCCGCAGTTGCTCTTCCCCGCGCAGCCCAGCCGCGTGGCGCGGGCGGCGCTCGTGCTGCCGGCGCTGGGGCTCGCCCTGCTGGCCCTGGGCGGGCCGGCCGCGATCGGCGACGCGCCCATGGCCGATGCCGACGCGCGGGCCTGCTCGCCGACGCACGACCAGGCCGGGGGCCGGATGACGACTTCTCCCGAGCTCGATCGCCTGACCACTCCCGCCGGGGCCGGGTTCCTGACCGAGATCTGAGCGAGCCGCCGCTCCCGGGACCCGCCGTCCCACGGAGCCACGCCCCCCCGAGCTCCGGACGGATCCGCCTCTCGCGCGGCGTCGGCATCGCGTAGGTTGGACGCGATGACCGACGAGCTCCTCAACGTCTACGATTTCGAGGCCGCGGCGAAGGCGCGTCTGGAGCGCATGGCGTACGACTACTATGCCTCGGGCGCGATGGACGAGATCACGCTGCGGGAGAACCAGCGTGCCTTCGACCGGATCCGCCTGCGATACCGCGTGCTGCGGGACGTGAGTCGGCGAAGCCTCGCCACGACCCTGCTCGGACGGCGGCTCTCGCTGCCCGTCCTGGTGGCGCCCACCGCGTTCCAGCGCCTGGCGCACCCCGAGGGCGAGATGGCCACGGCGCGGGCGGCCGCCGCGGCCGGCACGGTGATGATGCTCTCGACCCTCTCGAACACCGCGCTGGAGGAGGTGGCCGAGTCGGCGCGGGGCGCCCTGGCTCCGGCCGGGGGCGACGCGGACGGACGGGGGACCCCCCTCTGGTTCCAGCTCTACGCCTACCGCGATCGCGAGGTGACCGAGGGACTGGTGCGGCGGGCCGAGGCGGCCGGCTGCGAGGCGATCGTGCTCACGGTGGACGCGCCCGTGTGGGGACGCAGGGAGCGCGATGTGCGCAACCGCTTCCGGCTGCCCGAGGGCCTGCGGATCGAGAACCTCCTGCCTGCCGGCCGCGAGGCCTTCCCGGAGGCCGAGGCGGAGTCCGGCCTCGCCGCGTACGTGGGCGCCGCCTTCGACCCCTCCCTGGCGTGGGAGGACCTGGAGTGGCTGTGCGGGATCACCGAGCTCCCGGTGCTGGTCAAGGGGCTCGTGCATCCCGACGATGCGAGGCTCGCGGCCGAGCATGGCGCGGCCGGGATCGTGGTCTCGAACCACGGCGGCCGCCAGCTCGACACGGCTCCCGCCACGATCGAGGCGCTGCCGGAGGTCGCCGACCGCGTGGCCGGGCAGCGCGCGCCCGGCGGCTTTACCGTGATCCTCGACGGCGGCGTGCGGCGCGGCACGGACGTCGTGAAGGCGCTGGCCCTCGGCGCGGACGCGGTGGCGGTGGGCCGTCCGATCCTCTGGGGGCTGGCGGTGGACGGGGAGGAGGGGGCGCGCCGCGTGCTCGAGATACTCCGCGAGGAGGTGGATCTGGCGATGGGACTCTGCGGTTGCGCCTCCGTGGCCGCGGTCAGAGCTGCCGGCGTCGATCTGGCTCGGCCGCCCGGCG
>CAYMQZ010000008.1:5668-36095 GCA_964392705.1 uncultured Gemmatimonadota bacterium
CCCGGCGCTGATCGGGCGCGACCGCCCGGCGCCGTGGGGCGAGGGTCGCCGCCGTGAGCCTCCTGCTCGGCGTCGCCCTGGTTCTGGCGGCCCTGGCCCTGCTTTGCCTCAACGGGGCGGCCGGCGCGTGGCGATCCCGCCGCCGGGGGGTCGGCGTCGTGGCCTTCCTGCTGGGGCTGGTGTTCCTGCTCCAGGCGCTGGTGGCCGGTCTGATCCTCGTCGGAACGCGCGGATACCGGAGCCTGACCCGCGAGGTCGTGGCGGCGACGGTCACCACGGAGGAAGTCGGGCCCCGCCGCTTCCGGGCACGTTTCCGCTTTCCCGACGGCGAGCGTCGCGCCTTCGTGGTGAACGGCGACGAGCTGTACGTGGACGCCCACATCCTCAAGTGGCGACCGCTCGTGAACCTCCTGGGCCTCCACACGGAGTACGAGCTGGACCGCGTGGCGGGCCGCTACACGCGCCTGGAGGACGAGCGGGACGAGCCCCGCACCGTGTACGCGGTCGGTCGGGAGAAGCCGTTCGACTTCTTCCACCTGGCTCGCGCGATCCCGCTGTTCCGGCCGCTGGTGGATGCGGAGTACGGCTCGGCCAGCTTCGTGCCGGCCACGGACGGCGCCACGTTCGAGCTCCGGGTCTCGACCGGCGGTCTGCTGTTCCGCCGGATCGGCTCCTGACCCGCGCCGACGAGCGACCTTTTTCCCCTTCCGACGGGTAGGAGGTGCGACCGGCGGCCGGCGGCCGCCGAAGCCTGGCAGCGAACGGACGGAGCGCCATGATCGGATCCAGGAGACGGCGGTCGAGGGCGACGGGCACGCCACGGTCGAGGGCGAGCCGCTTCGGGGCGGCCCTCTGTGCCGCCGTGATCTGGGCGGCGGGGCCCGCCGGCGTCGCGCGGGCCGGTGCCCAGCCGAGCCCGCCGTGGATCCCGATCTTCGAGAACGCCGAGGCCTTCGCCCCCCTCGACCTGCGCCCGCCCTCCGAGGAGCGAGCGGCCTCCGGCGCCCCGGGGGAGGCCTACTGGCAGCAGCGCGCCGACTACCGGATCCGAGCGCGCCTGGATCCGAGGTCGCACCGGATCACCGGCTCCGAGACGATCGTCTACACGAACCACGCCCCGGATTCCCTCCACACCCTGTGGCTGCAGCTGGACCAGAATCTGTTTCGGCCGGGGAGCCCGGAGGCCGCCGCCGCTCCCGAGGAGTCACGCTTCGCCGGAAGCTTCAGGGGCGGCGGCTTCGAGCTGGCGTCGGTGGCGGTCTCGCGCGACGGCCGGCGCGTCGAGGCACGACGGGTTTCCGGGACCGCGGCCGGCGGCGGGGGCGCCGGCCCGCGCGACGCCGCGACCGGGGAGGTCGATCCGGCGCCTGAAGGCGAGGTCGATCCGGCCTCCGCAGGCGGGGCGATCCCGGCGGCGAACGGCCCCGCCTACCGCGTCCGGGGGACGATCATGGAGCTGCGGTTGGACGAGCCGGTGGCGCCCGACGGCGGCCGGATCGAGCTCCACATCGACTTCTCCTTCACGGTGCCGGAAAGCGGGGGTGTCCGCATGGGCCGGCTCGAGGTGGACCAGGGCACGGTCTACCAGATCGCGCAGTGGTACCCCCGGATGTTCGTCTTCGACGATGTCCACGGCTGGAACGCCATGCCGTATCTGGGCCAGGGCGAGTTCTACCTCGAGTACGGAGACTTCGATGTCGAGCTGACCTTGCCGCGCGATTTCGTCGCGGTGGCGACCGGGGTCCTGCAGAACCCCGAGGAGGTGTACACGGAGCAGCAGCTCCGGCGGCTCGAGGAGGCCCGCGCCTCCGACGGAACGGTCACCATCATCGATCGGAGGGAGGTTCGCAGGCGGACCAGCCGGCCCGAGGGCGAGGGCCCGCTGACCTGGCGCTTCCGGGCCGAGAACGTGCGCGACTTCGCGTGGGCCGCCTCGCAGGCGTTCATCCTCGACGCGGGCGGCTGGAACGACGTGCTCATCCTCTCGGCGTATCCGCGGGAGGGGCTGGGCGAATTCGGGCCCGGCTGGGAGCGCTCGACCGAGATCGTGCGACACTCGCTCGGCTACTACTCCGAGCAGTGGCACCCGTACCCCTATCCCGTGGCGATCAACGTGGCGGGACGCGTCGTCGGCATGGAGTATCCGATGATCGCGTTCACGAGCGTGCGCGCCCGGGGAGGCGGGCTGTTCGCGGTCACGGACCACGAGATCGCCCACAACTGGTTCCCCATGCTGGTCGGCTCGGACGAGCGGCGGCACGCCTGGATGGACGAGGGATTCGTCCAGTTCATGGGCGTCTACTCCGAGGCCGAGTACTCCGGCGAGCGCTCGCCCGGCAGCCCGCTGGGTCCGGAGGCCGTGGCCCGGCAGATGGGCTCCGATGCGGCCACCAAGCCGGTGCTCACCGAGCCCGACCGACTGACCGAGGAGCAACTGGGCTTCCTGGCCTACTACAAGCCCGGTGCCGCGCTTCTCCTGCTCCGCGACTACGTGCTCGGTCCCGAGCGGTTCGATCCGGCCTTCCGGGCCTACATCGACCGGTGGAAGGGGAAGCACCCGCAGCCGGCCGACTTCTTCCGTACCATGGAGGACGTTTCGGGCGAGGACCTGGACTGGTTCTTCCGGGGCTGGCTGGCCTCGACGGGTCGGCTGGACCAGGCCGTGGAGGACGTGCGGAGGGAGGACGAGGTCACGTGGGTGACGGTCGAGAATCGGGGCGAGCTCGTGATGCCGCTCGAGATCCGCTTCATCTACGGGGACGGGGGCGACGAATGCCGCCGGATCCCCGTCCAGGCGTGGCTGTTCGGTGACACCTGGACGACGCGGATCGTCGGCAGGGAGGTGCGCAACGTGCAGGTCGACCCGCGCGGCGCGCTCCCCGACGTGGGCTCGGCCAACGACGTGTGGGGGCGGGGGATCGTCGTGAGGCGCGAGGCCTGCTGAGCGGCGGTCCGGAAGATATCCGGACCGACATCCCCATCGAGGTTTGCCGTGCGCGGCCGGGAGCCGCAACTTCCGGCCGGCGCGAATCGAGGTCAAGCATTCCGGAGGAGAGCGTGGGTCCGATGCATGAAGCCGGATGCCGGAGCGTCACGGGCGCGCCGCGTCACGGGAGCGCGAGCGGCCGACCGATCGCCGGAGCGTGGATCGCGGCGGCCCTGCTGCTCGTGGCCGGGAGCGCGACGGCACAGGAGGAGGGGAAGCCGCCCGAGGCCGAGGGCCGCGAGGCGCCGGCAGCGCCGGCCGATTCCGTCGATCCGGAACGGCGGGAGGCGCTTCTGCGCCTCTGGGCCCGCTCCTACTTTCCCGGACGGAGCGGGGACATCTTCCTGATTCCCGCCGAGGGCGAGATCGTCACCGCCCCCGGCGTCCCGTTCATGCACGGCTCGCCGTGGGACTACGACGTCCGCGTGCCCCTCATCCTGTACGGACCGGGACACGTGGTCGCGGGTGCCCGGGACGACGTCGCCGGCCACCAGGACATCGGCGCCACGCTGGAGACCTTGCTGGGGCTGCCGCGGCTCGCGACGACGACGGGTCGGCCCCTCTCGGAAGCGCTGGCCGAGCGGGCGGGCGCCGAGCCTCCCCGGACGATCGTCGTCCTGGTGCTGGACGGCTTCCGGCCTGATTACCTGGAGCGATACGCGGAGGAGACCCCCGCCCTTCGCGACCTGACGGAGCGGGGCGCCTGGTTTCCCCAGGCGCGCGCCCGCGCGCTGCCGACGGCCACGGCCGTCTCCCACACCACCCTCGTGACGGCGTCCGATCCCGCGCTTCACGGGATCACCGGGAACACGCTCTACGACCGGGCGCGGGGGGAGGCGCTGAGCGCCTTCGAGGGCGCCTCGGCGGCGAACGTGATGGTCCTGACGCTGGCCGATCGCTGGAGCGCCCGGACGAGCGGGCGGGCGGTCATCGCCGCCCAGGGCGGCACCTTCTATCCGGCGGCCGCCCTGGCGGGCCACGGAACGTGCATCTTCGGAGGACGCCCCGTGACGGTGGCCTACTTCGATTCCCGGACCGGGAGCTGGAACTCCAACCAGGATTGCTACACGCTGCCCGGCTACCTGCTCGACCAGAACATCCAGACCCTGCTCGCGGAAACGGCGGCCGAGGCGGAGCAGGAGGCCCCGCCCTCCGGCGCCCGCCGGCTGACCGAGGTGCTTCCGCGGTTCGAGGGCGACGCGACGGTCGAGATCCTCGAGACGGAGGCGTTCGGCGAGGACGAGGTGACCGACCTCCTGCTCGTGAACCACAAGGCCATCGACTACGTCGGCCACGCCCACGGCCCGGGCTCCCGGGAGATGCGTCAGGCGGTCGCCGACGTGGACCGCCAGGTGGGTCGCCTGGTGGGCGCGCTGGACGAGCGGGTGGGGGAGGGCCGGTACGTGCTGATCGTCACCGCCGACCACGGGATGCCCGAGGAGCCCGGCGAGGAGCGTCGGCACGTCTACGAGGAGGTCGTGGCCGAGGTGAACGCCCGCTTCGATCCGGAAGGGAGCGGGATCGTGCTCCACTACGACGGCGCGGACAACCAGATCTACCTGGACGACGGCCGCATGGAGGAGCTGGCGGTCGAGCCGGCCGCCGTGGCACGCTTCCTGGAGGGGCTCCCGGTCTTCTTCGCCGCCTTCACCGAGGAGGAGGTGCGTCGCGCCGTGGACGCGAGCGCCGCGGCGCCCCACCCCGGCGCGGCCGACGCGCCGTCGCCACCGCCGGAGAGGCCGTAATGGTCCCTCCCGCCGGTCCGGTGGGATACCTGGACCGGTTGCCCCCGCTGGTCGATCGCCGCGTCTTCTTCGGAGATCCCGAGGTCACCGGGGGACGGCTCTCGCCGGACGGGCTCCACCTGTCGTTCGTCCGCGAGCTCGACGGGGTGCTGAACGTCTGGGCCAAGGGGCTGGAGGAGCCCTGGGATACGGCCCGGCCGCTGACCGACGACCGCGAGCGCCCGATCACGAACCACTTCTGGAGCCGGGACGGGCGCTTCGTCCTGTTCGCCCAGGATCAGCGGGGGAACGAGAACTTCCGGATCTACGCCGTCGATCCGAGCGCGGCGCCGGGCGCCGGAGCGCGGACGCCTCCGGCCCGGGACCTGACGCCGCTCGACGAGGTCCAGGCGCGGATCATCGCCGTGCCCAGGAACGCGCCCGACGTGATCCTGGTGGGGCTGAACGACCGGGATCCGCGCCTGCACGACGTCTACCGGATCCGCCTCTCGACGGGCGAGCGGACGCTGTTGTTCCGGAACGAGCCCGGGCACGGTGTCGCGCAGTGGGTGGCCGACCTGGATGGGAACCTCCGCCTCGGGGTCCGGATGCCGGCGGATGGCGCCACGGAGCTGCTGCGCGTCGACGGCGATCGCCTCGAGGTCGTCTTCCGGTGCGAGTTCGAAGAGAGCTGCGAGCCGATCCGCTTCCACCCCGATGGACGGCGGGTGTACCTGTCGACCAATCGCGGGGCGGACGTGGACCTCGCCCGCCTGGTCCTCTTCGACCCCGGGTCCGGAGAGGTGGAGGAGGTGGACCGCGATCCGGAGGGGGAGGCCGACTTCGCGGGAGCGGTCTTCTCGCGGGCCACGGACGCGCTGCTCGCCACCCGCTATGTGGGAGATCGGGCGCGCCTCTACGCGCGCGACGAGAGGTTCGCGCGTGACCTCGAACGGCTCCGGGAGGCGCTGCCCGACGGCGACCTCGCCTTCGGATCGCACACGGATGATGAGCGGCTGTGGGTCGTGAAGCTGGTCGTGGACCGCGACGACGGCCCGGTGCACCTGTACGACCGCAAGAGCGGCGAGGTGCGACCGCTCTACCGCCCGAGGCCCGGCATTCCGGTCGCGCACATGGCCGCGATGCGGCCCGTCCGGTATCGGGCGCGCGACGGAGTCGAGATTCCGGCCTACCTGACGCTCCCGCGCGGGGTCGAGCCTCGAAGCCTGGCGACCGTGGTGTTTCCGCACGGGGGTCCCTGGGCCCGTGACGAGTGGGGCTGGAACGACGTCGCGCAGTTCCTCGCGAACCGCGGCTACGCGGTGCTGCAGCCCAATTACCGCGGCTCGACCGGCTACGGGAAGCGCTTCCTCAACCTGGGGAACCGGGAGTGGGGGACGGGCGGCATGCAGCACGACCTGACGGACGGCGTCGAGTGGCTGGTCGAGCGGGGGATCGCGGACCCGCGGCGGGTCGCGATCCTGGGCGGCTCCTACGGCGGATACGCCGCGTTGGCCGGCCTCGCCTTCACCCCGGAGCGCTACGCCGCCGGCGTCTCGGTCGTGGGCCCCTCCAGCATCCTGACGCTCATCCGCTCCATCCCTCCCTACTGGGAACCGATCCGCGCCCTGTTCACGCGCCGCGTGGGCGATCCGGACGACCGGGACGATCGGCAGCGGCTGGAATCGCAGTCACCGCTCCACGCGGCCGAGCGGATCCGGGCGCCGCTCCTCATCATCCAGGGAGCCAACGACCCGCGCGTGAAGAAGACGGAGTCGGACCAGATCGTGGAAGCGCTCCGCGAGCTGGGGCGGACCGTCGCGTACCTGGTAGCCCCCGACGAGGGGCACGGCTTCGCCCGGGAGGAGAACAACTTGGCCGCGTTCGCGGCGATCGAGCGGTTCCTGGCCGAGCACCTCGGCGGCCGGCACCAGGAGCAGATGGAGCCGGAGGTGGCCGGCAGGCTCCAGGAGCTGCGCGTCGATCCGTTCGACGTCCGGACGCCCGCGCTCGCCTCGCGCTGAGCGCCCGTTTCGTAATCACGCCCGCATTCGCGCGCCGCCGCATCGCGCCGTGCGGCGCCGCCTTCCAGCCGAGACGAGCCTCTCCCGCCTACGCGTCCTCGCGGTCGACCACGTAGATGTTGCGCTGCGCGGTGGGAAGGAGGACGAGGTCGAACACGTTCACGTGCTCGGGCGCCCCGACCACGTACGCGACGGCGTCCGCCACGTCCTCGGGCGACAGCGGACGGAACCCCTCGTACACGTCCTCGGCCCGCTCGCGGTCGCCCTTGAAACGGACGATCGAGAACTCGGTCTCCACGTAGCCCGGGTCGATGCTCGAGACGCGGATGGGGGTGCCCGAGACGTCCAGGTTCATCCCTGCGGTGAGCGCCCGGACCGCGAACTTGGTGGCCGCGTACACGTTTCCGCCGGGATACGTCATGTGACCGGCGGTGCTGCCGATGTTCACGACGTGGCCGCGACCCGCCTCGATCATACGGGGAAGCACCGCCCGGCTCACGTAGAGGAGGCCCTTGACGTTCGTATCGATCATCGCGTCCCAATCCTCGGGCTCTCCCTCCTGCAGGGGCGCCGTCCCGAGCGCCAGGCCCGCGTTGTTCACCAGGACGTGGGGGACCCCGACCAGGCGGGTCAGCTCCTCGGCCGCGGCCTCGGCCACCGCGCGGTCGCGGACGTCCACGCGGGCCGGGTGCACGTCGACCCCGTGCTTCCGGGACAGCTCGTCGGCCAGCGCCTCCAGTCGCTCCAGACGGCGCGCCCACAGGGCCAGCTCCGCCCCCTCGGCGGCCAGCCGGCGGGCGCAGGCCTCGCCGATCCCCGCGCTGGCTCCGGTCACCAGCACGAGCTTTGCGCGAATTCGGTCTAGCGTCATGAGCACCGGTCCGGTTCGAGGCGCGGACTGCCGGGGCGATCGCGGGACGCGGGACGCTTCCTGCATAAAAAGATAGCTGATATCGAGCATCGTATCATTAGCATCTAACCGGACCCGCCGGTGGCGCCTGTGGTCTCGGTTGCTTGCCGCTCCCGTCAGCCGCGTCCAGTTTCCCCCGCTCCGGGTCGCCAACTCCCCCGATCGGTCGGTACGGCTCATGGAACGCTTCGCCTTCGCCGCGCTTTGCGGCTCTGTTTGCCTCGCGGTCCCAGCGGTTTCGGCCCACGCACAGGCGCCGGATTCGGGCGGCCTCGACTGGAGGGACGGCGGGGTCTGCTACGAGATCTTCGTCCGCTCTTTCTACGACAGCGATGGCGACGGCGTGGGAGACCTGCGAGGCTTGATCCAGAAGCTGGATTACATCAACGACGGGGATCCGGAGACCCGGGACGACCTGGGCGCCCGGTGCATCTGGCTCATGCCGGTGGCGCGGTCGCCCAGCTATCACGGCTACGACGTGACGGACTACTACCGGGTGGAGCCCGATTACGGCACGAACGACGACTTCAAGCTCCTGGTCTTCGAAGCCCGCCGGCGAGGCGTGCGCGTCCTGGTGGACCTCGTCCTGAACCACACTTCCAGCGAGCACCCCTTCTTCAAGCACGCCCTGCTGCATCCCGAGTCCCCCTACCGGGACTGGTACGTCTGGTCGCCGACGCATCCCGGCGTTCGAAATCCCTGGGGCGGTGACAACTGGCACCGATCGCCGGTGCGGGACGAGTACTTCTACGGGTTCTTCTGGAGCGGGATGCCCGACCTGAATTACCGGACCCCCGCGGTCCGGGAGGAGGCGAAGAGGATCGCCCGCTTCTGGCTCGAGGAGATGGGCGTGGACGGGTTCCGCCTGGATGCCATCCCGTTCCTCGTGGAGGAGGACGGGATCGTGCAGCACGCCCCGGGAACGCACGAGGTGCTGCGCGAGATCGCCGCGCACATCCGGGACGTTGCGCCCGGCGCGTTCACGATCGGGGAGGTGTGGGACAGCACCGGCGCGATGCTCCCGTACTACCCGGACCAGCTGGACGCCCATTTCGCCTTCGAGGTCTCGGACGGCCTCCTCGAGGCGGTGCGGACGGCCTCCTCGACCGGGCTGCTCGCGGCGGTCGAGCGGCTGCAGAGGGCGGTGCCCGACCACCGCTGGGCGCCCTTCCTCCGCAACCACGACCAGACGCGCACGCTCACGGCGCTGGGCGGCGACGTGCGGCGCGCGAAGCTGGCGGCGGGCCTCCTCCTCACCCTGCCGGGCGTCCCCTTCGTGTATTACGGTGAGGAGATCGGGATGACCGGCGACAAGCCGGATCCACGCCTCCGCACGCCGATGCACTGGAGCCTCGGTCCGACGGCCGGCTTCAGCGAGGGCATTCCGTGGGAGCCGCTGCAGCCGGACTCGCTCAGCGCCAACGTTCAGGCCATGGACGGCGATCCGAACTCGCTCCTCGAGCTGTACCGTCGGCTCATCCGCCTGAGGGCCGAGGACCCCGCGCTCGGCGGCGGCCAGCTCGTAGCGCTCGACGCGGGAACGGAGCGCGTGGCCGCATATCTGCGGCGGCGCGGGGATCGGGTCGCGCTCGTGATCGCCAACCTCGCGGAAGAGCCGCTGGCGCGGGTCGCGCTCTCCTCGGAGGGGGCGGTGCTGCCCGCCGGACCGTACCACGCGGAGGTCCTGCACGGGGACGGGCCCGCCGCGCCGCTCCGGGTCGGAGCGGATGGGCGGATCCGCGACTACGCGCCGCTCGATTCGCTCCCGCCTTTGCGGGTCCACGTGTTTCGGCTCTCCGGCGGCGACCGCCAGGGGCGTCCCACCGGGGCCGTCGCCGCCCGGTAGGCCCACGGCGCCGCTTCTCCGGCTCGGGCCGCGGTGCGGCTATTCTGGGTTCCGTGCAACTTCGGGCGTGAGGCTCGGAGGTCTGTGCAACAGGATCTGGAGGGGATCGTCGTTGCGCGCGACGACGATCAGCCGATCGCCGTTCGCGCGTCGCAGGAACCGCAGGTCGCGCGCTTCGCCCTCGATCACCAGGCCGCTGACGGCCATGTCCACCGCGCGGAAGCCCCCCTCGCCGTCCCCGCGGAGCCACAGGCCGTAGCTCGCGTCGTACCGGCCGAGAGCCGGCGGGACCCCGTGGAAATTTCCGGCCGTCACGAGATCGACGTGCCCGTCGCCGTCGAGGTCGTCGGCGAGGACCGCGTAGATGGGGGCGAACTGGGCCTCCACCGGCAGCGGCCGCACTCCGAAGGTGCCGTCTCCCCGAGCCACCGCGAGGGAGCTGGCGAGCAGGGTCGCCTCGAGGATCTCCGCCTGCCGCAGCTCGGCCTCGGGGAAGATGTCCTCGATGCGGCTGGCCCCGAAGGAGCCGTAGGAGGGATATCGGTCTCGCAGCTGCGGGATCTGGCCGACCAGCTCGTCCCGCCCGACCAGGGGGTAGCTGACGCCGTTCTTGTAGAAGGTCAGGATCTGGTCCAGGCTGCCGTCGCGGCCGAAGTCGTGCA
This sequence comes from uncultured Gemmatimonadota bacterium, assembly GCA_964392705.1. Classification (GTDB taxonomy): domain Bacteria; phylum Gemmatimonadota; class Gemmatimonadetes; order Palauibacterales; family Palauibacteraceae; genus CAYMQZ01. The sequence continues at coordinate 15,821 of CAYMQZ010000008.1, forward strand.
CGTACAGCCGGGCCGGCTCCCCCGGCGACGCCCGAACGTACGAGTTGAGGCCCAGGTTGCCCAGCACGAGATCCTCGCGCCCGTCCCCCGTCAGGTCGGCCGCGGCGACGCGGTTCCACCAGCCGCTGGTTCCGCCGAGGCCGACCTCGGCGGTACGCTCCCGGAACCGGCCGTCCTCCTGACGGAAGAGGCGCACCGGCATCCACTCCCCGACGACCACCAGGTCCAGCCGTCCGTCGTCGTCGTGATCGAGCCAGGCGGCCGAGGTGACCATCCCGGCCTCGGCGATGCCCTCCGCCCGCTCGGCCGCGACATCCCGGAAACGTCCCGTGCCGTCGTTCTCGAGCAGGTAGCTGCGAGGCGTGCGACCGTACTCGCGGGAGACGGCCCTGCCCCCCACGAAGAGGTCGGGGTCGCCGTCCCCGTCGAAGTCGCCCGGGACCACGCAGGAGCCGTTTCCGAACACATCGGGCAGACGATCCCGGGATCGCCGGAAGGCGCCGTCCCCGTCGCCCAGGTAGAGCCGGTCCCGGAGCGCTTCGTGCTCGCCCCAGTACTCGTTCCCTCCGCTCACCACGTAGAGGTCCAAGTCTCCGTCACCGTCCGCGTCGAAGAAGGCCGCAGCCACGTCCTCGTACAGGCTGTCCGCCCGAAACGCGCCGTCCCCCGCCGCCCGGAAGGTGCCATCCGGCCGCTGCAGGAAGAGCCCCCCCACCTGCCTCTCGGCGCCGCCGACGAAGAGGTCGTCCAGGCCGTCGCCGTCCGCGTCCCCGACCGCGAGGGCCGGTCCCTCGGTCGAGACCCGGCGGGGCATGAGCGGCTCGCGGTTGTAATCGAAGAACCGGTTCTCCCGGTGCGTGAAATCGAGGCCTGTCTCGGCCGTGACGTCGACGAAGGAACGGCCGTCGGGAGCGGCGGGGACCGGGCCGTCCGAGGCGGCCGCGAGTCGCCACTCGCGGTACGGGAACCGTCCCGCGGCGTCCTCCTGCGACAGCGTGATCGGCCGGTCGGCCGGAACGTCGATCAGCACCTGGAAGCGCCGATCCGGCCAGATGACGAGCAGGGAATCGACCCGCTCCGCCGACCCGAGGCCGAAGTGCAGGCGCGGGTCGACGGACGACTGGAAGCCGCGGGTCGGCATCTGCTCCAGGAGCTGCCGCCTCTCGCCGTGGCGGATCACGACCTTGGCGCCGACCCCCGCCGTGTTCGCGCCCGATCCCCGCAGGAGCACGGTCAGTGAGTGGTGTCCGGTGACCTCGTGGCCCCGGTTCCGGTAGATGGAGGCGGGGGCGTCGATGTTGTTCACGATCAGGTCGAGCGCGCCGCTGTCGTTCAGGTCGGCGTAGGCCGCCCCGTTGGAGAAGCCGGGACGTGCCAGACCCCACGCCTCGGCCCGGTCCGTGAACGTCAGGTCGCCATCGTTGCGGAAGGCGTAGTTGGGGAGCGGGACCCGGGGCATCAGGGCCAGGAGCGCGAGATCCTCCCGCGTGATCCCGTCCGCGAGCGAGGTCTGGACGGCCGGGTCGCGGACGGCCACGTAGTAGTCCAGGTCGTTCGGCCGGCGGTAGATCCCGTTGGTGACGAACAGGTCCTTGTCTCCGTCGTCGTCCAGGTCGGCGAACAGCGGAGCCCAGCTCCAGTCGGTCGCGTGGACCCCGGCCAGGTAGCCGATCTCGCTGAACCGACGCAGGCCACGGTTGAGCTGGAGCGTGTTTCGCGCGTACTGGGGATGATAGCCGGCCGCGAGCTTCCGATCCTCGATCGCGAAGCTCTCGGCGTTGGCCGAGGTCTTCAGGATCTCCTCCCGCTCCGGGAGCATGTCGAGGACCACGAGGTCCGGCCTCGTGTCGTTGTCGAAGTCGGCGGCGTCGACCCCCATCGAGGAACGGCTGGTGTGTGCGGTGGAGGCGCCGATCGTCTCGGTGAACGTGCCGTCGCAGTCGTTGTAGTAGAGAAAGTCGTTCTCCTGGAAGTCGTTGGCCACGAACAGGTCGGGACAGCCGTCCAGATCCAGGTCGCTGGCCACGACGCCGAGGCCGTATCCCTCGACCGTGCCGTAGATGCCCGCCTCGGCCGTGACGTCCGCGAAACGTTCGCCGTCGTTCCGGAGCAGACGGTCGCCCGCCCTCGGATGGTGCTCCTCGCGCCGCGGCTCGAAGACGTCGCCGCGTTCGGCGTGGGTCGAGTGGTTGAGGAGGTACATGTCCAGGTCGCCGTCCAGGTCGTAATCGAAGAAGGCGGCCTGGGTCGAGTAGCCGACGTGCGCCAGCCCGTACGCCTCGGTCCTGTCGGTGAAGGTCCCGTCTCCGTCGTTGATGTAGAGGATGTTCCGTCCGGGCCGGGCGAGGCGGCCGACGCTCGACACGTAGATGTCGAGGTGACCGTCCCCGTTCACGTCGGCCATCGCGGCTCCGGTCGTCCAGCCGTCGCTTCCCGCCACGCCCGCGCGCTCGGTGACCTCCTCGAACCGGTAGCCGCCCCGATTCAGATAGAGCCGGTTCGGGCCCAGGTTGGCGGTGAAGTAGAGGTCCGGCAGCCCGTCACCATCGACGTCGCCGACGGCCACGCCGCCGCCGTTGTAGTAGTTGAGGTAATTCAGGATGTTGAGCTCGGGGTCTTCCGGCAGATCGTTGGCGAAGGTGACCCCGGTCTCCCCGGGCGACAGCAGCTCGAACAGCGGCGCGGCCGCGTCCTCGCCCCCGCAGCCTGACGCCGCGGCGAGCGCGACGCCGATCAGGACGCGCGGGCCGGCGATGCGCCCTCGGGCGGGCCGATGATCGGACATTTCGACGACCTCGCTACTCGGCCGGCCGGATCCGTATCGCCTGTCCGCCCCCCGGGGCGAGGCGCAGCGTCAGGCGCGACGCCGCGTCGACGGGCCGAGTCGAGATCGCGAGCGGCAGCGGGTCGTCGCGCCAGTGGGCTCCGGGTCCGTCCGCGTAGATCTCGGCCACGTAGCTCCGACCACGCGGGAGGAACCGGAGCGGGAGCTCGAAGGTCCTCGCCTCCTCGTCCGTGATCGCGCCCACGAACCAGTCCTCGCCGTCCCTCTCCCTGCGCGCGACCACCACGTAGTCCCCGATCCTCCCGTCGAGCACGCGCGTGTCCTCCCAATCCACCGCCACGTCCCGGATGAACCGGAAGCCGGGGTGGCCCTCGTAGTTCTCGGGCAGATCGGCCGCCATCTGGAGCGGCGAATACAGCACCACGTAGAGCGCCAGCTGCTTCGCGAGCGTGGTCCGGGGCCGGGACTGCTCCGGGCTCCGGGGCGACCCGGCGCTCTCCAGCAGCAGGTCGAACACCCCCGGCGTGAAATCGAACGGCCCGGCGAGCATGCGGGTGAAGAAGAGGATCGTCTCGTGCTCCGGGGGGTTGCCGCCCTCTCCGCCCCAGGCGTTGTATTCCTGACCCCTGGCTCCCTCACGGGTCATCATGTTGGGGAAGGCGCGGCGCTCCCCCGTGTCGTGGATCGGCTCGTGGACGTTCAGCGCGACCCCGTGGCGGGCCGCCGTCTCGATCACCTTCCTCCAGTGACGCACCATGTACTGGCCGTGGTGCGCGTGGCCGTGGGCCGTCTCGTCTCCCACGTAGCCGGTCTTCACGGCGCGGATTCCGAGCTCCTCGAGCAGGCCGAAGGCGTCCTCGAGCTGCCGCTCGTAGTTTTCGACCCCCATCGAAGTCTCGTGATGGCCGATCAGTCCCACGCCGCGCTCCTCCGCGTGTTCGGCGAGAGCCTCGAGATCGAAGTCGGGATAGGGCTCGGTGAAGGAGAAACGCTCGGCGTTGGCCATCCAGTCGCCATCCCACCCCCGGTTCCACCCCTCGACCAGCACCCCGCCGATGCCGTTCTCGGCCGCGAAGTCGATGTATCCCTTCGTGTTCTCGGTCGTCGCCCCGTGCTTCGGGCCCGAGCCCCACGTCATGGTCCCGATGTGCATGCCCCACCAGATGCCGATGTACTTCATCGGCTGGATCCAGCTCACGTCGTCGAGCGCGTTCGGGGGGTTCAGGTTCAGGCCCAGGACCGAGGGCGCCAATCCGGTCGCCTCGTCCGCCACCTGGATCGTGCGCCACGGCGTCCGGAACGGCGTGCGGCCCCGGACCTTCACCCCGTCGGCCCACGGCGCCAGGTAGGCGCGCAGCGTCCGGTCCTGCTCGCGGCCGCCCACCAGGGTCAGCCCCGCGTAGTCGACGAGATCCGCCTCGTGGATCACCACGTGCAGCCCGTCCCGGAACTCCATCGTCAGGGGGGTGTGAACCGTGTCCAGCGTGCTCACCGGCGAGGAGCGGTACAGGTACTCGTATCGGTTCTGCCGGAACGCCGGAATCCACCACGCCCGGGCGTCGTCCGCCATGGCGAACTCGGTCAGCTCCCGCGTGATCTGGAACTCGCTCAAGCCCGGCTGCTCCGGGAGCTCGTAGCGGAAGCCCAGGCCGTCATCGAAGAGGCGGAAGACCACCACCATCCGCCGCCCGCCCGCCCGCTCCTCTTCGAGGGAGATGCGCAGCTCGTTGTGGCGATCCCGCACCTCCCGCACCTCGCCCCACGGCTGCGTCCAGGTCTGGTCCACGCTGGCGGTGGCCGTGTCCACGACGCGCATTCGGTCCCCGAGCGGCGCGGCGTTCCGGAACTCGAATCCCAGTCTGGATGGCTGGACCACGGTCCGACCGTCGCGTCGCAGGCTGTAGAGGGTCCGGCCGTCCCGGATCGAGACCGCCACCTCGTTGCGGCCGTCCGGCGAGGCGAGGCGGAGCTGGTCCTGGGCGGCGGCCGGGACCGCCACACAGGTCATCGCCACCACCGCGAGCTGGAAGGAACCGGTTCGGCGGCCGAGCCAGGTTCTCATCGTCCCTCTCCGTTCTCCAAGACGTCCGCCAGCTGCGTCGGACGTCGCTCTCCGCACCCGGGGACCGATGGGCTGTCGGGCGGGTATCGGGGCACAGTCATGTCGAGGCTCGGTCGTACTCGACGCACGAGCCTCGCCACCTTCAGCTGTCGAGGCCCGCATGTCCTCGCCCAGAGTATCGGTCACCGCCGCCCTGGCGCTAGCGCCCCTCCTCGCCCTGCTGGTCGGTTGCGCTCATACGGGCGGAGCGGACGAGCCGGATGCCTCGGCCCGTCCGGAGGACAGTCCTCGGGACCCGTCGACGGTCACCGCCGAGGACGTCGAGAGGGCCCGCACCGAGCCGATCGAACAGATCCTGGCGGACCGGGTCTCCGGCGTCGACGTCGAGCGAACCGCCGATGGCATCGCGGTCCGCATCCGTGGCACCACGACGATACGGGGCAACACCTCGCCCCTGTACGTGATCGATGGCCTTCCGGTCCAGCCGGGACCGGAAGGCAACCTGGCCGGGATCAACCCGTACGACATCGAGTCCATCAAGGTTCTCAAGGACCCCGCCAGCTTGACGATGTACGGCGTGCGAGGCGCCAACGGGGTCATCGTCATCACGACCAAGCTGCGACGCCGCTGACGGGCGCCCGCCGCGCTCAAGGCCGCCCCGCGAGGGCCGGTTCGGCTGAGGCGCGAGTCTTCGCGGGCCCGGAAGAGAAGACGAGAGGCCGGTCGTCGTTGCGAGTCACGGCGTATAGGTCCCGGCGCCCCGTACGGATCCGCCGGATGTCTCGTGCCTGTCCGGGGACGAAGAACCCGCTCTCGACCGTGGGAACCGGCCGGAAGGCGCCCGTCCCGTCCCCCCGCAAGAGGAGGCCGTAGCCGGCGCTCATGCGGCCGAGCTCGGGCTTGACGCCGTCGAAGTTTCCGGCCAGCAGCAGGTCCAGGTGGCCGTCCCCGTCGAGGTCCGCCGGAAGGATGCCGTAGACCGGCGCGATCTGTGCCTCCAGGGGCAGCGGCAGGAGCGTGAACGAGCCGTCGCCGTCGTTCCTCGCCACGGCCGACGCGAGCGTGTACGCGCGCTTCACGACCGCATCGGCCAGCTCGTCCGCCGAGAAGACCTCCGTGACGGTCTGCCTGGCGTATTCCTCGAAGTCGGCGTGGCGCTCCCTGAAGGAGGGGAGCGCGGCGATCAGATCGTCCCGCAGCGCGAGCGGGTAGCTCTCGCCGTCGTTGTACTGGGAGAGGATCTGCTCGACGTGGCCGTTCCGGTCGAAGTCCTTCACGTGCATGGTGAGCGGCTCGCGCTCGGTGGCCCGGAGTCGCGTGTTCAGGCCCAGGTTCCCGACCACGAAGTCGACCCGCCCGTCGCCCGTGAAGTCGCCGGCGACGATGCGGTTCCACCAGCCGTGGCTCCTTTCCAGCCCGGGCACCTCCGCGCGCTCGAGCCTTCCCTCGCCCGTGGTGTGGAACACGGTGATCGGCATCCATTCGCCGACCACGACCAGGTCCGCCCGACCGTCTCCGTCCACGTCTTCCCACAGGGCGTCGGTGACCATGCCGATCTCGGCCAGCTGGGGCGCCACCCGTGATGTTACGTCCGTGAACCGACCCCGGCCGTCGTTCGCGAGCAGCACGCTCGGCGGGTCGATCCCGTAGCGCCAGGGGACGACGCGCCCGCCGACGAAGAGATCGATGTCGCCGTCCGCGTCGAAGTCGTGGGCCGCCACCCGCGAGCCGCTCGCGTGCATGTCGGGCAGGCCGCCCTCGGCCTTCCGGAACCCGCCGCGGCCGTCGTTTCGATACAGCCGGTCCTGGAGGGCGGGGACCCGGTCGGAGAACTCGCTGCCGCCGCTCACCACGTAGAGGTCGAGGTCGCCGTCACCGTCCGCGTCGAAGAAGACGGCTCCGAGATCCTCGGAGATCCGGTCCCGCTCGAACGGTGCCGGATCGCCGGCCGCGAAGGTCCCGTCCGACCTCTGGAGCAGCAGACGGCCCGCCTGCCCCTTCGCGCCGCCGATGAACGCGTCGTCGAGTCCGTCGCCGTTCGCGTCCCCCACGGCCATGAACGGCCCCTCGGTCGAGAGCAGCTTCGGCAGGAGTCGCTCCCGGTGGAAGTCCACGAAATCGTTCTCCCGGTGCTCGAACCGGATTCCGACCCGGCTCGTGACGTCGGTCAGCATCGGAGGCGAGGCCGCGGGCTCCACCGGGGCCGCCGGCGCCGCGGCGGACTGCCTCACGATCAGCGACCGGTCGGCCGGAACCTCGCGCTCGACGCTCACCCGCCCGTCCGGCCACTCGACCGTGACAGAGGGAACGGTGTCGAGCTGGCCGACGCCGAAGACGAGGGCGTAGTCCACGCTCGACTGGAATCCGCGGGAGGGCATCAGCTCCTGGAAGAGGATCCGCTTCCCGTCGCGAAGCGTCACCTTCGCTCCGACCCCGTACCGGTTCGGTCCTTCCCCCTCCAGGCGGATCCGGATATAGCCTGCGTTCCGCATCGTCCGGGCGTTGTTCCGGTAAATGGACGCCACCTGGTTCACGTTGTTCACCACCAGGTCCAGCGCCCCGTCGCCGTCCAGGTCGCCGTAGGCCGCGCCGTTGGAGAAACCCGGGGCGTCGAGCCCCCAGGCCTCGCTCTCGTCGGAGAAGGTCAGGTCGCCGCGGTTGCGGAACGCGTAATTGGGCAGCGGGGTGGAGGGCATGGCCTCGATGAGCCCCAGGAAATCCACGCCCTCGTCCCGGCGGGCCCGCTGGAAGGTCCGGGGGTTTCCCAGGAACGACATGTAGTCTCGCGATGTCACGTCCCGCAGCAGACCGTTCGTGACGTGGATGTCCTTGTGTCCATCCAGGTCGAAGTCGGCGATCAGGGCGCTCCAACTCCAGTCCGTCCGGGCCACGCCCGCCAGGAGGCCGACGTCGCTGAAGGCCCCGTTGCGCCGGTTCAGCTGCAGCGTGTTGCGCGTGAACTGATGGTGGTATCCGTTCTGCAGCCGGGCCCGATACAGGTCCCAGCTCTCGAACCCCTGGGTCGTCTTGAGGCGGTACTCGTCCTCCGGCAGCATGTCCGTGACGTAGACGTCCGGCCACCCGTCGTTGTCGATGTCGGCGATGTCGAGGCCCATCGAGGAATAGCTGATGTACGGCGTCCGCCGCCCGATCGACTCGGTGAACGTGCCGTCGCCGTCGTTGATGTAGAGGTAGTCCTGCTCGAAGAAGTCGTTCGAGACGTAGATGTCCGGCCAGCCGTCCCGGTCCAGGTCGCTGATCGCGACGCCCAGTCCGAAGCCGATCTCGCTCCCGAAGATCCCGGCCGCCTCGCTGACGTCCACGAAGCGACCGCCGTCGTTGCGGTAGAGCTTGTCGCCGCCGAACGGGTCGCGCAGGTCGCGGGTGTTCTCCAGCCCGAAGCTGTTGGCGGGGCGGGGCGAGTTGTTGACCACATACAGGTCCAGGTCGCCGTCCCGGTCGTAGTCGAAGAACGCGGCGTGCGTGCCGTAGCCCTCGTCGGCGATCCCGTATTCCGCGGCCCCCTCCGTGAAGCGGGGGACGCCGTCCGCGTCCAGGCCCCGGTGGATGTAGAGCTCGTTGGCCCGGCGCCCGGGCTCGACGTCCCCGGCGTAGGAGACGTAGATGTCGAGCCGGCCGTCGCCGTCGATGTCGACGAAGGTGACGCCCGTGGCCCAGGCCCCTCGTCCGCCGACCCTCGCCCGCTCGGTCACATCCCGGAAGCGGAAGTCGCCCTCGTTCAGGTAGAGTCGGTTTTCCGCCAGGTTCGAGGTGAGAAACAGCTCGGGAAGGCCGTCGCCCGTGAGGTCTCCCAGCGCCACTCCGCCGCCGTTGTAGTAGTTCCGGTACGTGAAGACGTTGAAGTCGGGCCGGTCCTCCACCCGGTTCTCGAAGCGAACGCCCGTGTACGCCGGGGGAAGGAGGGTGAACAGCCTCTCGCCCGCGGGGGGCGGCTCGTTCGACCCCGAAGACATCTCACCGCAGGAGCAGGCGATACCGAGGAGGAGCGGCGCGATCGCGAGGCGAACGTCGAAGCGGCGTGCAGGGTTCATCCCGTGATGCCGCGGCCTGCCCCCGCGGGGAGCGGGGGCAGGTTACCACGGTCCGGTGTCGCTACCTGGGCAAGCTCGACGAAGCTCAGTACCCGGGATTCTGCACGAGCTCCGGATTCGTGTCCAGCTGCGGCTGGGGGATCGGGAAGAGGATCCGGAACGGCTCGGTCTGCGGCTTGAATGCCCACGCCTGGGTGAATTGGCCGTGCCGGATCAGGTCCTGGCGCCGCTTGGCCTCGGCCGTGAGCTCGAAGAGCCGCTCCTGCAGGATCCGATCCCGGAAGGACGCCTGGGTGAAGTCGCCCGCGTTCAGCGGCTCGTCCGGGTCGAAGACGCGCGCGCGCAGCGTGTTCACGATGTCGACCGCCGCGGCCGTGTTCCCGAGCTCGTTCAGGGCCTCGGCCTTGATCATGTACATCTCGGCCAGGCGGAAGTAGGCCACGTCGTTGGCGTTGTTCTCCGCGACCCGGGCGGGGTCCGGCGGCCACTTGAGGATGCGGACGCCCTCGCCCTCGGTCGCCTGGAAGATGTCCTCGATCTCCGGGGTGAAGACCAGCGGATCCCCCGGGCGGGTCCTGACCGGCTCCCCCGTGTCGAGGTCGACCTGCGGTCCCACCAGGAAGATCTCCGTCCGCGTGTCGTCCTCGTCGAAGGTGTTGAACGTCTCGGCGAGGGTCGCGAACCCGTTCCAGGGGGTCGGATTGAACTGATTGTAATGCAGAACCCGCATGGGGAAGTTGAGGCCGAGCCCCGACTGGTTGAGATGCTTCACGACCAGGATGAGCTCCGGCGACGCGAAGTTGTCGGGCGTGAAGTTGGATCTCCAGTCGGTCGCCAGGCTGTAGGCACCCGAGTTGATGACCCGGTCGGCGGCGTCGATGGCGTCCTGCCAGCGGGCCGGCCCCGGCTGCAGCCCACTCGTGCTCACCGTGCCCGTGAACACCTCGGCGTTCAGGTACATGCTGGCCAGGATCGCATCGGCGGCCCCCTGTGTCAGGCGCCCGTGCATGTCGGGAGGCCAGGTGAGGGGCAACGCGCCCCGGACCTCGAGGAGCTCCCCCTCGATGAAGTCGAACAGCTCGGCCCTGCTCGCTCGGGGCCGCGCCTCGATCTGCGCGTCCGTCGCGATCGGGACGCCCCCGAAGAAGTCCAGCAGCATGTAGTAGTAGAACGCCCGCAGGGCTCTCAGCTCGGCTTCGACGGCCGCTTGGTTGGGAACCGTCACGTTCTGCAGCGCGTCGAGCACGATGTTGGCGTTCGCCACGCCGCCCATCGCGTCCTGCCACGCGGCGTTGACGTCGTCGAGACCGGACGGGCTGTTGGCGGCCCAGGCCTGCTGGTGAATCTCGAGCCACCGGCCGTTGTCGAACCAGTCCTGCCCTCGCGTGGGCACGACCATCTCGTCCGTGCTGATCTCGCTCAGGTTGTAGTACGCCCAGAGGGTGGCGCGCAGGGTGGAGTACGTGCCGGCGACCCCACCCATCACCTCGTCGGGATTCGAGAAGAAATTCTCGGGCGTGACGGCGCTGACCGGATTCTCCTCCAGCGAGCAGCCCTGCGCTACGGCCAGGACCGGGAGGAGAAGCAGCGGCATGAAGCGTCCTCGCCCTCCGGCTCGAACCGAGAATCGCGAACCTGGCTTGTTCATCTGGTCCTCCAGAATCTGTTTTCGCGGCGCGTGCGCCACCGGGGCTCTATGGACCCGTCTCAGAACTCGAACCGTACGCCGAGGGTGAACGTTCGCGCGCGGGGATACGAAAGATAATCGATCCCGCGCGATTGCAGTCCGGTAGCGGTATGGGTCTCCGGATCGTAGCCGGAATAGCCGGTCGCCAGGAGGAGGTTGTCGCCCGAAGCGTACACTCTCGCCACGCGGGGCGATACGAAGCCCGGAAGCTGGAAGGTATAGCCGAGCGTGATGTTCTGCAGTCGGAGGAACGAGCCGTCTTCGATCCAGCGATCGGAGAAGATGGCCGGCTCGAAGAGCCCGATCGGATCGGTGAGCGCCGAGCGCAGGAAGTTCTTGTCCTGTAGCGCGTTCCCCTTCGTGCTGTAGACCAGTGCCGTGTTGTTGAACACGTCCGGCCCCACCTCGGCCTGGAGGAGGAAGCTCGCGTCGAACTTGCCCCAGTCCAGCCGGTTCGTGACGCCGAGCGTGAAGTCCGGATTCGCGTCCCCGAGCACGACGAAGTCATCGCCCGTGGGCTGCGTCGTCTGACCGACGAGCTGGCGGCTGATCTCGTTGCCCTCGGCATCCCGCTCGACGTCGTACTGGTTGAACAGCTGCTCGCCTTCGTCATCGACGCCCACGAACTCCGGCCCGAAGAACGTGCCGATCGGATGATCGGGCATGATGCGCTGGGAGACCTGTCCGCTCTGTCCCTGACCGCTCACGAAGCCGGTCGAGATGAAGCTCGTGCCGCCCAGATCGACGACCTCGTTCCGGTTCCGCTGGAACACGAATCCGGCTTTCCAGTTCAGGTCCGGACGGTTGATCAGCAGGGCGTCGACCGAGGCCTCGACCCCGCTGTTGCGGACCTTCCCGATGTTCTCGAGGCGGGTGGGCCTCGCCGCCGGCTGGGGCACGTTGACCTCCAGGAGGAGGTCTCGCGTGTTCTTGACGTAGCCCTCCACGGTCCCCGCGATCCGGTTCTCGGCGAACCCGAAATCGACCGCCACGCTGATCTGCTCCGTGGTCTCCCACTTCAGGTTCGGGTTCGGGTTACGGGCCGCGCCCACGCCGGTGATCGGCGTGTTCCCGAACACGTAGCGGAAGCCGTCCGTCGCCTCGAGCAGGACCAGGGACGCGAACGCCGGAACGGCCTGGTTGCCCTGGAGTCCCCAGCCGCCCCGCAGGCGGAGGTCGGAGAAGGGCGAGCCGGCCATGAACGCCTCTTCGCTGATCCGCCACGATCCGGAGATCGCCGGGAAGAGGGACCACTTGTTGCCTGCCCCGAACCGGGACGATCCGTCGTAGCGGAGCACGCCGGTCAGGAAGTAACGGTCCTTGTAGCTGTAGTTGGCCCGGCCCAGGCCGGAGACCAGCTTGCTGTCCTCCTGGAACGAGAAGGGGCGCACGAGGTCGGAGCCGGCCCCCAGGTTGCTGAAGCTGAACAGGTCGGTGAGGAAATTGCGACCTTCCGCCCCGAACTCCCTGACCTGATAGTCGGCCATCTCGTAGCCTCCCACCACCTCGATCTGGTGGTCGAGGCCGATCGGCTGGGTCAGGGTCAGGAGGCCCTGGAAGGTGAGATCGGTCTTCTCCCGATTCACCTGGCGCGCCCGCCCGTTCCACTGGGCCCCGACCGGGTTGGCGGCCGGGAAGAAGGTGCGCCTGGTGCTCGCGGCGCGGTCCACGCCGAGCGTCACCTGGGCCGTGAGGTTCGGCAGCACGTCGAGCGCCGTCTTGAAGCTCGCCAGGGTTCGGGTCGTGCTCGCCTCGTCCTCGAGTTGCTCGGCGAGCGCCACCGGGTTGCGGACCGACTGCACGCCCGCCCCGATCTCGAAGAACTGTTCCTGGCCCGTCTCCGGATCCGTCGTCATGACCGGAAAGGTCGGGTTGTAGACGACCATGTTCTGGAACACGGCGCCCTCGAAGCCGCCCTCGTTCTGGAACGGCAGATACTTGTTCTCGCTGTGCGCGCTCGTCAGCCTGAGATCCAGGCGGAGCCGGTCGTCGAAGGCGCTGTGCGCTCCGTTCAGGCGACCCTGGAAGCGCTCGAGGCCGTTGCTCTCCACGATCCCCTGCTGGTCCAGGAAGTTGAGCGAGGCCCGGAAGAGCGTGGCCTGCGTCCCGCCGCTGAAGGAGAGGTTGTGGTTCTGCGTGATGGCCGAGCGGGTGAGCGCGCGCTCCCAGTCCGTGTTGGCCTGGCCCAACCCGTCCAGGCGGCTCGCGTCCATGTTCCCGGCCGCCACCTGTTCCTGGATGAACTGACGGTACTCCGCTCCGTCCAGCAGGTCGAGGTAGGCTCGAGGCGAGGAGACGGCGGCGTAGCCGTCGTATTCCACGCTGACGCGCCCCGCCACGCCCCTCTTCGTCTCGACCAGAACCACCCCGTTCGCGGCCCGGGAGCCGTAGATGGCGGAGGCCGAGGCGTCCTTGAGCACGGTGATGGATTCGATGTCGGAGGGGTTGATCAGGTTCAGGGGGCTACGGGGAAGCGACGCCGAGCCTCCGATCCCGATCCCGCCCGCCTCGGTCGGGATGTTCTCGATCGGGACGCCGTCGATGACGTACAGCGGCTCGTTGCTGGCGCTGATCGACGTCCCGCCCCGGATCGTGATCTGCTGGCCGGCTCCCGGCTCGCCGTTGTTCCGGGTCACGAGCAGCCCCGGGACCCGCCCCTCGAGCATCTCGTTGACGTTCGTGATCTGGCCCACGTCGGCGTCATCCGCGTCGACGGTCGATACCGACCCCGTGATCGCGAGACGCCGCTGCGTCCCGTAGCCGGTGGTGACGATCTCCTCCAGCACGATGGCCTGCGGCTGCAGCGTGATCTCCACGTTGGCCGCTTCGCCCGCCGTGACCGTCACCTCCCGGGTCACCGGGGCGTAGCCGATCAGGCTCACCGTCACCTCGTGGGTGCCCACGGGCACGTCCCGGATGAGGAAGGCGCCCTCGGCGCCCGTGGGCGTCCCGATGAGCAGCTCCTGGACGACGACGTTGGCGCCCACGATCGGTCTCTCGGTCATCCCGTCGATGACCCGGCCCGAGATGGCGCCCGTCTCCTGTTGAGCGAACAGCGGACCGGCCCAGGACGAGCCGGCGAGCAGCGCGCCCAGGAAAGCGGCCGCGGCGAGCCTCATGGCCCGGCGGGACCGTTCCGACCAGTTAGACGACATGGATCACCCTCCTGTGCCACGGGATCCTTGGCCCGGATCGCAGCAAGGGAACGAGACTCGGACGGGTCCTCTTCGAACCCTCGGCTCTCCCCACGTCTTCCTTCGGCCGGGCCATCGCCGAGGAAGACGCATCGGTACGTCGTCGGGATCCAGCACGATAAGGAGCAAGCGCATCGATGATCGACAGGTTGGGTCGGAGCGTGGAGATGGAAAGGCGGATCGACCGCTCCGGGGTCGAGGTCGACCCCGGTCGGCCGAGACCGGTGGATCGCGTCAGTCGATGAAGCGTCAGCATACACCACTCCGTGACGCCTGGGTTCCAGTCCCTTGCAGTACTACGCTCGTCGCCTCCCGCCGTCAAGCGCGGGAGGCCGCTGGGGGGTCGGCCTCGTGGAAGAGCTCGCGGGGCCTCGGACCGCGAGTCCGTCGCATCCCGAAAGATGTGTATGCAAGTATTGCCCTACTCGGACTCGCGCCGCAAGCCCGAGAAGGGAAACGGCTTGCCAACCCCCGGGCCGCACCACATCCGTGCATCCCGCACCCGCGGCGGAAGCGCGGCCCGCCTTCGCTCGTCGGTCGCCGGAGCGTCTGGACAGGAGGAACGTGCATGACGAGAAGGGAGGAGAGTCGATGGGGCGCGGGGTCGGTCGAGGCCTTTCGGCCGGCGCCGCCCGGCAGCGGCCCGGAGCCCGCATGGTGGGAGACCGCCGTCGTGTATCAGGTGTACCCGCGCAGCTTCCAGGACACGACGGGCGACGGCGTCGGAGACCTGCAGGGGATCCTGGCCGGGCTGGGCTACCTGAGCGGGACCCTCGGCGTCGACGCGCTCTGGGTCGGTCCCTTCTATCCTTCGCCGATGGCCGATTTCGGGTACGACGTGTCCGACTTCCGGGACGTGCATCCGACGTTCGGCGACCTCGCGACGTTCGACCGCCTCGTGGCGCGTGCCCACGAGGCGGGTCTGAGGTTGATCATCGACTTCGTGCCGAATCACACCTCGGATCGACACCCGTGGTTCCTGGAGTCGCGGAGCTCGCGCGGGAATCCGCGCCGCGACTGGTACGTGTGGCGCGACCCGGGGCCGGACGGCTCGCCCCCCAACAACTGGCTCAGCGTGTTCGGGGGCTCGGCGTGGGAGATGGACGGGCGGACGGGGCAGTACTACCTGCACACCTTCCTCAAGCAGCAGCCCGACCTGAACTGGCGCGACCCGGCGCTGAGGGAGGCGATGTACGACAACCTGCGCTTCTGGCTGGATCGAGGCGTGGACGGCTTTCGGCTCGACGCGGTCCTGTTCATGCTGAAGGACCCCGCCGAGCGGGACAATCCGCCGAATCCCGGCGGCTCGCGGCACATGCACAAGCCGCTGGGCGCGTACGAGCGGCAGCTGCACGCCTACGATCAGGGGCACCCGGACGTCCATGGGGTCTTCCGCGAGATGCGGGCGCTCCTGGACGGGTACGAGCCGCCCCGGATGGCGTTGGGCGAGATGCACGTCTTCGAGCCGCGCGGGCTGGCTTCGTACTACGGGCGGGATCTCGACGAGCTGCACATGCCGACCAATTTCGCGCTCCTGAAGGCGCCCTGGACCGCGGCCGGCGTTCGAGGCGTCGTGGACGGGCTCGAGGCGGCGATCCCGTCGGGGGCGTGGCCCAACTGGGTCCTGGGCACCCACGACGACCGACGCCTGGCCAGCAGGCTGGGAGAGGCCGAAAGCCGCCAGGCGGCGGTCCTGCTCCTCACGCTCCGCGGATCGCCGACGCTGTACTACGGGGACGAGCTGGGTCTGCGCGAAGTCGAGATCCCGCCCGACCAGCAGAAGGATCCCTGGGCGAGGGCGGAGCCGGACTTGGGCCGTGACGGTTGCCGGACGCCCATGCAGTGGTCGCCGGAGCCCGCCGCCGGCTTCACCGCGGCCGCGGAGCCCTGGCTGCCGGTCGCCGACGACTACGCGGAGCGTAACGTGGAGTCGCAGCTCCTCGATCCGGATTCGCATCTCCAGCTGTATCGGCGGCTCCTGCGACTCAGGCGGGCCTCGACGGCCCTTCGACGCGGCTCGTATCGCCCGCTGGACCCGGTTCCGCCCGCCTGCTTCGCGTTCGAGCGCGCTGGCGGGGGCCAGCGCGTCCGCGTCGCCCTCAACTTCTCCTCCGAGCCGGTCGCCCTCGAGCACCCGGAGATGGTCGGCCGGGTCGGCGTCTCCACGCGGCGCGCCAGGGAAGGCGAGGCGGTCGAGGGCGCGCTCGACCTCCGGCCGCACGAGGCCGTCGTGGTGGTGTGAGGAGCAGGGGCGAACGTCGAGGGCGCGCCGCGAGCTCGCCGGCCCGCGCCGCCGTTCCCGTCCGGCCCTACCACCAGGCGATCACGAACGCCGCGATCAGGAGCAGCAGCGCCGCCGACTGGTACCGGTAGTTCTTGTACCACGGCAGGCGGCGCAGCTCCGGCGCCTCCTCCCTCAGCAGGGCCGGCGACCACGTCAGGGTGCGGACGACCTCTTCATCGGGCTCTTCCGTCGCGAGGCTCACGGCCACAAGGGCGACGAGCGAGATGGCGAGCAGGATGGGCGCGAGATAGAGGAAGTGGATGACCGGCGTGCCCGCCGCGGCCATCCCCGCCTGCTCCGGCGTCAGCGCGCGCGTCTGGACGATGATCGATCCCGACAGGGCCAGCCCGAAGATGACCGCGGCCGCGCCGTGGCCGACCAGGAGCCCGGCGAAGGCGCCGGACCCGTTCGCGCGCTTCCAGAACACGCCCGCGAAGAAGCACGCGACGACCGGCGGGGCCAGATAGGCCAGCATCTGCTGCAGGTAGGTCCAGATGTTCGGGAACTTGAGGATCTGGGGCGCCCACAGGATCGCCAGCGTCATGAAGGCGAAGGTCACGATGCGGCCCGCGATCACCAGGCCGTGGTTCGGCACGTCGGGCTTGATCTTCTTGATGAAGTCCATCGTGACCAGCGTCGAGGCCGAGTTCAGCGTCGAGTCGACGCTCGACATGATGGCCGCCACGAGGGCCGCGATGATGAGCCCGCGGATGCCCACCGGCAGCAGGTCGAACATCAGGGTCGGAAAGATGAGGTCCGAGTTCTGCGCCAGGGCGGGGTATTCCGACGCGGGGTAGAGCAGCCGCCCGAAGATGCCCGGCAGCACCATGATGAAGATGATGGGGAGCTTGAGCAGGCCGGCGAACAGCGCGCCCCAGCGACCGTTGTCGAGATCCTTCGCGCCGAGGGTGCGCTGCACCATGAACTGGTTCGTGCCCCAGAAGTAGAAGCCCAGGAGAAAGACGCCGGTGACGAGCCCGGGCCACGGCAGGACCGGGTCGGAAGCCGGCCGAATGATCGAGAGGTCGTCCGCCGGGACCGCCGCCTGCACGGCGGACCAGGAGCCGCCGATCGCATCGAACGACAGGGCGGCGACGAAGAAGGCGCCGATCAGCAGCAGGACGGCCTGCACGGCGTCCGTATACACCACGGCCTTCAGGCCGCCGGCGATCGTGTACGCGCCCGCGACGACCCCGAGCGCGACCACCGACTGCCAGAGCGGGATCTCCGGGTAGATGATCCGGATGACCAGGGCTCCCGCGTAGAGGGCGGCCGCCGTGTCGATCACGATGTTCATCAGGACCAGCTGCGCCGAGAAGTAGTACCGCGACCGCTGGTCGAAGCGGCGCCCCAGGAACTCCGGCATCGTGTAGACCCGGGTCTTCAGGTAGAAGGGGAGGAAGAAGACCAGGAACACGATCAGGACGAGGGCGGCCATCCACTCGTAGTTGTAGACGGAGATGCCGGAGCTGAAGGCGGCCGACGACAATCCCACGAGCGTGCTGGACGAGACGTTGGAGGCGAAGAGGGAGAAGCCGATGAGCCACCAGGTCAAGGAGCGCCCGGCGAGGAAGTAGTCGTCGGTGGTCTCGGTCCGCTTCGAGAAATAGAAGCCGAGCGCGACGATGAACACGACGTAGAGCGCCACCATGGCCAGGTCGGGAGCCGCGAGCTGAAACCGGGGCATCCACACCTCGTGAGGGGCTGCGGGGACCGGGTGTCACGCCTGCGACCGCGGCAGGCCGGCGCCGAATATAGGGAGCCGCGGAGGGCTTCGGCTATCGGGGCCGACCGTTCCGGCCGGGGAGCCCGTTCTCCGGCGCTCCGGCCTGCGGGGCGTTCACCCGCACGATGCCCAGGAAGAAGCGCTGATCCGCCGGGGAACGGCCGGTGCCCCCGGCCTCTCGCACCACCACCTCGTACAGCCCCCCCGCGATCGGCTCGCCCGTCTCGGACCGCAGATCCCACATAGGGCCCGCCCCCTCGTGGGAGGGCAAGGCTCGGATCCGGGTGCCGTCGGGATCGAGGATGCGCACGGATCCGTCCGGCGGCGCGTTGACGAACCGCACGGCGGGTCCGGCGGCGCGGTCCTCCACGGCCACTCGCACGGCGCCGGGTCCCCGGTCGCGCACGGGCAGGCTCGGGAGCGGCGATCCCAGGCGCCGGACGCCGCGGACCATCTGCCCGGCCACCCGGACCTGCAGGAGGGACGCCAGCGCCTCGGCGAGCGCCGGATTGAGGCGCACCGACTTCTCGAACGCCTCGGACGCCTCGTCGAGTCGACCGCTCCCCGCCAGCAGCGTGCCCAGATTGAACGCGGCGACATCCAGGCTGGGCCGCTCCTCCAGCGCGAGTCGGTACGCCCTCTCGGCTTCTTCCGGGCGCCCTCGAGCCTGGAGGAAGTCGGCGTGGT
Organism: uncultured Gemmatimonadota bacterium; assembly: GCA_964392705.1. Classification (GTDB taxonomy): domain Bacteria; phylum Gemmatimonadota; class Gemmatimonadetes; order Palauibacterales; family Palauibacteraceae; genus CAYMQZ01. The sequence continues at coordinate 34,298 of CAYMQZ010000008.1, forward strand.
CGGCACGGATCCAGGCCAGGGCCGGCTGCAGCTCCAGGGCGCGTTCGTAGAGATCGTGGATGGCGGACGGATCACGGCCGGCGCTCTCGTAGGCCCGGGCGAGCGCGTGCAGCCGCTCGGGGTCGCCGGGATCGATCCGGACGGATCGCTCCAGGGCACGAATCGCCTCCTCGGTCCGTCCCAGCTGTCGATACGCCATGCCCAGCAGGAAATGCGCGTCCGCCCGCGTGGTGTCCGCTCCCAGTGCTTGCCGCAGCGCCTCGGCGGCCTCCGCCAGGAGTCGAGCGTCGGGCGCCAGCGTGGCGTAGACGACTTCGCCCATCCCCCGGTAGATCTCGGCCTCGGGGCCGGCCCGGTCCCGCTCGAAGTACGGCTCGATCGGGCCATCTCCGGGACGGCGGGTCCCGGCCCGGCGTTCCCGACGCGCTTCGGAGGAGGCAGCGACGACGCGGATCCAGTGGTCGGTGAACGAGCCGTGCGGGACGGTACGCTCCTTCGTGCGCGGCATGTGACACGCCACGCAGTCGGCCACGCCGAGGTGATCCGACCGCGATGGCGAGGATGCGAGTCGCCGCTCGAGCGCCGCCGGGGCGTGGCAGGAGCGGCACGGCCGGTTCCGGGCGTCGGGCTCGAGGGGGCGTGCGTGCGGATCGTGGCAGGTCGCGCACTCGAGCGGCCGATCCGTGGGACGGGCCGCGAGGAAGCAGGCGCTCTGCCGCAGGCGGTCGGCGTGGGAGACGATGTCGATGCTTCCGGTCGCCTTGAAGAAGGCGGCGTGGTCGGCGAGGGGCTCCGAGGGCAGGTAGTCGAACGGATCGCGGCCTTCGCGGAGCACGGTCACCGGGGTGTGCACGTGGCACTGCTCGCACACGTCCAGGCGCCGCTCCACCGGCAGGCGGTCGGGGTTCACGATCGTGCGGTCGAAGGCGCCTTCGGGTGGCGGCCCGGCCGATCTCTCCCGGACGTGGAGCGCCCCGGGACCGTGACAGCGCTCGCAACCGATGCCGGAGCGAAGCTCCGCGTATTTGCCTTCGAGGAAGGGGATCGGCTCGGGGTAGCTGCCGTGGCAGGCCAGACAGCGGTCGGGCATGAGACGGCCGAAGCGGGCGTTGTTCACCTCGTACCCGGGGCTGAAGTCCCAACCTCCCTCGCGATACCAGGTCAGCGGAAGCTGGAACAGGCGACCGTTTTCCTCCGTGAAGTAGGTCCGGGCCACCTCGCCGCTGCCCATCACGTGGTCCATGCGCCGGCGCAGCTGGTGCAACCGCCCTCCGCCCGGTCCGAGCAGAAACTCCTCCTGATACCACCCGTCGTCGGCCTCGACGATCGTGTAGTAGAAGCCGGTCGGGGGGTGGAAGAGCGGCTCGTCGGGCGAGCTCTCGACACGCGAGCCCGCCCTCCAACGGTGGAACGAGCGCGCCATCGCGTGGGTTCGGTAAGACGACGCGGCTTCCTCGTGGCAGCTCGCACAAGCCTGGTCGCCCACGTAGGCCGTTGTCGACTCGATGTTGCGAAAGCGAGGGAGAGGCGCCGCGGGCGACAGCGCGGAGGTCACCGACGGCGACGCAGCGGCCTCCGGCCTCGAGTCGGCCCTGCCCGGCGGCGACCTGTCTTCGCAGCCGACCAGCGGGACGATCGTCGTGAGAAAGAGAAGTAGACGACCGGCCTTGCCCGTCATCGAGGACGTCCTCGCGGCCGCAGGGCCCACCTAGCGCACCCGCCCGCAAGTACGATCGCATTCGCGCGCCGCTGCATCGCGCCAGGCTTCGTTGCGCCTCGTCGCAATAGTCAACGCTAT
>CAYMQZ010000009.1:0-8092 GCA_964392705.1 uncultured Gemmatimonadota bacterium
CCCAGCCCACCCGATCGCCCACGCGGATCTCGCCGTCGTCCAACACCACGCCGTACACGCCGCCCCGCCACTCGGGGTCGAGAGCCTCCTGCAGGCCGGGCGCCGCCTCGTCCATGCGGCTGCAGGGGCGGGTCTCGCCCCCGATGCGTATGCGGCAGGAACCGATCCGGAGCACCCGGTCGCGCATCTCCCGCAGCTCCACGCCGCTCACCATCAGGTTCGCCCGCCGCGCCGACGGCTCGACCGGCTCGCCGAGCGCCTCCAGGGTCCGCGCCCAGGCCTCCCGCTCGATGATCGTGACCTGACGGCGTCCGCCCTGGTTCGCGTTGCCCACGATCCCCGTCTCCGCCACCAGGCGGGCGCTTTCGACGCGGTCCATCGGCCCCTTGCGCGCCCGCTTGATCCAGATCGCATCCAGCTTGCCCGGGCTCACCGTCGCTCCCGCTCATCCGTAGGATTGTCGCGATGCCGGTCCGTTGCCCAAGTTAACCGGATGCGGGAGCCACCTCGACTCATACTGGCATCCACCTCGCCTCGCCGCGCGGAGATCCTCCGCCGGTTGGGACTCGACTTCGAAGTCCGACCGCCGGCCGTCGAGGAGACGCTGGACGGCCGGGAGAGCCCGCCCGCCGCCGCGGAGCGCCTCGCCCGCGAGAAGGCCATCGCCCGGGCCCGCTCCGGCGCGCTCTCCCTGGGCTGCGACACGCTCGTGGTGCATCGGGGACGGATCCTGGGGAAACCCGAGGTGCCGGAGCGAGCCGTGGCCATGCTGGAGCGGATGGCGGGCGAGGAGCACCTCGTCTACACGGGGGTCGCCCTGGCCGCTCCCGGCCGGGTCGAGAGCACCGTCGAGTCCACGAGGGTCTGGTTCCGCCCGCTCTCGACCCGCGAGCTCGAGGAATACGTAGCGACGGGGGAGCCGCTGGACAAGGCCGGCGCCTACGGGATCCAGGCCTTCGGTGCCGCCATCGTGGAGCGCATCGAGGGCGACTACTTCAACGTCATGGGGCTTCCCGTGCAACGGCTGCTGGAGCTGTTCGCGCGGCACGGGTTGCGGTACGCGTTCGGGAAGCTGCTGGCCGCGGACTGACGGAGCGCCGCTGCGTCGCCCACCATCAGCCGGCACCCTCGTCCGGCTCGTGGTTGAGCAGCAGTCGGAAGATCCTCCAGGAGCCATCAGTCTGTCGCTCCCAGATCGCCGCGTAGCGCCCGCGCCAGCTGGCCGGTGGCTCCCCGTCCGGCTCCACCGTCTCGACGAAGTCGCCCATCTCCCAGAGGCGCCCGTCCGTCAGGACCGCCTCCCGCGGGTGGATCCGAACCTCCGTCACGCGCACCATCCCGAACGCCTCGCGCAGGAACCCGAGAATTTCCTCTCTTCCCCGGAGGTCCGGCCGGTCGGGCTCCATGAGGTGGGCATCGTCCGCGAACCAGGCCGCCACGGCCTCGGGGTCACGCAGCAGCAGGGCCCGTCCGTATTCCCGCCACAGAAGCTCCGCGAGCCGTCTCGCCTCCGTCGTGTCGCCGACGGCCAGGGCGGAGGCGTCCCAGATCTCCGGCGGCATCATGCGTCCCAGCTCGGGCCGCGGCTCGGCCCGGACGGCCGTGTCGCGCTGCGCCGAGGCTCCGGCGGGAAGCGCCGGCAGGGCCGCGGCGGCGACGATCGCCAGAACCGCCACGCGTGGCCGACTCCTCGCCGCCATCTCGGTTCCGTGACCCGAGCCCGACCGAAGACGGTCCGACACGGGCCCGTGGGATCCCCGCCGGGCCCTCACCGGAGCCCCATCAGCGACGCCAGGCTGCACAGGTCGGGCACGACCACCTCCGGCCGCGCGTCCGAGCCCGGCTCCGGTTCGGGGGTCGCCCCGGACCCGTCCCCGCCCGCCCGGCGATTCACCCACACGCACCGGAAGCCGAGCTTCCTGGCGGGCGCGACGTCGTGGAACAGGCTCTGCGCGGCGTGCAGCACGCGCTCGGGCGGGGTCGCCATGGCGGCGATCGCCACCTCGAAGGGGCGGGGATCCGGCTTGTAGGCCCGCGCGCGCTCGGCCGTCACGACGTGGTCGAATCGCACCTGCAGGTTCACGGCCGTCCGCTCGAACAGCGCCTCGTCGACGTTGGAGATCACGCCGATCCGGTACCGCGTGCGGAAGCGCCGCAGCGAGTCCACGGTGTCCGGGAAAGCGGGCCAGTCACCGATCGAGTCCACCAGCACCCGCTCCTCTTCCCCCGTGGGCTCGAACCCGTGGTGCGCGCCGAACGCGTGGACCACCTCCCTCAGCACCTCGCGGTAGGGCCGGTATCCGCCCTCCTCGATGGCCGGCTCGAACCGGGCGTAGAGCTCGAGGATCTCCCGGTCCGGGGCCTCGACCCGATGCGAAGCCAGCACCGGCCGGAGGGCCCGGGTGATCCCCCACTCCCAATCCACCAGCGTCCCGTAGCAGTCGAAGGTCAGGACGTCCAGCTCCCGGAAGTCGATGCGGCTCATCCGTCAGGCCTCCGCCGCGGACTGCGAGCGGCTTCGCGGATCTCCCATCCCCTCCTATCGCCGCCACTCCCGAACGTCGCCCCGCGCCGCTTCACTCCCAACCGGCCCGCCGTCGCAGCGAGTCGATCTGCGCGACGTGATGCCGTCCGTGCCACGCGTAGAGCTGGAGGAAATCGTCGAGCCGCACCTCGTTCCACTCCGGGTGGCGGAACGTCCGCGCGAAGTCCTCGCGCGCCATCGAGGCCAGCAGGCCCATCCAGCGTCGGTGCAGGCCGTCGATCAGCGTCAGGGAAGCCTCCAACGGGGCGTCCCGCGCGTCGGCCAGCTCCCCCCACGCCGACTCGTTCCAGGTCTTGACCGGGGGACGGTCCTCGGTGAGCGCGAGCTTGAAGCGCACGTACGCGTTGAGGTGGCTGTCGGCGACGTGGTGGACCACCTGCCTCACCGTCCAACCGCCGGGCCGGTACGGCGTCTCCAGCCGCTCTCCCCCGAGCCCCTCGACCGCCCGGCGGAGGGCACCCGGCAGCGCCTCGATCTCGGCCAGATAGGCCCGACGCTTCTCGGCGTCGATCCGGGGCTCGGGCCGGAAGCGGCCGATCGGATACCGGACCTCATCCTCCGGGCGGTCCGGGGCGGCGAAGAACGACGGAGCCTCGGCCTCGGGTGCGCGCGTCCCCGCTCCCCCGGCGGGCGGCGCCCGGTCCGGGTCGCCCCCGACGGCGTCCCCACCGGCGCCTCCCGTCCCGGACGCCGCGGCCATCACTCTCCCGTGTCGAGCGGGGCCACGTCCAGCCGGGTCACGTGCAGGTCGAGCGAGTGGTTCACCCTCAGGCCCACGACCCCGTCGGTCGAGAGACCCTCGCGCGGGAGGCGGTGGACCTCCTCGCCGTTCACGAAGAAGGCGAGCTCCGAGTCGCCGACCTCGACCGCCAGCACGTTCCTAGCCGTGGCCGCGTCCTCGGGCTTCTCGTCCCACGCCACGATCGCCGGGTGCTCCGTCCAGCCCTGGATCACGGCGGTCTCGGCCCCGTCCCGGCGCTTGACCAGATAGCTGCCGTCCCGCCGGATCAGGAAGTAGGTGTATTCCTGCGCGTCCGCATCCAGCTCCTTCCCCCCGAAGATGATCCCGTAGCCCTCGCGCCGCTGGCCGGGGTCGAAGAGATGGGTCTCGGCCTCGACCCTGTAGGTGCCGGATGCCGTCTGGTCGGGGCGGTAGAAGATCGCCGCGGGGCCCGTCGTGATGTGCCAGCCCGGCGGCATGTCCTTGAAGTCGATCGCCTCGCCTGGACCGTGCCCGCCACGGTCGGTCCGCACCATCCAGCCCTCGGGCGACCGCGGCTTCTCCTGGTCGGCGTCCGCCGCCTCGCGCTCCTGGGCCGCCAGGCCGGCCGACGTCGCCGCCGTGGCGCCCGCCAGCACGACGAGGAGCGCGGAGCGGAGGACCCGCCCCGCGAAAGCGCGAGCCGCGAAGCGTGCGGCCGTCGGCCGCCGAGGATAAACGTTCACGTGTCCCTCCATGCCATGGTTCCTGGTTCCCTGCCTCCGGCGCTCGACCCCGGGCGCCCATCAACCAGGCAAATCTAGCGGCCGACCCGGCGTCGGTCGATCACCCACTCGACTCCCTGGGTCCGGCCGTGACCGGTCTCCTCGTCGTACCGCTCCTGCTCCCGGCGACCCTCGGCCAGGATCCGCTCGCCCACCGTGGTGCCCCGCTCCTCCAACGTCTCGCAGTCCGGGGCCGCGAGACCCACCAGCGCCTCGTACAGCCGCCTCCCGGTCTGGCGGGCCCGCCGCACGTGTCCCTCCTCGTGTCGCTGGATCGCCAGCTCGTAGCGGTTCCACTGCCGACGCAACGCGAGCGGCGCGTCGCGGGGCGGGACCCACGCGGGCAGCGTCACGGTGACGCGCACGTCCACCCGCGCTCCGACCACGCGGCACGCGCCCTCCTCCCGCACCATGCGCGAGCGGTACTCGGTCGAGACGTTCGTCCACGCGAAGACCAGCTCGTCGCCCTCCCGCCGCGCCCCCGCCACGAGCGACTTCCACACCTCCTCGTCGGTGGCGCCCGTGACCGCGTAGGTTCGCTCCGCCTCGTGGATGCGGACCGCGTCCGGCTCCTGCGCGGCGGCCCGCCCCGGGGCTCCGACGACGGCCGCCGGGCCCGCGATGGCGAGACCGAGCGTGAGCAGCGCGCCGAGCCGGTCCCTCATCGGGCGAGCGGCCGGTCGAAGATCCGCCTCCACGCCGCGTACGCCGGCTACGGTCGCAGCCGGTGGATCATCCGAGGGAACGCGATCGCCTCACGCAGGTGGTCCAACCCGCAGATCCACGCCACCGTCCGCTCCAGTCCCAACCCGAAGCCGCTGTGCGGGAAGGTCCCGTACTTGCGCAGGTCCAGGTACCAGCCGTAAGCGTCCTCGGGCAGCCCCTCCTCCCGGATCCGCGCGCGCAGCTTGTCGCCGTCGTCCTCCCGCTGGCTGCCGCCGATGATCTCCCCGTAGCCCTCGGGCGCCAGCAGGTCGTTGCACTTCACCTTCCTGGGGTCGTCGGGATGCTCCTTCATGTAGAAGGCCTTCGCGGACCTGGGATAGTCGTAGACGAAGAGCGGCCTCTCGCGTCCCTCGGTCAGGATCGTCTCCGCTTCGCCCCCCAGGTCCTCCCCCCACTCGATCTCCTTCCCGCGCCCGCGCAGGAGCTCGACCGCCTCGTCGTAGCTCATGCGGTCGAAGGGGACGCGTATCGCTTCCAACCGGCTCGGGTCGCGCTCCAGCGTCGCCAGCTCGGCGCGCCGATTCTCCAGCACCCGGTCCACGATCGCGCAGATGAAATCCTCCTGGAGCCGCATGTTGCCCTCGGAGTCCAGCCACGCCACCTCGGGCTCGACCATCCAGAACTCGGTCAGGTGACGGCGCGTCTTGGACTTCTCGGCCCGGAACGTGGGCCCGAAGCAGTAGATCTTGCCCAGCGCGGCCGCCGCCGCCTCGCCGTACAGCTGGCCGGTCTGCGCCAGATAGGCCGTGCCCTCCTCGAAGTACTCCGTCTCGAACAGGGTGCCCTGCGATTCGCCGATCGCCCCGGTGAGGATCGGCGTGTCGACCAGGACGAACCCGCGGCCGTGCAGGAAGTCGCGGATCGCGCGCACGATCTCGTCGCGCACCTTCATGACCGCGACGGGGCCCGGGTGCCGGAGCCACAGGTGCCGGTGGTCGAGGAGGAAGTCGACCCCGTGCTCCTTGGGCTGGATCGGGTAGTTCTCGGAGGCTCCCACGAGCCACGCGTCGCGGGCCGTGATCTCGTGGCCGCCCGGGGCTCGGGGGTCCTCGCGGACCTCGCCCGCGATCACGACCGCAGCCTCGTAAGAGATCCGCTCGCTGGCCAGCTCCCAGGCGCGTTCGGTGACGGCGTCATAGGGGAAGACGCACTGCACCTCGCCCGTCCCGTCCCGCAGGATCACGAAGGCGATCTTCCCGCTCGAGCGGAAGTTGCGGACCCAGCCGCGGACCGCCACGTCCTCGCCCACGTGATCCTTCAGCTCGGCGACGGAGCGGAGCCGCTCCGGTTCCGCGGGCGTCGGCTCGAGGCCCTTCCCCGTCTCCACCGAACCCCGGGCTTCCACCGAATCCCCGTTCGACGTCACGTCGACGCTCACCTCGGATCATGGTTCACGCTGTCCGGAGAGGCCAAGCTAACGCGTGAAAAGCGGAAGGAGAAACGGCGGGGGTGCGGAGCTCACCAGGTGAGCGGGCGCTCCCGGGCGACCGGCCGGGTCCGGACCGGCCGGGTCCGCGTCCCCGGCGGCGCGAGCCGCTCTTCGGACGACGGCGGCGGCTCACCCTACCTCGTACAGCGCCTCGCGCTCCCCGTAGCGCTCGGCTAGCTCGCGGGCCAGGAGCCGGTGCTCGCGGGCGGCGAGCTCGGGATCCTCGGCCACGATCTCGCGCGCCCGGCAGTGGGCGTGCCGCAGGAGCGCCTGGTCCTTCTCCAGGTCCGCGTGGCGGAGAGTCGGGACGCCGTGCTGCTCCCTCCCGAACAGGTCGCCCTGCCCCCGCAGGCGCAGGTCCTCCTCGGCCAGTCGGAAGCCGTCGGTCGTAGCGGCGAAGACCTGCAGGCGCTCGGGGGGGCGCCCGCCCGAGTAGAAGGCGACGCAGTAGCTCTGTTCGCCGCCGCGTCCGACCCGGCCCCGGAGCTGGTGGAGCTGGGCAAGTCCGAACCGGTCGGCGTCTTCGATCATCATGATCGTGGCGTTGGGCACGTCGATCCCCACCTCGATCACCGTGGTCGAGACCAGGAGCTGGACCTCGCCCGCCAGGAACCGCCGCATGACGGCGTCCTTCTCGGACGACGAGAGGCGCCCGTGGAGCAGCCCGACCTCGAACTCCCGGAATCGCTTCCGCAGCTTCTCGTGCATCCTGGTGGCCGCGCGCCCCTCCACCTGCTCGGACTCCTCGATCAGGGGGTATACGACGTACGCCTGCCGCCCCTCGGACAGCCGCTCGCGCACGAACTCGAACGCCTTCTCCCGGCTATCGGGGCCGCGAAGCCCGGTGACGACGGGCCTGCGACCCGGCGGCATCTCGTCGATCACGGAGATGTCGAGGTCGCCGTACAGCGCCAGCGCCAGGCTGCGCGGGATCGGCGTCGCCGACATGACGAGGACATCGATCGTGATTCCGCCCACGCCCGGATCCTCCGGAGCCTTCCTCGGTCCGTCGCCCGGAGCCTCACGGCCCGGAACCTCGCCGCCCGGCGCCTCGCCTTCCGGCGCTTCGCCGCCGGCCCGCGACGTGGCCTCGCGGAGCCGGCGCCGCTGCTCGACCCCGAAGCGGTGCTGCTCGTCGATCACCGCCAGCCCCGGCTTCGCGAACCGCACCCCCTCCTGGATCAGCGCGTGGGTGCCGACCATGACCCGGGCCGTCCCCTGACTGACCGCCTCCAGCACCTCCTCGCGCGCCCGCCCCGCCACCGAGCCCGTGAGCAGCCGGGGCTCGACGCCGGTCCCGGTCAGCAGCTCGGACAGCGTGCGGTGGTGCTGCTCCGCCAGCAGCTCGGTCGGAGCCATCATCGCCGCCTGGTAGCCCGACTCGACCGCCTTGAGCATGCCGAGCGCGGCGACCACCGTCTTTCCGCTTCCCACGTCCCCCTGCAACAGGCGGTTCATGGGCCGGGGGCGCTCCATGTCGCCGGCGATCTCGGACCACGCCCGCTCCTGCGCGCCCGTGAGCGTGAAGGGCAGCCCCTCGAGAAAGCGCCGTGTGAGATCCGGGGGCGCCTCGAAGGCGATCCCCCGCGCCTCCCGCTGCAGCCGGGCCCGGGCCCTGGCGTGCAGCAGCTGGAGGAAGAAGAGCTCCTCGTACGCCAGCCGGCGTCGTGCCGGCTCCAGCTCCTTCATCGAGGCGGGCCGGTGGAGCGCCCGGAGAGCGTCGGACAGCGCCGGGAGGCCCAGCTCGGCCCGCCAGGCTTCGTCGAACGGCTCGCGACCGGCGACCTCCGCCAGCAGTCCGGCCAGGTTCTCTCGTACGATGGCCCGCACCTGCCGGTGGCTGAGTCCTTCCGTGGCCGGGTACACGGGGAAGACGCGGCCCAGCTCTCCGCGGCCCGGCTCGCCGC
>CAYMQZ010000009.1:8192-32512 GCA_964392705.1 uncultured Gemmatimonadota bacterium
CCGCGGCCCGGCTCGCCGCCGCCGACCTCGTCGTGGCCCTCGACGCCCCGGTCTTCCGGGCGACGCCGCGTCTCGTCGCCGCCGTCTTCGCCGAGGCCCTCGTCGCCGCGGCGGGCCAGGACGACGTGCTCGCGCGGCTGGATCTGGCGGCCGTGGTAGAACCGGACCGGACCGGAGACGAGCAACAGGTCCCCGCGGGAGATCGAGCGGTCGAGCCATGGCCGGCCGGGCCAGGCGCACTCGATGAGCCCGGTCGAGTCGCGGACGACGGCGTGGAAGACCCGGAGGCGGCTCCGGGTCTGGAGAACCCCCTTGGAGACCACCCGCCCGATCACGGTGGCGTCGTCACCCGGCTTGAGGCCGGCGATCGGGTCGACCGTCGTGGCGTCCTCGTAGCGGTGCGGCAGATGGTACAGGAGGTCGCGGCCGGTCCGCACGTCCATCTGCCCGAAGCGCTCCGCCCGGCGCGGGCCGACGCCCTTCAGGTATTGGACCGAGCCCGAGAGGAGGGAGCGACGAGGCGTCACGGACGGCTCAACGGCGGCCGTCCGCCCCGTCGCTCCCCAGCAGCTTCTCCACGTAGGCCTCCGGATCGAACACCTCGAGATCCTCGACCCGCTCCCCCGTTCCCAGGAGCCGCGCCGGGATCCCGAGCTCCCGCGCCACGGCCACCACGGTCCCGGCGCGCGCCGTGCTATCGAATTTCGCCAGCACCAGCCCGGTGAGATCCAGGGCCTGGCCGAACCGAGAGGCCTGACTCACGACGTTCTGGCCCGAGGTGGCGTCGACCACCAGCAGCCGCTCGTGGGGCGCGCCCTCCACCTTGCGGCTCATCACCCGATCGAGCTTCCGCAGCTCCTCCATCAGATCCTGCTGCGTGTGGAGCCGGCCCGCCGTGTCCACGAGGACCCACGAGGCGTCCCGGCTCCGCGCCGCGTCGATCGCGTCGAACGCCACCGCCGCCGGATCGCCACCCTCCTGCCCCCCCACGAACTGGGCGCCGATCCGCTCCGCCCACTGCCGCAGCTGCTCCTGGGCTCCGGCGCGGAAGGTGTCGGTGGCGGCGAGCAGGACCCGCTCGCCCGCCTCCTGGAGATGCCAGCCCAGCTTCGCCACCGTCGTGGTCTTTCCCGTCCCGTTCACGCCGAGAACCATGACCACCGTGGGGCCTTCGTCGCTCGGCGCCCGGCGGAGCGCCTCCCGGATCGCCGCGGCTCCGGAATCCCGGCCGCCCAGGAGCCCCCCCAGCCGCCACCGGCCGGAGCCGCGGGTCCCGTCGGCGGCATCGGTTCCGGACTCGCGAAGGCCGGACCCCGCTTCGGCCAGGATCTCGCGGATGCGCTCGCCGAGGAAGGCGCGGAACTCCGCGCCGGTCCGCACCTTTCCGCGCTCGGCCGCGCGCTCCAGATCCCCCACGAGATCGAGGGTGGCGTCCACGCCGAAATCCGCCTCGAGAAGGACCCGCTCGAGCCCCTCCACCGTATCGGCGTCGATCCCGCCCTGGACGATCGTGTTCACGTCCATCAGGGCGACATCCACGATCGTCTGCCACAGCGATCGCTTCGGGCGCTCCGAGCTCGGTTTCAGACTGCCCTCTCCCACGCCTCGCTCCCTTTAGGTCCATCGGTTGGGGGTCCGCTCGTCCCAATGTACGCTGGCTCGCTCGAGCGGATCCGCCGGAGGCGTGGGCCGGAGCGGCCACGGGACCGTGGGCGGCACCGGGCGGTGCCTCCCGGCGAGGGCGTCAGCGGAGGCCGATCCTCCGACGCCACGTCCACTCGCCACACAGGAGCAGGACCGCCGCCAGGAACGGCCACACGGGCCACGCCCGCGGGACGCGGACCCGGGGCGCGAGCCGCGCCGCGGGCTCGATGACCATCGGCTCATCCAGCGCCCGCGGCAGGGTCTCGCTCGGGTCCGCGGCCAGCTCCAGCGGTCGCTCCCGGCGAAACGGCCCCTCCGCGCCCGTCCCCTCCGCCACCACGACGTAGCGGCCCGGCTCGAGCGCGGGTCCCTCCACCTCGGGCGGTGGGCTGTCGAAGCTCGCCGACCACCGCTCCCCGTCGACCCCCTCCCGAACCGCGAGGCGCAGATCGCGGACGTCCGGCGCCACGCGCCAGCGGAGCCGCCGGCCCGGCGCCGGGTCCCGAAGCTCGACCTGCCGGGGCGCCACATCCTCGAGCAGCCAGCCCGCCAGGCCGGTCACGAGCCCCTCGTACGCGCGGCGCGGCGGGCCTTCGCGACCCGCCCAGCGCCAGTAGCCCTCTCCCGTCGCGACCGCCCAGCGTACGGGTCCCGAGCGTCCCGCGACGACCAGCGGCCGTGCCTCGCCCCGCCGGCCCTGGCGACCCAGCAGCGGCGCCCAGGCGCGCGCCGGGCCTCCCTCGAATCCACCAACCCCATCCAGGCGGCCGGTCCCATCGGCACGGTACAGCGTCGCGATCGGCGGGAGGACGTCCAGCGGTATGCCGGCCAGGTAGCGGGCGATCGGGCTGGGAGGGGCCGGCTCGTCGGGATACCACTCGCCCGGAAGCGGGCCCGCCAGCGAGAGCGGCGTCCCCGGCACGGGCCCCCGCTCGCGCGGGAGGAGGAGCCTGCGCGGGTGGGCCTCGACCCGCGCCTCCAGCCACGCCGGGAGCTCCGAGAAGCGACCCTGCACGGCCAGCAGGCGCGCACGCTCGGAGGCGCGGCGGACCTCGGCGGGAGCGGCCTCCTCGGGCCTCGCGCCCATCTCGATCCAGCGGTCCCCGCCCAGGTGCAGGAACCCCACCGCGCCGCCGAGCACCGCCCGTTCCAGACGTGGCAGGAGGAATCGCGGCTCCCAATCCGGATCGGTGGAGATCAGGACGGCCCCGCCGGGCGTCTCGGAGACCTCGAGCGTGAACCGGCGGCGTCCGGCCACGCCGAGCGGGTCCGCGCCCTCCGGGAGGCGGAGCTCGTAGGTGCGCCATTCGACGTCTCCGGAGCGGGGCGCGGTCGGGACGAAGGCGAACTCGATCCGCGTCGTCCGCCCGCGGGCGGGCACGCGGGCGGCCGCCGTACCCCGGCCGGCCGGGCCGAGGTCGCCTAACGGGCCGTCCCTCGCCTCGACCAGCTCCACGCGCACGCTGTCCGGAAGGCCCGGCGCCGAGACCCGCCTCGCCGAGTCGACGGCGTCACCGGGAGACGCGGAATCGGCGGGAGAGGTGCCTCGCGGCCCCGCGGCGACCAGATCGACGGTCACCCGGACCGTGTCGCCGGCGCGGACGCGGGTCGGTGCGGTCACCTCGGCGAGGCCGAGCCGCGGCAGGCGCTCCCCGACCCGCAGCTCCCGCACGCCCAGGCCCAGACGTCGTGCCATCCGTTCCGCCGCGGCCCGATCCACCCACTCGCCGTCGCTCACGACCAGCACGCTGTCGGCGCCGGCCAGCCGCGCCGTCTCCAGGGCTGGGGCGAGGCGGCTCCGGTCGGCCGTGGGCGCGGCGCGGAGGGCCGAGTCGAAAGAGGCGGGCCGCGTCGCATCCCCGAACAGGAGCACCCGGTCCGGACGCAATCTACGGAGCAGGGCGCCCGCGGAGTCCATCCGGGCGCCCGGAGTCATGCTGCGCGAGATGTCGAGCAGCACGATGCTCCCCGAGGGCCGAGCCGCCCCGCCGTGGAGAGCCGGGAGCGCGAGGCCCGCGAGGAGGAGGAAGAGAGCGGCCGCTCGCAGGAGCGCCGGTCCCGCCCGCCCCGGCACCGACTCTTCGCGCCGGGCATAGCTCCAGACCGCGCCCAGGACGGCCACGAGGGCGGCGCCCAGGATCCAGAGCAGGCGGATCACGGCGCACCATCCGTCACGCCCGTCTCCGTGACGTCACCCCGCTCGCAACCCGGGCATCGGTGTCGCGGCGGGCCGCCCACCGGAGGCCGGGCCGCCTACCGGAGAATGGGTCGCCCGCGGGGGACGGCCGCTACCCGTCGCTGTCGATGTCGACGTCCGTGTCGCCCACGCGGCCCGCGGCTCCCTCGCCCGCGATCCGCGCCCCGTCCCACGCGAGGGAGTCCAGTAGTCGGAGGGCCGCGTCGCGCTCGAGATCGAAGCGGGGGCGGTCCAGCTCGGCCACGGGCTCGGCCTTCGGCAGGTCCAGGCGCGCCGGGTTCACCTGCGCGCCGTTGCGCAGGAACTCGTAGTGCAGATGGGGGGCGGTCGAGAGGCCGGATGAGCCCACGTAGCCGATCGTCTGCCCCTGTTGGATCCGCACGCCGGGCCGGCTGCTCGAAGCGATCCGGCTCAGGTGCGCGTAGCGGGTGCGGAGGCCGTTCCGGTGCCGGATCTCGACCACCCTGCCGTAGCCGCCCCACCAGCCGGCGCGGGCGACGATGCCCGAGCCGGTGGCCCGGACCGGCGTGCCCACCGGAGCCCCGTAATCGGTGCCCAGATGGGGGCGCCGTCGCTTGAGAATCGGATGATATCGCCGGTAGCTGAAGCCGCTCGTCACGCGCCCGAATTCCAGCGGCGAGCGCAGGAACTGACTGCGGAGCGCCTCGCCCTCGCGGTCGTAATACTCGACCCGCTCTCCCTCGGTGGGATGGAAGCGGATCGCGAGGATCTCCTTCCCCGCGTTGCGGAAGCTGGCCGCCAGGACCCGCGTCGACCGCACCGAGCCGTCGGGCCGGACGTCCCGCTCGACGGCCGTCCGGAACTCGTCCCCCGGCTGGATGTCCCGGTAGAAGTCGATCTGCCAGGCGTAGACCTCGGAGAGGTGGAAGATCAGCCCGTTGACATCGCGGCGACCGAGGCCGTCCACGTCCCCCCACAGGGCGGACTCGTACAGGTTGGTCCTCACGGTTCCGCCGACGAGAATCGTGTCGCGCACCACGGAAACCGAGTCGAGCCGGGCCGCCCAGCCCTCGCCATCTTCGGCCGGGAGGAGATGGAGACGCCGGTCCGGATCCAGCTCCAGGCTGATGCGCGTCGGAAGCTCGGCGGGACGCATGGCCAGGTGCAGCACCGTGCCGGGCCGCAGGCGCCTCGGGCTCTCGTACTCGCGAATCGCGTCCACCAGGCGGGCCACCGTCAGGCCGTCGAAGCCGTACGATCCGAGCTTCTCACCCAGCGTCTGTCCGCGGCGGAGGGTGTCGGCGAAGGTGACCGCCGGGGGCGGCACGGGCACGAACACGGTCCGGACGTCACCGTCGCCCTCGGACGACGGCACGCGCGAGACCCACGACCAGAGAAGCGACGCCGCCACCAGCAGGAGCAGGAGAACGGGCAGCAGGAGACGGGGGCGTCCCCGATCTCCCGTCGGCGCTCGGGGCCGGCCGGCCCTGGAGTCGGCTGGAAAGCTCAAAACGTGATCAGCGCTGTCGTTCCTCGTGTCCGATGGGCCCGCCACGAGTCTGGCGATCCGCGAGAACCCTCGCGTCTCGCCCGGTTGTGGCGGGAGCGGCCTCCTGGTCCTGCGTGAGACAGGCGTCCGCGGCGAACCGTTGTCCCGCGGCCTTTGCCGTCCGTTTCGATCGGCGTCCGCCCGACCGTGTTTTTCGCAATCGGCGCGCCGTCCCTCGACTCGTCGGGGCCGAGCCCCCACGCCGAGGCACGGACCGGCGCTCCGTCGACGTCAGTCCATCTGCCGGCGGATGAAGGTCGGGATCTCCAGGTCCTCGAGATCGTTCGCCGTCGTCCGCCAACCGGCCGGGTCGGGCCGCGCGCCGGTCATCGCGTCGGCCGACGTCTGCCGCGCGACGGGCTCCCGGCTGTTCGGCCGCGGATCGGAAGGCTCCTCGACCAGTCGCGGTCCGGTGTACTTCGAGCCGATCACCACGCGCTCTCGACGCCGCGGGACCGGCTCCGGCTCCTCTTCTTCGACGGGCTCCCCGAATCCCGTGGCGATCACCGTGACGCGGACGGAGCCTTCCAGGTTCGTGTCGGTCACGGCGCCGAAGATCATCTCCGCCTCGTCGCCGGCCGCCTCTTGGACGATCGAGTTGATCGCCGTGACCTCGTCGATGGTCAGGTCCGGGCCTCCGGTGATGTTCACCAGGACGCCCGTGGCACCGTTAATGGATATGTCCTCCAGCAGGGGCGAGCAAATGGCCTGCTGCGCGGCCTCGACGCCGCGGTCCTCGCCGGAGGACCGGCCCGTGCCCATCAAGGCGGCGCCGCGGTTCGACATCACGGTGCGGACGTCGGCGAAGTCCACGTTCACTTCGCCCGTCACGCTGATCAGGTCCGAGATCCCCTGCGTGGCGTGCAGGAGCACCTCGTCGGCCTTCTTCAGCGCGTCGCGGAAGGTCGTCCCCTTCCCCACGACCGAGAGCAGCCGCTCGTTGGGAACCACGATCATCGTGTCCACGGTGCGGCGGAGCTCGCGCAGCCCGATGTCGGCGTGCCGCATCCGCTTCTTGCCCTCGAAGTGGAACGGCTTGGACACAATCCCGATCGCCAGCGCCCCCAGCTCGCGGGCGATCCGACCGACCGTGGGGGCCGCGCCCGTCCCGGTGCCGCCTCCCATGCCGGCGGTGACGAAGACCAGGTCGGCGCCCTGCAGCGCGTCGCGCACTTCGTCCTCGCTCTCGGCGATCGCCTGGCGGCCGATCTCGGGCCGCGCGCCCGCGCCCAGACCGCGCGTCAGCCGTTGCCCGATCTGGATCTTCAGGTGGGCGACCGAGCCCTTGAGCGCCATGGCGTCCGTGTTGATCGCGATGAACTCGACGCTCTCGAGGTTCTCGTCGATCATCCGGTTCACGGCGTTGCCGCCGGCGCCGCCCACACCCACCACCTTCATGCGCGCGTTCCGCGCCAGGTTGTCATCGAACTCGAATACCATTTCCGCCTCCTCCTTCGCCACCCGGTGAACTCCGACGCTCTCCCGCTCCAAACCTCTCTCCATCCGCGACGCGGCCGGTGGGGCCCGCTCCGCCGGCCCGGCCCGATCTGCCCGGTCGTCGCCCGCCTCGTCCCACAGCAACGCCTGTTCGAAGCGACCCCATGGTCCCAGATCCACGATCTCGGTCAACGATCTCCCCTAGAAAAAGTCCTTGAGCCACTCGCCGAACCGGGACAGCGCCCGGCCGGCCACCGCCAGGCCGCCGGAGGGCTCTCGCGCGCTTCCGTACAGGGCGAGGCCGACGCCGGTCGCGTATCGGGGCGTCCGGACCGGCTCGGTCAGGCCGGCGATGCTCGCCCCGGGCTCGCCGATGCGGACCGGCAGGTTGAACACGCTGCGCGCCAGCTCGAGCGCGCCCGGAAGCGACGACCCGCCGCCGGTGAGCACGACGCCTCCGCCGAGCCGCTGGAGGAGACGCGCCTCCTCGAGGTCCTCGTAGACCAGCCCCAGGATCTCGTCCATCCGCTGCTCGACGATGTGCGCCAGCAGCTCCTTCGAGATTCGTCTCGGGGGTCCCCCTCCGGGATCCTCCACCTCGATCTTCTCGGCCGGGTCCACCCGGCTGCGGAGCGCAGAGCCGTGTCCCTCTTTCAGGCGGAGCGCCTCGTCCGCCGACACGCCCAGTCCCTTCGAGATGTCGTTGGTGACCGCCTTCGAGCCCCACGGCATCGAGCGCACGCGCCGCAGCTGCCGGCCCCGGAACACGACGAGGTCCGTGCTGGCCCCGCCCAGCTCGACGAGCGCGACTCCCTCCCTCCGCTCGCGGTCGGAGAGGACGGCGAGGCTCGATGCCAGGGGCTCGAGCACCAGCTCCTCCGGCCGGTAACCCGCCCGGTCTACCGCCTTTCGAAGCTCGCGGCACACGCCCGAGGCCGCGGTCACGATGCAGACCTCCGACTCCAGCCGCGTGGCCGTCATCCCCACGGGGTCCTGGATCCCGCCACGTCCGTCCACCACGTACTCCTGCGGGATCGCGTGGAGGAGCTCCCGGTCCGGCCCGATCGCCACCGTCCGGCCCACCTCCTCGACGCGCCGCACATCGCCCTCGCCGATCTCCTTGCCGCCGACCGGGACCACTCCGCTCGAGCGGGCCAGCTCGACGTGCATCCCGGTGACCCCCACGTAGGCGCTCTCGACTTCGTGGCCGGCCGTGAGCTCGGCCTCGCGGGCGGCCCGGAGGATCGACTCGGTCGTCGCCTCGAGGTTCGTGACCGTCCCCCGCTCCACGCCCTCGGTCGGGGCCACGCCGATCCCCAGGATCCGCAGCGGCTCGGGCCCCCCGGCCCCCTCGCGGCCATTCCGCGAGGCGTTCGCCTCGGCCAGGACGGCGCAGGTCTTCGTGGAGCCGACGTCGAGGCCGAGGAGGAGGCGGGAGCCGATCATCGGAGCACCACCTGATCGGCGAACCGGGCATCGGCCGTCGCCACTCGCTCGCCGGCCGCGCCGAGCGCCGCTTCCACCCGTCTGAGTCCCCGCAGCGGATCGACACGGGGCAGGAGGATGCGCTCGCAGTGCGCGGCCTCGAGCATACGGACCTCGATGTCGCCGCCCGCCATCGCGTCGAGCTGCGAGATCTGCGAGGCGAAGCCGGGATCGTACTCCTCGAGCCGACCGACCAGAGCGGCCAGGCGTCGAACCTCCGGCCCCGACAGCCGCCCGTCCTCGATCTCCGTCCCGCCCGGCTCGCCCAGAATGAGCGGCAGGTCGAGGCCCACCTCCGCGGGATCCAGGGGAAGCACCCTGGCGTCCGCGTTCACGGGCACCAGCGTGGGCGTGGCGGCCAGAGCCACCGGTCGGTCCTCCACGACCCGGATCTCCAGCGCCCGCAGCCCGCGGCGGTGCACACGCGCCTCGCGGATCAGCGTGTGCGCCCGCACGGCCTCCTCCCACGGCTCCGCGTCGTCCCAAACCGAGGCCGCCGTGTCGATCGCCGCCAGACGCAGCACCTCGTCGGGCGCCACGTAGCGGGTGCCCACCACCTCGACGCGCTGGACGCGGAAGGCGGGCAGGGTCGCCAGGAGGGCCGGGGCCCAGGCCGGCAGGAGGCCGCCCGCCACGGCCAGGACGCCGAGGACGAGCAGCCGGCGACGGGCTCGCCGCGTCAGGCCGCGAAGCCGGAGGCCCGAGCTCATGGACCGGCCCCCACCCGCCGCAGCTCCTCCTCCTCGAACCCCCACAGCACGATCTCCGGCTCCAGACTCACGCCGAGCTCCTCCTCGGCCCGGCGCCGCGTCTCGATCATCAGACCCAGCACATCCTCCGCCCTCGCGTTCCCCTGGTTGACGATGAAGTTCGCGTGGCGCTCCGAGATCCGCGCATCCCCGTGACGCGCGCCTCGCATGCCCACCTTCTCGACCACCCGCCACGCCGCGTCGTGCGGAGGGCTCGGGTTCTTCCAGGTGGAGCCGACCGAAGGAAGCTCGTAGACCTGCGCCGCCACCTTCTCCTCGCGGAACCGGAGGTGCGCCTCGCGCACCCCCTCCGGGTCGCCCCGTCGCGCCTCGAAGCGCGCACGAAGGAAGATCCAGTCCTCCGGCAGCCCGATCCTCCGGTAGTCCGCCCGGGCCTCCCCGGGACGGATGCGGACCCGCCGACCCTCCGGCGTCATCGCCTCGGCCCAGCGCACCCGATGCCACATCCAGACGTCCCGCGAGCCGGCGTTCATGCGGAGCCCCCCACCCACCGTGCCCGGGACGGCCTCGAGGAAGGACCACCCTTCTCGCCCCCCCCGCCGGGCTTCGCCGACCAGCGCCGGGAGCTTCGTCGCGGCCCCCGCCTCGATCGTCTCCTCGTCGACCCGCAGGTACCCGAAGCGGCCGCCGAGGACCAGCACGGGCTCGCCGACCCCGCGGTCGGCGACCAGGACGTTGGCCCCGCCGCCCAGCACCCGGAACGGGCCCCCCTCCAGCTCGGCGAGGACGGCCCGCAGGTCGGGCTCCGACGCGGGGTGGCCGAAGCGCGGCGTCGGACCGCCGATCCCGTAGCGCGTGTGCGGCGCCAGCGGATGGTCAGGCTGCCAGCGCAACGCGTCGCTCCGGAGTCCGGCTCGGCATCGTCGGGTCGCTCGGGACGCGCACGGTTCGTTTCGGCACGACTCCTCCCGCTCACGGTCTTCACGCCGGGCGCTCGCCCGACACCAGGCCCGCCGCCTCGGCCGCCAGCGCCGTCACGTCCCCGGCCCCCATGAAGTCGAAGACGACGCCGTGGAGCTTCTCCTCGCCCGCCGCTTCCGCATCGTGGCGCTCGACGGCTTCCGCCACCGCTTCCCGCACTCGCTCCAGCGCCTCGTCCGCCGAGGCCAGGCGCAGCCCGGGCGCCTCCCCGGCTTCCGCGATGAGCGACGAGGTGACCCCGGGTAGCGGGTCCTCCCGCGCCGGATAGATCGGGAGCACCAGCGCCTCGTCCGCCCCCCGCACGCGCCCGCGGTCGGCTGCGGCCATCTCCTGGCCCGTGCCCAGCAGCGCCGCGGCGAACTCGGCCGCGAAGGCCTGCGTGCGCGAGAAGAGGTGCGGCTGGAAGACGGCCACGAGCCGCCGACCCGGAAAGCGCCGGCGCAGCGCGGCCAGCGAGGCCCCTACCTCGGTCGGGTGGTGGGCGTAGTCGTCCACGACCGCCACGCCGTTCCGGTCCGCCAGCACCTGGAGCCGCCGGTCCACGCCGGTGAACTCGGCCAGCCGCAGGGCGGCGCCCCACGGATCGCCGCCCAGCTCGCACACCACGGCCAGCGCCGCTCCCGCGTTCTGCGCGTTGTGGACGCCCGGCACCCGCAGGTGGACGTCCAGCTCCCCCTCCTCCCACCGGAAGCGGCACCTCTGCTCGGCGCCCGCGCCCGAGACCGGCTTCACGACGTAGTCGGCCCAGGCGGCCAGCCCGTAGGACTTGCCGCCCAGGGGCTCGCAGACGCGAGCCGCGCCCGCGTCGTCGGCGCACCACAGCACGCCCTCGCGGTCGGCCGCCCGGCTGGCGAAGACACGGTAGGCCTTCCGCATCTCCCGCTCGCTCCCGTAGCTCTCCAGGTGCTCGGGCTCGATGCTGCTCACCACGGCCAGCGCCGGATGCAGCTCGAGAAAGGAGCGGTCGAACTCGTCGGCCTCGACCACCGCCAGGGGGCCGTGCCCCGCCCGGGCGAAGCCGCCCCAGGCGCACACGCGGCCGCCCACGAGGACCGTCGGGTCGAGCCCCGCCGCTTCGCAGGCGAGCCCGGCCATGGCCGTGATCGTCGTCTTTCCGTGCGTGCCCGCGATCCCCACCACGCGGCGTCCCGCGAGCAGCGCCCCCAGGGCCCGGGCCCGCTTGAGCACCGGAATCCCGGCCTCGCGCGCCGCCGCGAGCTCCGGGGCGTCCTCCGGCACGGCCGCGGTCACGATCACCATATCCGCGCCCTCGACGTGCGCGGGATCGTGCCCCTCCCGCAGCCGCACGCCGTGCTCGACCAGCTCGGGCGCCTCCGGCGGGGCGCGGTCGCAGCCGCTCACCCGATAGCCCGCCTCGGCCAGGACCAGGGCGAGGCCGCGCATCCCGGCGCCCCCCACGCCCATCAGGTGCACGGCGCTCCCCGGGGGCGGGAGGCCGACCGGGGGACCCGCGGCGGCGCTCACGCGCTCCGCCGGGCCAACGACAGCAACTCGGTCGCGATCCGGTCCGCCGCGTCCGGCGCGCCCCTGGAGCGTGTCGCCTCGGCCATCCGCGCGCGGCGCGGCTCGTCGCCCAGGATCCGGGCGGCCAGCGACAGCAGCTCGCCCGGCCGGAGCTCGGCCTCCTCGCGGACGACCGACGCCCCCGCCCTCTCCATCGCGCGCGCGTTCGCCGTCTGGTGCCCGCCGGCCGCGGCCGGGAACGGGACGAGGATCGAGGGCACGCCCGCCGCCGCCAGCTCCGCCACGAACATCGCCCCCGCCCGCGCTACCGCCAGCGAGACCCGCCCCAGCCGGGCGCCCAGCCCCTCGATGAACGGCACCGTCTGGATCCGCTCCGACCAGGCCAGGGCCGCCACCCGCTCGGCCACCCGGTGGATGTGGGCCGGACCCGCGATCCAGACGACCCGCACGTCCTCGGGGAGCGGCCAGGTGCCGGCCGCCCGCTCGAGGTCCGCCAGCAGCCGATCGTTCAGTCCGCGCGCGCCCTGGCTCCCGCCCGTCACCAGCAGGATCCTTCCCCGGGGCCACTCGAAGTCCGATGCGGCCGGCCGGCCCCCGGCCCCGCGCCGCGTCGCCTCGCCCGCGTCCGACGCCGCCGTCTCGCCCGGCGCGGAGGGCGCCACCGGGTTCCCGTAGGCGAAGACCCGCGTGCCGGCGCCCGTCGCGAGCGCCTCCTCCGCCTCCGGATAGCCCAGGTGCACCTGGTCCACCCAGCGGGCCAGCCAGCGGGTCACGAGTCCCGGCTCGGCGTTCTGCTCCTGGATCGCCGTCGCCCGCCCCGCGAGCCGCCCCCAGAGGACCGCCGGCCCCGAGACGTAGCCCCCCGTTCCGACCACGAGGTGCGGGTCGAAGCCCGCGAAGGTGCTGGCCAGCCCCGCCGTCACCGCGGGCGTCGAGGCCACCAGCCGCCAGTTCCGCCACGGACGGCTCCGCCAGATCGGCTGCAGCGGTAGGAGGCGATAGGGGAGACCCCTGCCCGGGAGCACCCGAGCCTCCACGCCGCGCCGCGCGCCGAGCAGGAACAGATCCACCGTCGGCTCCACGCGGACGAGCGCCTCCGCCAGGTTCAGGGCCGGGTACAGGTGTCCCCCCGTGCCACCCCCCGCCAGCAGGATGCGCGGCACGCCTCAACATCTCCGGGAGGCCCGCGAGGGCGGTTCGCCGTTCGAGCCGCCGCACGACGGGCGGCCGTTCGAGCCGCCGGACGCCCCGCGCCACGTCTCCCACACCCGGCAGCAGCCGATCGCGCCGCAGGGGCCGTCGCCGCCGCCGATCCACCGGCAACCCCCGGCCCGCAGGTCGCCTTCGGTCGCCGCCGGGGCCGCGGCCTCCGTCGCGCGCGTCCCGCCGCGGCCGATCCACGGCACCCGCACCCTCAGCACCGTCGCCTCCGGGCGACGTTCAGCAGGATCCCGGTGCTTCCGAGCGCCAGCACCAGGCCCGTCCCTCCGGCGCTCACGAACGGCAGGTTCACCCCCGTCGTGGGCAGCAGACCGATCGTCACGCCGATGTGGGCGAAGGCGCCGATCGCCACGATGGCCGTGAGGCCTGTCGCGAGCAGGCGGCCGAACAGGTCGGGCGCCGACCGCGCCACCGACAGCCCGAGCCACGTCCAGGCCAGGAACAGCGCCACCACGAGCATCGCGCCGATCCATCCCCACTCCTCGGCGATGATGGGGAAGATGAAGTCGTTCTGCGGCTCGGGAAGGTAGAACAGCTTCTGCCGGCTCTGGCCGAACCCCACCCCGAACGGCCCGCCCGCGCCCACGGCGATCAGCGCCTGCCGGAGCTGGTAGCCCACGTCGGCCACCCCCAGCTCGGGGTTCAGGAAGGCCATCAGCCGGTTCGCCCGGTAGCCGGTGTTCATCACCTGGTCCCACACTACCGGCAGCGAAAGCCCGCCCAGGAAGAGGAAGTGCCCCAGCCGGCCGCCCGCGGCGAACAGCACCGCGAAGGCCAGGGCCGCGGTGATCGCGGCGCCCGAGAAGTGGGGCTCGGCCAGGATCAGCAGGCAGATGAGCCCGTCGACGATCAGGAACGGGAGCAGCCCGTAGCGGAGGCTGTGCAGGCGGTCCTGCTTCTTCACGGCCAGCATGGCCGTCCACACCACGACCGCCACCTTCGCCAGCTCGGAGGGCTGGAAGGTGACGCCCAGCCGCAGCCAGCGGCGCGCTCCGTTCACCTCCGGGGCCAGCGAGGTCGTGAAGGGCAGGATGAGGAGGACGAGCAGGACGGCCGACAGCCCGATCAGCGGCCAGGCCAGCTTCTGGTAGATCCGGTAGTCGAGGAACGCTGCCGCCGCGAGGACGAGCAGGCCGACCGCGGCGTGCGCCGCCTGATCGATCAGGTAGTGGCTGTCCGGGAGCCCCTCGGACTGGGCCACGAAAGAGCTGGCGCTGTAGACGGAGAGCAGCCCGAAGGCCACCAGGACGAGGGTCACGCCGAGCAGCGCTTGACGGACCCAGGAGGGGGCGCCGCCCGTCCCCTGGACGGAGGCCGCGCGCGACAGGAGCGCTCGCATCACGACCTCCGCTCGGCGTCGCCGGACGCGCCCGCGGCGTGCTCGCCGTTCTCGCGCAGCGCGGCCACGGCCTCGCGGAAGGACCGCCCCCGCACCTCGTAGTTCGGGAACATGTCATAGCTGGAGCAAGCCGGAGAGAACAGCACGACGTCGCCCGACTCGGCCGTCTCCGCCGCGGTCCTCACCACGGCCCCCAGGCTGGCCGCCACCTGCACCGGCACCTTCTCGCCCAGGTCGGCCACGATCTGGGGCGCCGCCTCGCCGAAGGCGATCACGGCGCGCACGTGGCCCATCGCGGGAAGCAGGGTCGTGTACGGCTCGCCCTTGTGGCGGCCGCCGAGGCACAGGATCACCGGCCGATCGAACGCCCGCAGGGCCACCAGGGTGGCCGAGACGTTCGTGGCCTTCGAGTCGTTCACCCACAGCACCCCATCCGCCTCGCCCACGGGCTGCAGCCGGTGCGGAAGCCCCTCGAAGTCGCGCAGGCCCTCGCCGATCCGGTCTCCCGGGGCGCCCGCCAGCGCGGCCGCCAGGGCGGCCAGCAGGGCGTTCGTCACGTTGTGGCGTCCGATCAGCCTCATCTCGTCGGTGGGGGCCCAGCGCTCCCGACGCCCCGGGATCTCGAGGGTCAGCCATCCGTCCTCGTCCACCCAGGCGCCGGGGCGCACCGGCTGGCGGGTCGAGGCGTAGAAGTGCTCGCCCTCCACGCCCCGCGCCATCTCCATCACCGCCTCGTCCTCGGCGTTCAGCAGCCATCGGTTCTCGGGCGTCGCGTTCGCGAACAGGCGCTCCTTGTCCGCGTAGTAGCGCTCCAGGTTCGCGTACCGGTCCAGATGGTCGGGGCCCAGGTTCAGGAAGACGCCGATGTCCGGGTTGAACAGCTCGAGGTCGGCGAGCTGGAACGAGGAAAGCTCGGCCACCACCCACTCGGGATGCTCGTCCATCCGCGCCACGTCCGAGAGCGGGCGGCCGATGTTCCCCGCCGCGAGCACGTCGACGCCCGCCGTCCGGAGCAGGTGCCCGCACAGCGCGGTCGTCGTCGTCTTCCCGTTGGTCCCGGTGATCCCGATGATCCGCGACTCGAGGGTCCGGAAGGCCAGCTCGACCTCGGCCAGGCACGGGACGCCCGCCTCGCGGATCGCCCGACGGATCTCGGTGGCGGGATCGATGCCCGGGCTCACGACCACGAGGTTGGCGCTGAGGATCTTCTCCACATCGTGGTTCCCGATCTCGGCCTCGATCCCCTCGGCGCGCAGGGCCTCGGCCGCCTCGCGCTGCGAGGGCCCCGCGAAGGCATCGCTGGCGTAGACGTCGCCGCCCAGGCGGGCCGCCAGCCGGGCGGCGGCGCGACCCGAGCTGCCCACCCCCAGGACGGCCACGGGCTCGCCTGGCGAGAACAGCGGCGAGCCACTCACCCAGGTTCCGCGCTCGGGACCCGTCCTCCGCTCCGCCATCGTCCCCCTCACCGGACCTTCAACGTGGCCAGCCCGATCAGGCTGCAGATGATCCCGAGGATGTAGAACCGCATCACCACGCGCGTCTCCGGCCAGCCCAGCTTCTCGAAGTGGTGGTGGATCGGGGCCATCCGGAACACCCGCCTCCCCTGTCCGGTCCGCCAGCGGGTGAACTTGAACCAGCCGGACTGGATCAGGACGCTGGCGGCCTCGAGCACGAACACGCCGCCGATCACGACGAGCAGGAACTCCGACTTGAGCAGCACGGCCACCGCACCGATCCCACCCCCCAGGGCCAGGGAGCCCGTGTCGCCCATGAAGACCTCGGCCGGCGGGGCGTTGAACCACAGGAAGCCGATCGCCGCGCCCGAGAGCGCCGCGCAGAAGATCGACAGCTCGCCGGCGCCGGGAAGGTAGACCACCCCCAGATAGCTGGAGGTGTCCACCCGCCCGATCACGTAGGCGAAGACGCCGAAGGTGAGCGCGGCGATGCCCGCCAGGCCCGCCGCGAGCCCGTCCAGCCCGTCGGCCAGGTTCACGGCGTTCGAGCTGCCCGAGACGACCAGGGCCACCCAGATGGGAAAGAAGGCCGTCCAGAACTCGACGCGCAGGTTCTTGAAGAAGGGGAGCGTGGTTTCGGCCGGCACGTAACCCGCCGGGGGCCACGCCAGCAGGAAGAGCCCCAGCCCCACGCCGAGGGCGACCTGCCAGCTGAGCTTGTAGCGGGCGATCAGGCCCCGGGACTCGTGCCGCACCACCTTCAGGTAGTCGTCCATGAGGCCGATCGCGCCCATCCAGCCGGTGACCACGACGGCCACGATCACGAAGGAGATGTCGAGGCGCGCCCAGAGGAGGGAGGGGATGATCGTGGCGGCCAGGATGATGAGCCCGCCCATGGTCGGCGTCCCCGCCTTGTCGAGGTGGGACTTGGGGCCGTCCAGCCGCACGACCTGCCTCATCTTCTCCGCCCGCAGGCGTCGGATCACCATCGGGCCCACCAGGAAGCTCGTGAGCAGCGCGGTGACCATGGCCCCCGCCGCGCGAAAGGAGATGTACTGGAAGACGTTGAACACGGTGTGCCAGTCGGCGAGCGGGAAGAGGAGGTGGTAGAGCATCAGGGCTCCTCCCGGGGTGCGTCGTCTCCGAAGCAGGCCTCGAGCCGCTCGACGATCCGCTCGAGTCGCACGCCCCGCGAGCCCTTGACCAGCACCACCTCGTCGCCGCGCAGCGAGGCGGCCAGCGCGTCCCACACGGCCTCGGGCTCCTCCTCGACCAGGAAGCGGGTGCCGTTCCGCGCGCCGCTGACCTCGCGGGCCGCCGGCGCGAAGGCGCCGGTGGCCGCGACCAGGTCGAAGCCCGCTCCCACCAGCCGCTCGGCCACCTCGCGGTGGGCGCGGCGCTCGTGCTCCCCCAGCTCCAGCATCGTGCCCACCACGGCGGCCAGCCGGCGGCCGGGGAAGGCGGTCGCCAGATACTCGATCGCCGCCTCGAAGGACTCGGGGTTCGCGTTGTAGCAGTCGACCAGGACGGTCAGCGATCCGATCCGCTCGAGCCGGCTGCGCATGCCCAGCGGGCGGAAGCGGGCCAGCCCGCGCGCGACGTCGTCGGGCGCCTCGCCCACCGCGTCCGCCAGCGCCGCCGCGAGGAGGGCGTCCCGCAGGTGATGCGCGCCGCCCGCCGGCACCTCGTACCGGACGCCCGCTCGCTCGAACCAGGCGCGCTCGGCCTCGATCCCGTAGGCGTCGGCGGGTTCCGGCGTCCAGTCGGCCCCCCGCTCCAGGCCCGCCACCACGATGTCCGAACGGAGCCGACGGGCCGCGCGCGGAAGGATCTCCGGCTTCTCGCCCACGACGGCGGCCCCCTGCGGCGAGGCGCCGGCCAGCAGGGCCAGCTTCTCCTCCAGCACCCGCTCCTCGCTCCCGAACGCTTCCAGGTGCGCCGGGCCGACGGTGGTGAGGAGCGCGTCGTTCGGCGAGGCGATCTCGGTGAGCCGCGCGATCTCTCCGGGCTCGCTCGCTCCCAGCTCGAGCACCCAGACCTCGGCCTCGGGCGGGGCCTGGAAGATCGAGAGCGGGAGGCCGACGAGGCTGTTCAGGTTGCCGGCCGTCTTGTGGACCGCCCGCGTCTCGCCCAGCGCGCAGGCCACCATCTCCTTCACCGTCGTCTTGCCCGAGCTGCCCGTGATCCCCACCACGCGGACCTCCGCGCGACGGCGGCGCCAGGCGGCCAGGTCGCCCAGGGCCCGCTGCGGCTCGTCGACCGGGAAGTACTCGAGGTCGAGGGCCGGATCCTCGCGGCCCGCCGGCAGCACGGCGCCGAGCGCTCCCCGCCGGGCCGCCTGGTCCAGGAAGTCGGCCCCGTGGTGCCGCTCCCCCGGCAGCGCGAAGAAGAGGGCGCCGGGCTTCACGGCCCGCGAGTCCGTGGACACGCTGGTGTAGACCCACGGGCCGTCCGTCGCCGCGGGCTCGGTCGCCAGCTCCAGCGCCTTCCGAACATCCGTCGAGTCGAACAGCGGGCGGCGCGCCATCAGCGCGCCTCGTCGGCGCCGGCCCGGCCTTCGTGGCCGGAGCCGCCCGTCGTTCCGGGGCCGCCGCCCGCGCGGGGGCCCGTGCCGGGGCCGCGGCCGCCGCCCGCGCCGGACCCCCCCCCGGCGGTCAGGCGCCCCACGATCTCCCGCTCGTCGAAGGGGAGCTTCCGGTCGCCCACGATCTGGTAGGTCTCGTGCCCTTTGCCGAGCAGGACCACGACATCGTCGGGGCCGGCCGCTTCGAGCGCGCGGGCGATGGCCCGCTCCCGGTCTAGCTGGATCTCGTAGCGCGCGGGGTCCATCTCGGCCGCCGTCTGGCGCGCGATCTCGGCCGGATCCTCCGAGCGGGGGTTGTCCGTGGTGAGGAAGGTGAGGTCGCAGTGCTCGGAGGCGATCCGACCCATGATGGGGCGCTTGCCCGGATCGCGGTCGCCGCCGGCGCCGAAGACGAGAAACAGCCGGCCGGGCGTCCGGCGACGGAGCGACCCCAGCACGCGCTCGAAGGAATCGGGCGTGTGGGCGTAGTCCCGGAGCACCAGCGAGGGCTCCCGCCTCAGCACCTCCATGCGGCCGGGCACCGGAGGCACCGAGCCGAGCCGAGCCGCGACCGTCTCCGGGTCCAGCCCCAGATCCAGGGCGACGGCGGCGGCGCCCAGCGCGTTCTGCACGTTGAAGTCGCCGGGCAGGGGGAGGCGCACGTCGGCGGCTCCCGCGGCGCTCTCCAACCGCCAGCGGCTCCCGCCCGCCTCGTGATGGACCTCGGCGGCGCACACGTCGGCGGGCGCCTCCGCGCCATCCGAGCCGCCGTCGACCGCCGCTCCGAAGCTCGCGACCCGCACGCCCGTCCGGCGCGCCCGCTCGCGCACCGGCTCCCAGGCCGGCTCGGCCGCGTGCACGACGCAGACGCCCTCGGGCGCCACCAGCTCGACCAGGCGCAGCTTGGCCTCCAGGTAGGTGCCCATGTCGCCGTGGTAGTCCAGGTGCTCCCGACTCAGGTTCGTGAAGCAGGCGGCACGGAAGCGCAGCGCGTCGGGGCGCCGCTGGTCCAGGGCGTGCGAGGACACTTCCATCGCCACGCTCTCCGTCCCGGCGTCGCGGAGGTCGGACAGCGCCGCGATCAGCTGCTGCGGATCGGGGGTGGTCAGCGACCCCGGATGCACCCGACGGTCGGGGGTCACCGTGCCCAACGTGCCCAGCGCGCCGGCCGGGCCCAGCTCCTCCAGCAGATGCCGCAGGATCCAGGTGGTGGTCGTCTTCCCGTTCGTCCCCGTCACGCCCACCAGTCGCAGCTCGGCGCCGGGATCGCCGTGGAAGAGGGAGGCCAGGTGGGCGGCCGCGGCGCGCGTGTCTGTCACCTGGAGCAGGGGAAAGCCCGCCTCCAGGCCGCCCCCGGGGACGGGGCGCTCGACCACGGCGGCGAGGGCGCCCGCGCGGCCGGCGGCGGCGACGAAGTCGTGTCCGTCGTGATGGGCGCCCGCGATCGCGCAGAAGAGGACCCCGGGACGCGCCTCCCGGGAGTCCAGGACCAGGGCGGAGAAGCCTGCCGGCGGCTCGCCCCGCCAGCGGGGCTCCAGCGCCCGGTTCCCAAGCCTCGTCTCGATCGATCGCGTAGGAATCACGTCCTCGTCCGCGCTCTCGATACCGCGTCGCGCGGCGTCTCTCCCGTCCTCGTTGTCATACACCGGCGCCGCGCCTCGTGCCGCGATCGCGCGCTCCGCCTTTCCGCGCGGGCGCGCCCTCGGCGCCCGGGGCGTACCGCTCTTCGCCACGCGGGGCCGCGCGCTCGACAACGGCGGTCAGCGCAGCAGGATGGTGGCTCCCGGCGCGACCCGGGCGCCGGGAGCGGGGACCTGGCCGGCCACCGCGCCGGTGGCCTCGAGCTCCACCCGGAGCCCCAGCTGGTGGAGGCGGGCCACGGCGGCCCGGAGCGGGGCGCCCCGCAGGTCCGGGAGCATCCGGGCCGTCTCGTCGACGGGAGCCGCTTCCGGCCAGTCGCCCGCGTCGCCGCTCACGGCGAAGATGAACCGCCCGGCCTCGGCGGGATCCGCCCGCGACAGCCAGGAATCCGTCCGCGAGCCCCAGTCGAGCCGCCCCGGGGCCGCCGTGGCCAGCCGTCGGTGCAGCGCCACGCCCTGGGTCGCCAGCGCCGCCTGAAGGGCCGCCTGGCTCACGGGGGCCGCCACCGCGCCGCCGTAGTAGGCGCCCTGCGGGTCCTCCAACTTCGTGAGGATCACCAGCGTCGGATCGTCGGCGGGCGTGTAGCCGACGAAGGAGGCGGCGTAGCGGCCGCGGTCGTAGCGGCCGGTGGTCGCCATGAGCCGTGCCGTGCCCGTCTTCCCGGCCATGGGGAGAATGTCCATCGCGGCCCGGGTCGCCGTGCCCTCCCGTACCACCGAGGCCAGCACGCCGCTCACCGTCTCCGCCACCTCCGCGTCCACCACGCGCCGCAGGGCCTCGGGCTCTCGCCGGTACACAGGCCTTCCCGAGCGGTCCCGGATCTCCTTCACCAGGTACGGCCGCATCAGCACACCCCGATTCGCCAGCGCCCCGTAGGCTGCCACGAGCTGGAGCGAGGAGAGCGAGATCTCGTAGCCCATCGCCAGCGAGGCCTGGCTGAGCGACGTCCACCGATCGGGCTTGCGGAGGAGCCCGCCCGACTCGGCGGGATACTCGATTCCCGTGGGCACGCCGAAGCCGAAGTCGCGCAGGTACCGGTAATGGAGCCCCGGCTCGAGTCGCCGCGCCAGCTTCACGGCGCCCACGTTGCTCGAATAGCGGATCACCTCGGCCACGCTGAGCGTGTCGTAGGGATGGACATCGCGGATCACCCGCCGCCCCTCCGTCAGCACGCCCTTCTCGACGTCCACGGAGTCGTCCAGCGTTGCCCGCGCCTCGGCGAGCAGCGCGGCCAGCAGGAACGGCTTGATCGTCGAGCCGGGCTCGTAGGGGTCCGTGAAGGCGGGAATGCGGCGGAAGCCCTGTCGGCGGTGGCTGGCCACGGCCAGGAGCTCGCCGGTCCGCGGGTCGAGCAGAAGGAGGTCGCCGCCCGAGGCTCCGGTCTCGGCCAACGCCCGCTCCAGCGCGCTCTCGGCGATACTCTGCAGCTCGGTATCGATGGTGAGGACGACATCGTGGCCCGGCCGGGGCGCGGCGAGCTGGGCGTCGGGTAGCCAGTACGTCTCGCCCAGCGCGTCCCTGCGGGTGAGCGCGGCGCCCGGCCGGCCCTGCAGCAGGCTGTCGTACGCCATCTCGAGCCCGGAGGCGCCCTTCCCCGATCCGTCGACCGAGCCCAGCAGGAAGCGCGCGATCTCGCCCTCCGGGTAGCTGCGCGAGCCGATGCGCTCGAAGTGAAGGCCGCGGCGGATCGCCCCCATGAGTCGCTCGCGGTCCGCGCTGGAGAGCCGACGCGGAATCACCGCCCAGCCGTCCCTGGCCGACGCCAGCCTCCGCTCCTCCGATGCGGAGAGACCCAGGATCCGGGCCGCGGCCGCGGCGGCGCGATTGGGATCCTTCATCTCCCGGGGGGCCAGGTAGGCGCGGAACTGCCCGGCGTCGAGGGCGAGCGCGCGGCCCTCACGGTCGTAGATCGTGCCGCGACGCGCCGGAATCTCGACCCGGGCGGCGTTCTGGGCGCGCCAGGCCTGGCGCCACTGCTGCACATCCAGGATCTGGAGCTGGAAGAGGCGTCCTCCGTAGGCCGCGGCCAGCAGGAGGAAGGCCACCTGGACGACCCGGATCCTGCGGGCGTGGGTGCGGCTGGCGGTCGACCGGTTCCCCTTCCTCGTCATCCCCTCCCCTCCCAGTTACCTCTACGTCCTCGTTCGCGGCGCGCGGAGGCCCGCGGGGACGCGCTCGGGCGGGCCGCCCGCGCACGGTCTCGCGTCCGCGTCCGCTGAAGCGCTGTCGGAGGCTCCGCGATTCGCCGTCGCTCGGCCGGCGGGTCGGACCCGTCGGAGCCTCGCTCGCTATTCGGCCGGGGAGGGCGCCGCGACGTCTCTCAGGAAGACGATGTCCCGATCTGTGGCCGGCCGGAGGCCGAGCTTCGCCGCCGCCTCGCGCATGCGCGCCCGCGAGCTCAGCGAGTCCACCCGGTGGACCAATCGGCTCATCCGGTCTCGGGTGACCTGTTCCGCCCGCTCGAGCACCTCGATCTCTCGGGACAGGTGTCGCGCCTCCGCCCCCCGTCGCACGGCCGTGACCATGGAGGCGGCCACCGCCAGCACCCCTAGCATGGGAAGCGAGCGGCGCCGCAGGGTCCGCCAACGCACCGGTCGTCGCCGCGTCTTCGTCATCGTCCCCTCATCCCACATCCGCGACGGACCCTACGGCACCCTCGGTTCTTCGGGCTCTTCAGCTTCGGGCTCTTCTGATCGGACGCGGAGCACCCGGGCATGCACCACCACCCTTCCACACCACCCTCAGCGCTTCTCCCACACCCGGAGACGGGCACTCCGCGCCCGTGGATTTCGCTCCACCTCCGCCTCGCTCGGGCGGAGGGGCTTCTTCGTCAGCGTCTCGCCCAGGGGCTCGCCCCGACACCGGCAGACCGGCAGCTGGGGCGGGCAGATGCAGGCGCGGCTCCACTCGCGGAACGCCTGCTTCACGAGCCGGTCCTCCAGCGAGTGGTAGGCGATCGCGACCAGCCGACCGCCGGGAGCCAGCGACTCCCGCACCGCCTCGAGGCCTTCCTCGAGGGCCCCCAGCTCGTCGTTCACGGCGATCCGAACCGCCTGGAACAGCCGCGCCTTGTCCTGGAACGTCACCCGCGGCGGCAGGGCCGCCTCGATCGCGTCCACCAGGTCGTCGCTCCGGCGGAAGCGCCGCTCCTGTCGTCGCCGGACGATCTCGCGGGCCAGGTGGCGCCAGCGGCGCTCCTCCCCGTACTCCCGAAAGATCCTGCCCAGCTCCTCTTCCGACGCCTCGTTCAGGAGATCGGCCGCGGGCCTCCTACCGCCGGGTGTCCCGCCCATCCGCATGTCCAATGCTGTGCCCGGACGGTAGGAGAACCCACGTGCCGGTTCGTCCAGTTGTCGTGACGAGACGCCCAGGTCGAGCAGCGCCCCCGCCAACGGGGGCCATCCCCGCGCCTCGCCGAGGTCGAGCACGTCCCGGAAGTTCGCCCGGATCAGCTCGACCCGTTCCGCGTGACCTGTCAGTCGTCGGCTCGCGGCCTCGATCGCCTCGGGATCCCGGTCCAATCCCACTACTCGTGCCTCGAGGGCGGCGGCCAGGATCGCCGTCGCGTGTCCACCGCCGCCGAGCGTGCCGTCGAGGTAGAGCCCGCCGCGCTCCGGTCGGAGATGGGCGACCACCTCCTCGACCATGACGGGCTCGTGCTCGTAGTCGGGATCGGCCAACCGTCCCCTCACGGCCCGGGAGGCGCCGACGGGCGCAGCGCCGACGGCCCCCGGGCCGGCTTCCCGCTCCTCAGGCGAAGATGGAGGCGACGAAGCGGTCGAACTCGTCCGTCGTCTCCTCGCTGGCTTTCTCGAAGCGTCCGGGCTCCCAGATCTCGATCCGGTCCAGGGCGCCGATGATCAGCGCCTCCGAGCCCAGGCCGACCGCCTCACGCAGACGGTCGGGCACGAGGATCCTCCCCTGCTTGTCGAGCGCGATCTCGTGGGCGTTCGCCGTGATGCCCAGGACCATGGGACGGTACTCCGGCTTCCGCTTCGACATCTCGCGAAGGTTCTGCTCCACCTCCGCCCAGCTCTCGAGCGGGTAGAGGGAGAGCGCCTCCTTCTGGGCGTGGACCAGGACGAACGCGTCCTCTTCCCGGCCTCGCCGGAACGACGCGGGAAGCGCGACGCGCCCCTTCTCGTCGAACGTGTGGCGATAGCTGCCCAGGAAGCCGCCCACGGCGCGACCTCGATTCTTCGCGGATCGGATGTCCCATTTCCTCCCACTTTACCCCACTGCGCTCCATTGTACCGCGGGCCGCCCCCCCACGTCAACCCCTCATCGCGGCGGGGCGAGCGGAGGCCGCGCGGGCGCGCTTCGGGGAGGCGCGAGATGGCCGCAGGCCGACGCCGGCCGAGGCCGAACGACCTCCTTCCCTCCCCTCTCCTTCTAGCTGTACAGATGTTCGAGTAGAGGGCGGCCGGGGCGGCGGGCGGTGACGGTGCGAAGGGATGAGGGGACGATGATGGGAGGTCGAATCAGAGGGCATGGAAAGAGCCCCGGCGGCCACGTGGCCGCCGGGGCTCGGGTGCCCAGGAGGTGGCGCCGGGCGGCGGCGCCGCTCGCGGAAGGGAGGGGAGCCGGGCGGGCCCGGGGGGCCGCCCGCCCCCCCCGCACCACCACCCCCACACCCCCCCCTGAAAAGAGACA
>CAYMQZ010000010.1:0-30405 GCA_964392705.1 uncultured Gemmatimonadota bacterium
ACCGATGAGCGGCGACGAGGCGCGGCCCGCGGTGACCGCCGAGCGCGCGCTCTCCACCGCCCCCGGCTCCCTCGCGCCGGCCTGGCTGCTGCTCTGGCTCGCCGCGATCGGGGTGGGTGGGGTGGGCTTCTGGCTCGCCGCCGACGCCGCCCCCCAGCGGGCCTGGATGAGCGTGTGGTTCAACTTCCTCTTCTGGACCGCGCTGGCCATGGCCGGCGTGGTCTTCGGCGCCGTGCTGCAGGCCGCCAAGGGACACTGGGGGAAGGGCTTCCGGAGGCTGGCCGAGGGCACCGGAGCCTTCCTGCCGGTCTCCTTCGTCCTCTTCGTGCTGCTCTATCTCGGGGCCGAGCACATCTTCCCCTGGCTGGGACCGGTGGAGACCGCGCACCTGAACCGCGAGTGGCTGACGCTGGACGGCGTCTTCCTGCGGAACGGCGCCCTGCTGCTCGTCCTGTACGCGCTCGCCTTCGTCTGGATGCGGTGGTCCCTCGGACCGGACGCGGCCCTGATGCGGGAGCATCATTCAGGCTGGCGGCGGGGCCTGGTACGCGCGCTGGCCGGTCGCAGGGGCCGGGAGGAGGAGTCCGCGGAGCGCAGCCGGCGACGGATCGGCGTCCTCTCTCCGATCCTGATCCTGGCCTGGGCCGCCGTCTTCACGCTGCTGGCCTTCGACCTGGCGATGTCGCTGATCCCGGGCTTCATCAGCGTCATCTGGGGGCCCATCTAC
Source organism: uncultured Gemmatimonadota bacterium (assembly GCA_964392705.1). Lineage (GTDB taxonomy): Bacteria > Gemmatimonadota > Gemmatimonadetes > Palauibacterales > Palauibacteraceae > CAYMQZ01. The sequence continues at coordinate 728 of CAYMQZ010000010.1, forward strand.
TTCGTGGGCGGCTGGCTCTGCATGCTGGCGCTGGTGGCCATCCTGGCCCATCACTACCGGAAGCGGTACGCGCTGGGCGACGTGTGGGGACGGTGGGAGTTCCACGACCTGGGCAAGCTGATGTTCGCCTTCGTCATCTTCTGGACCTACCTCTGGTTCGCCCAGTATCTCGTGATCTGGTACGGGAATATCCCGCGGGAGGCGGCCTTCTTCATCCCGCGCACCGGCGAGACGTTCGGGACCCTCTACTGGGTGCAGATGGCGCTGATCTTCGGGCTGCCGTTCGTGTTCCTGCTGGGGCGGAAGCCGAAGATGCGGCCCGGATGGCTCGCCTTCGTCGCGACCCTGATCCTGATCGGCTTCTGGATCGAACGCTACACGCTGATCGTCCCATCCGTATGGAGGGGCGAAGGGCTGCCCCTGGGCTGGCCGGAGCTGGCGATCACGGTGGGCTTCCTCGGCCTGTTCGGGCTCAGCTACGGGCTCTACGCCAGCACCTTCCCCAAGCTGCCGATCCGCGAGACGATCGCCGTGGGGTCGGCCCGGCACGGCCCCTGAGAAGCACCCGTCGGCGGGTGCGACGCCCCCTTCCTGGCGCCCCGGGGGTGCGTCGACGACGGCGAACCCACATTATGAAAGAGCGTCCACACCCGCCGTGCGGGCGCTTGCGTGGGTTCATTTCCCCCTATCGACCGGAGCGCGGTATGGCGATCGACACGACCGAGGAGTACGAACAGCTCGTGGAGCGGACCGAGGCGACCCTCGAGAAGTTCCAGGAGCGAGCACGGGAGCTGAAGGAGGAGCTGTCCGACGCGCGGGCGGCGACCAAGGTGCAGATCAAGGCGATGATCCAGCGGCTGGAGCAGAAGTACGAGGAAGGCAGGGAGGAGTTCACGTCGCTGCGACGCGGCGGCTCCCGCAACGCCGAGGAGATCGGCCGACTTCACCAGAAGATCGTGAGCAACCTCTCCGACATGAAGCGCACGATCGACCGGCGCATCAGGTAGCGCCCCGACCCTCGCCGGCCCGGTGAGATCCCTCCGGTCCGGATCTCGCCGGGGGGATGCCGTCCCACTCTCAGATCGAGCCTAGCGACGCGCCAGGGCGGTGGAGACGATCTCCGCCTGCCGGCGCTCGTGTCGGCCGGCGTACCCCTCGGCCGGGCTGGCCCGCTCGGGACGTCCCACGTAACGGAGCACCCGCTCCTCTCCGGCCAGCGCGCGCAACCAGGGAGCCACGAAGCTCCAGGCGCCCATGTTCGACGGCTCCTCCTGCACCCAGCGCACTTCGCGGAGCGCGGGGAGCGCCTCCACCTGAGCCCGCACCTCGGCCAGCGGGAACGGGTACAGCCGTTCCAGGCGGGCGACCGCCACGTGGTCTGCGTCCTCGAACTCGTCCGCTCCTGTCAGGTCGTAGAACACCTTCCCGCTGCACAGCAGCAGGTGGGTGATCGACTCCGGGTCCGTCTCCACCCTGGGATCGGGGATCACGGGAACGAAGCGGGCGGCGGCGAGGGCGTCCAGCCGGGAGCGCGCCCGCGGGTGCCGGAGCAGGCTCTTGGGCGTCATGAGGATCAGCGGCCGGCGGGCCTGGCGGCGCGCCTGGAGCCGGAGCAGGTGGAAGTACTGGGCCGGCGTCGTGCAGTTGGCCACCCGGATGTTGCCCTCGGCGGCGATCTGCAGGAAGCGCTCGAGGCGCGCGCTCGAGTGCTCGGGCCCCTGCCCTTCGTAGCCGTGCGGCAGCAGCAGGACGAGCCGCGACTCCTGGCCCCACTTCGTGCGTCCCGCGGCGATGAACTGGTCGACGATCGCCTGGCCCACGTTCACGAAGTCCCCGAACTGGGCTTCCCACAGCACGAGCTGGTCGGTCGCGACGGTGCTGTACCCGTACTCGAACCCGAGCGCCGCGACCTCGGACAGCGGGCTGTTGAAGGCGTGGAACGGCGCCTGTCCCTCCTCCAGGTGCTGGAGCGGAACGTAGCGGGCGCCATCGTCGACGTCGTGGAGAACCAGATGCCGCTGGCTGAAGGTGCCGCGCTCGGAGTCCTCCCCGGTGAGGCGTACGGCCACGCCCTCGGTCACCAGCGAGGCGAAGGCCAGCGCCTCCGCATGGGCCCAGTCGAGCCCCTCGTCGAGCGAATCGCGCCGCTTCTCGAGCTGGCGGCCCAGCTTGCGGAACAGCCGGAAGTCCTCCGGCCAGCCGTGGACCCGGGCGTTCAGCTCCCGCAAACGCCCTTCGGCGACCGCCGTGTCCACCTCGTCGCCGTCGTCGACCTCGGTGAGGCGGGGACCTTCGGCGGGCACGGCGCGGAGCGGAGCGCCCGCCCGGGGCCCATCGGGTCCGTCCTCCGCGACCTCCCCCTCCTCGGCCTCCAGGACCCGTTCGCGCGCCTCGGCCAGGCGGCGGGCGACCTCGTCCTCCAGCGCGCCGACTTCTTCCTCCGTGACGGCTCCCGCCTCGACCAGCCGCTCGGCGAGCTGGGCCCGCACGGTCGGGTGATCGTCGACCCGCCGATAGGTGCGGGGCTGCGTGTATCCCGGCTCGTCGCCCTCGTTGTGTCCGTACCGGCGGTAACCCACCAGGTCGATGACCAGGTCCTCGCCGAACTCGCGTCGGTACTCGACGGCCAGTCGCGCGGCGGCCAGGCACGCCTCCGCGTCGTCCGCGTTCACGTGCACGACCGGGATCCGGAAGCCGAGCGCGAGGTCGCTGGCGTAGCGCGTCGAGCGGCCCTCGGCCGGATCGGTCGTGAAGCCTAGCTGGTTGTTGGCGATGATGTGGATCGTGCCGCCCGTCTCGTACGCCTCGAGCCGGCACAGGTTGAGCGTTTCCGCGACCACCCCCTGACCCATGAAGGCCGCGTCGCCGTGAATCAGGATCGGCAGCACGCCGTGCCGGTCCCCCTCGCCGCGGGCGGCCCGGGCCATCCCCTCGACGACCGGGTTCACGTGCTCCAGGTGGCTCGGGTTCGGCGCCAGGTGCACCTCCGTCTCGACGCCCGCGGCCTTGACCCGCGCCCGCGAGCCCACGTGGTACTTCACGTCGCCCGAGCCCAGCTCGGGAAGAGCGGTCTGCATCCCGTGGTGGGTGACCTCCTCGAACTCGGCCAGGATCTTCTCGTAGCCGAGCCCGATGATGTGCGCGAGCACGTTGAGCCGGCCGCGGTGCGCCATCCCGAGGAAGACCTGTCGCGTCCCGTGCAGCACCGCCCGCTCGAGGATCCGGTCGAGCATCGGGACCATCATGTCCAGGCCCTCGATCGAGAACCGCTTCTTGCCCAGGTAGGAACGGTGCAGGAACCGCTCGAGACCCTCGACCTCGGAGAGGCGCCGCAGCAGGGCCCGGCCCGTCTCTCCCTCCAGCGGCTCCCAGTGGCGGCCCGACTCGATGTAGTCGATCATCCACTGACGCTGGACGGGATCCTCCAGGTGGTCCAGCTCGTAGCCGATCCGCCGCCCGCAGTACGTCTCCTCGAGATGGTGGAGCGCCTCCTCCACCGTCTCGCCGAGGTGGTCCAGGTCCAGGGCCGAGGCGGGGAGGGCGGCGAGCTCGGAGCGGTCCACGCCGTGGAAGTCGGGCTCCAGGAGCGGGTGCCCCGGAGGCGGCGACCCCAGGGGGTCGACCTGGACGGCCAGGTGCCCGTGGTCCCGGTACGCCTCCACCAGGGCGCCCGCGATCGCCGCCAACTGCAGGTGCTCGAGGTCGGCCGCGGTCGGCACCGCGGCCGGCGATCCCCCGGCGAGCCGCGCCCCGGAGCCGTCGCCCGGCCACTCGCCCAGCGACGGCGGGACGATCCCCCGCTCCCGAAGGGCTCGCTCGCGCAGCTCGTCCGCGTACCCCGCGTTGTAGCCATCGGCGGCCGCCCCGTCGCCGCCGCGGCTCGCGCCGTTCCGCCGGGCGGCCGACCGTCCGGCTGGCCGCCCATCCCGAACCGGCCTCGGCCGGTCCGCTGCCTCGCTGCCGTCGCTCAACGCTCGACGCCCGCCTTCCTGAGGGATGCGCGGGACCCGGCCCGGCCCGGCCCGGCCGTCCCCCCGAGCCGTGGTCGGATCGTCGGCCCCGCTCCTTTCTTCAGACTCTGGTACACGGTCCGCGACCAGCGTTCCGTCGCGGGCCGGGACGATTCGGCTTGCCCGGCGCGGCGCGCGCGGCCAACTTCACGCCCATGCTGGTTCGCCCGGATCCGCCAGGCCGCGTTCGTGCGGCTTCCCGTTCCCCGTTCCCCGCGATCCGATCTTCCGCATGACCCCGGCTCGAGAATCGCGCCTCTACGACGCCGTCGTCATCGGCAGCGGCTTCGGAGGCACCATGGTCGCGCGCCAGCTGATCGACGCCGGCCTCTCGGTCCTGATGCTGGAACGGGGCGAGTGGGTCGAGCGTGGGCCCCACAACTGGGGCTCCGCCGGATCGGTGGACCTCACCCGCCACTATTCGCTGGAGACGCCGTATCGGGTCCGGAACGGCGGCCGCTCCGAGGACGTCGTCGGGCTGTACAGCTGCGTGGGCGGACCGTCCGTCTTCTACGGCGGGGTCTCCCTGCGGCTGCGGCAGCGGGATTTCGAGCCCGACCCGGTCATCGTCGACGGCTCCGGGGCCCGCTGGCCCCTCTCGTACCGGGATCTGGAGCCGTGGTACCAGAGCGCCGAGCGGATCCTCGGGGTCGCGGGCGAGGCGGGAGTCGACCCGACGGAGCCTCCGCGGAGCGGGCCCTATCCGCGAGTCGCCCCCGACCTCTCCCGCACCTCCTCCTCGATCGCGCGGGCCGCCGAGCGGCTGGGGCTGTCTCCGTTCCACCTCCCGCTGGCGATCCGCTTCGACGCGAACGGGGGCGAGCGGTCGGCCTGCATCCGCTGCACCACCTGCGACACCTTCGCCTGCGCGATCGGGGCGAAGAACGACCTCGCGACCGCCGTCCTGCCGGACCTGTTGGACCGGGGCCTCGAGCTCCGCCCGAACACGGTGGTCGTCCGCCTGGAGACCGAGGCCCGGCGGGTGGTCGCCGTGCGCTGCGTGGACCGGACGACGGGTCGGACGCTTCGGTTCCGGGGACGCGAGGTCGTCCTGGCGGCCGGCGCGCTCGGCTCGCCGCACCTGCTGCTCGCTTCCGGTCTGCGCGAGGCGAGCCCGGCCGGAGACGCGGTCGGCCGGTATCTGATGCGGCACCGGAACGCCATCGTCTTCGGCATCTTCCCCCACCTCGCCGATCCGGTGGGGGAGTTCCACAAGCAGATCGGGATCCACGACTTCTACTTCGGCGACGAGCACCCGCGGGCGCCGGCCGGGAAGCTGGGCGCGATCCAGCAGGTGCAGACGCCGCCCGTCGAGCTGGTTCGGGAGCACCTGCCCGGCCCCCTCGACTACCTTGTCCACCCTCGCACGGACTACATGACGGGCCTCCTCGTGATGGCCGAGGACCAACCGCGACGCTCGAACCGGGTCTCGGTCGACCCGATGCGACAGGACCGCTTCGGCCTTCCCGCCGCTACGATCACGCATCGCTACACGCCGCGCGACCTGGCGGCGGCGAGGGCCCTGATCCGGCGGGCGAAGTCGGTGCTTCGCGAGGCCGGCGCCCTGCTCTTCTACGTGCACAAGATCGAGACCTTCTCGCACGCCGTAGGCACGGTGCGCATGGGGGAGGACCCCGCCTCCTCTCCCCTGGACGCCGCATGCCGCTTCCGGGGCATCGAGAACCTGCGCGTCGTGGACGGCAGCGTCCTGCCCACCGCGGGAGGCGTGAATCCCAGCCTCACGATCTCGGCGATCGCCCTGCGGGCGGGGGCCGAGATGGTCTCCGGCGGGTGAAGGCGGAGGTGTCCGGAGCCGACCGCACCGCGCTCCGGCTCGCCTTCCTCGGCTGCGGCCTCGCCACCCGGATCCACAGCCGCACGCTGAAGAAGCTCGGAGAGCCCGTGGAGCGGCACTACGCCAGCCGGAGCGAGGTCCGGGCGCGCGAGTACGCCGAGCGCTTCGGTGGCGCCTCGGCGCTCGGCTCCTACGAGGCGGCGCTGGCCGACCCCCGGATCGACGTGGCGCTCGTGGCCACGCCGCCCGCCTCCCACCTGGAGCTGACCGAGGCGGCTCTCCGAGCGGGGAAGCACGTGATCGTCGAGAAGCCCCCCTTCCTGCGGTCGAGCGACTTCGACGCCGTCGAGCGGCTGCAGCGGGAGACGGGTCGGCGCGTCCTCGTGGCCGAGAACTACTTCTACAAGCCGCTCGCCGTCTGTCTGCGGCGCCTGCTCGCGGAGGGGGCCGTGGGCGAGCCCCTCTTCGTCCACCTGGACGCCGCCAAGCGACAGGAGACGGGCGACTGGCGGGACGAGCGGGAGCTGGCCGGCGGGGGGGCCCTGTTCGAGGGCGGGATCCACTGGGTCGACCTGCTCGCCAGCCTCGGGCCCGAGGTGCGCCGCGTCGCCGCCGTGCGGGCGGGCGACGGGACGGGCCCGGAGCGGAGCGTGCTGGTCGCGTTCGAGCTCGACGGAGGCACGGCGGCCTCCCTCCTCTATTCCTGGGAGACGCCCTCCCCGCTCAAGGGCCTCCGGCTCTCCCGCATCTACGGGACCCGGGGGACGATCCGGTTCGAGTCGAACGGCCTGTTCGTGGCCGTATGGGGTCGACAGAAGCGTCTGCTGCTTCCGGGCTTGCGCGACATCGCCGGGTATCGGAGCATGTTCGCCGATTTTTTCCGGGCGCTGCGCACCGGAGAGCCCGCCCGGCTCACGCTCGAGCGGGCCCGGCGGGACCTGGAGATCGTGGAAGAGGCGTATCGGTCGGTCGGCGAGCCGACCGTCGACGGGGTCGGGCGGTGACGGGTCGCCGGGAAGTCCCGGCGGCCCGGGGCGCGAGGGGGGGAGGGACGAGTTGAGCGACGGCGGGATCGCGGTCCTGGTCGGGATCACCGCGGGACTCCACAGCGCCAGCTGGGGGATGTTCAAGGACGCCCCGCACGAGGGGTTCACCTGGCCGAAGTACCTCCGGAGCCCCGTCCTGAGCGGGTTCGCGGCCTGGGTCCTCCACCCTCTCACCGGCCTCGAGCTCGGCGCCCCGGGCGGCCTCGTCGTCTTCTTCGGGTTCGTCTACATCGTCGAGCGCGCGCTGCTGGAATACTACAAGACATTCCTCCGCGAGGAAGACCAGTCGAAGTACTTCATCCCGATGCAGTTCCACGTGCTGGGCGAGGTGGTGGAGGACCGCCGGAGACGGCTGGCCATAGGTCTCCTCTACCTGCTGGGCGTCCTGGCCGTCGTGGCCGGAGTCTGGTGGCTGGACCGGCAGCGGCTGGACGTTCCCGGCTGGGCGGCGGTCCTCGCCCTCGGGAGCGTGGGCGGGTGGATCTCGGCGTTCGGGGGCGCCTGGAAGGACGGGCCGATCGAAGGGTTCTCGATCCTCAAGTTCTTCCGCAGCCCCCTCGTCGCGCTGGCGTGGGCGGCCATCGTGGGTCACTTCACGACCAGCTACCTGCTCCTGGTCGGAGCCGCCACCGGCTATACGGTGGCCACGATCGAAACCTACAAGACGTTCTTCTTCCCCCACGAGCCGCGGGGGAAGTTCGCCGGCATGCCGGTGCGCTTCCCCGACATGCTGAAGAAGCGGATGTGGGTGGTCCCCCTGTACGTGGCGATCTGGCTCCTGGTGATCGCGGGCTTCGCGCGCGCGTTCGCGCTTCCCCACGCCGGGTTGATCGCCCTGTTTTGAAGCCTCCGGCACCGGACGGGGGTTGAGCCGAGAGCGCCGAGGGGCGAGGTTCAGGGACGCGAGATCTCGAATCCGTGCGAGGGTCGCGCCGCGCCGGCGAGCGCGTCGCCCTTCCCCCCGTTCCTCGCTCCTCGCGTTCCAGGCCGACGTCACGAGACGAAGGGGGGACTCCTATGCGTGGTCCGGCGTGCACGTTCCCGAGCACCGCGGGCTCCCGACCGGATGCCGGTCGCGGCGGCCCGGCCACCGCGGCCCTCGTCGCGCTCTTCCTGGTCGCGGCTTCCTCGATGGTCGAGGCACAGGGCGTGACCACGGCCGCGGTGGGCGGGCGGGTGGTGGATGCCGACGGGCGACCGCTCGCGGACGTCCTCGTGGAGATCCGGCACCCGGCGACCGGGGCCACGGCCTCCGCGGTCACCGGCGAGGACGGACGCTATCACCTGGAGAGCCTCCGTCCCGGCGGGCCCTACGAGCTGCGCGCGACCCGGATCGGGTACGCGCCCGCGACGCGGGAGGAGCTCGTGCTGGCCCTGGGCCAGCGACTGCGGGTGGATCTGGTGCTGACCGAAGAGGCGCTGCCCCTTCCCGAGCTCCGCGTGCGCGTGGAGACCGATCCGGCGTTCAACCCCTCGCGCCTCGGGGCCGCCACCTTCGTCGACCAGGCCACCGTCGAGCGCCTGCCCACCATCAGCCGCAACTTCGTGGACTTCGCCACCCTGTCGCCCCTCGCGAAGTCCGGAGACGAGGGCCGGGGCATCTCGGTGGGCGGCCAGAACTTTCGCTTCAACAACATCCAGGTGGACGGCGCGCTGAACCAGGACGTCTTCGGCCTCTCCCCGGGCGGCGTGGCGGGCGGCCGGGCCAACGCCCGACCGATTCCGCTCGAGGCGATCGACCAGTTCCAGGTGCTCATCGCGCCCTACGACGTGCGGCAGTCGGGCTTCACCGGCGGGGTGCTGAACGCGGTGACCCGGAGCGGGACGAACCGCTGGGAGGGAGCCGTTTTCGGGTTCTGGCGCGACGAGGTCCTGCTCGGCGACCTCGAGGTGGACGGGGACCCGCTCCGCATCGACCAGCTGGACAACCTCTATCTGGGCGGCACCGTGAGCGGTCCCATCGCTCGCGACCGGGCCCACTTCTTCGTAGCCGGCGAGGTGGAGCGCCGGCGCCAGCCGCCGACGGGCTTCAACCTGGGGAGCGCGGACCCGCTGCGGGTCGGCGTCTCTCCCGACTCCGCGCAGCGGATGATGGACCTTCTCATGGCCCTCGGGGCCGCGCCGGGCACCTACCGCGCCGTCACCCTGGAGAACGAGCTGGCCAACCTGTTCGCGCGCGTCGACGTGCAGCTCTCCGCCGACCACCGGCTGCTCCTCCGCCACAATTTCGCCGGCGCGCGCGACGACCCCGCCCCCAACCGCTTGCCGGGCGACGCCTACGAGCTTTCCTCGAGCGGCACCGAGGTCGAAAGCTCCAACCACTCGACGGTGGCGCAGCTCGTCTCGCGGCTCGGGGAGCACACCTCCAACGAGCTGTTCGTGAACCTCCAGTTCCTGAGGGATGACGAGCGGCCGCTGGCCGACTTCCCCCGCGTCGAGGTGGAGGTGGCCAGCGAGGTAGACGGGCGGCTGCTCACGCGCGAGCTCCGCGCGGGCGCCGCCCTGTTCGCCCACGCCAACGATCTGGACCAGAACATCCTCCAGGTGGCCGACAACTTCACCTGGACGCCGGGCCGACATCGGTTGCTGGTCGGCGCCTCGCTCGAGCGGTTCGGAATCGACCGTCTCTTCCTCCCCGGCTCCCTCGGCAGCTATCGCTTCGAGAGCCTGGCGGCCCTGGCCGCGAACCGGCCGTCCCGCTACGACATCGAGCTTCCGCTCGACCCGTCGGAGGATCCCGGCGTCTCGTTCTCCGTCGTTCAGCTCGCCGGCTATCTGCAGGACGAGTGGGCGGTCACGGACCGACTCCAGCTCATGGCCGGGCTGCGGGCGGACGTGCCGCTCCTCCCGGAGGCGCCGGGGGCGAACCCCGAGCTGACGGAGGCGTTCGCCGCCCTGCCCGCCTCCCGGGACATCCGTACGGACCGCATGCCGACCGGCAACGTCCTCCTGTCCCCCCGCGCCGGCTTCAACTGGCGCCCCGACGAGGCGACGCAGGTCCGCGGGGGCGCCGGGCTCTTCGCGGGGCGGCCGCCGTTCGTGTGGCTGTTCAACGCGTTCCAGAACACCGGGCTCGAGAGCGTCTCGCTCACCTGCCTGGGGGAGAACGCGCCGCCCCTCGATCCGGCGGCTCCGGCTCCGACGGCCTGCCTGGACGGTACCGAGCCCTCCGTGGCCGGACAGGCGGTCGTGAACACCTTCGACCCGGACTTCCGGTTTCCTCAGGACCTGAAGCTCTCGCTGGGGGTGGATCGCCGGCTGCCGGGTGACCTGGTCGCCTCGGTCGAGTGGCTGTACTCGCGTGCAGTGAACCAGATCTTCCTGGAGGACATCAACCTGGCTCCGGCCCTCGTCTCCCCCCTCGAGGAGGAGGGCTACTCGGACGGCTTCGGCTTCCGCGGAGGGGGACGCGTGGCGTTCGGGACGCCGACGCTCGAGGGCTTCGATCCCCGGCGCCTCGCCGACGGATTCGGCCCCGTCATCCGGGTGACGAACGCGGACCGGAACTTCGCCTACGCGGCGAGCGTGCAGCTCGAGCGCAGCGTCGGGCGCCGGTTCGGCGTCCGGGCGGGCTACTCCCTCACCCGCTCGGCCGATACCCAGAGCCTGTTCACGGACGACGTGACGTCGAACTTCGGGCTCACGGCGATCGAGGGGAGCCCGAACGACCCCCAGCGTCAGCGGGCGCTGTTCGACCGGCCGCACAAGGCCGTGCTCCACGCCTGGGGACGCTTCCTGGACCGGTGGGGCGGCACGGAGCTGAGCCTCTTCTACGTGGGGCAATCCGGCCGCCCCTACTCCTACGTCTACGCCGCCGACGTGAACGGCGACGGCTATCCGGGAGGGGGACGGACGCTGGACCTGACCAACGACCTGCTCTTCGTGCCGCTCGGAGCGTTCGACGTTCCCGGCGGCGGGATCAGCGGCGCGCTCCTCGAGAGCCTGGTGCGCCAGGAGCCCTGCCTGGAGGAGAACCGGAACCGGGTGCTGGCCCGCAACCTGTGCCGATTGCCGTGGTCCAACCGGCTCGACCTGCGCCTGCTCCAGAACGTGCGCGCCGGGCCCGCCCGGGTGCAGGTCACCTTCGACATGCTGAACCTGCTCAACTTCCTGAACTCCCAATGGGGCCGCGTGGAGACGGCGGCGCCGCTGGTCGAGGTGCTGAGGCTGGACGGACGGAGGAACGACGAGCCCCGCATGTTCGTCCTCCCCTCGGATCCGCTCGTCGTGCAGTACGTCGGCCCGGTGCAGCGATCGGGGCCGGGAGGGATCCAGGCCGCCTTGCCCACGGTCTTCGAGGTCACCTCGTCGCAGTGGCAGGCGCAGCTCGGAGCGCGCGTCAGCTTCTGACGGGCGCCGAGGCCGGACCCACCGGCTTCAAGGGCGCCGTGATCGGCGACCTGACACGGCGGCGCGACCGCCACTGCCCGGCTCTCCCCCACACCTCCGCCCCGCCTCCCCCCCGGTGAGCCGCCGGGGGGCTTGACCCCGACACCCGGGCGCCGTATCTGTTGGTGGCACTGGTTGAGAATGAGTCTCAATCTCTTGTAACAAGAATCGTTATCGACACTTGGGCGGCCCGGCGCGCCGTCCACGAGCGGCGAGGAGAGCCTCCTGCACGACCGTCCTTCGCTTCGCGGTGCGCGAGCCGCCGGCACCCGCCGGGCGTCGCCCCGACGTGGCGGCGGCTGCGTCCACCGGAGGACGCGGGCCTTATGGATGGCCCTCGCCGGCAGCGTCGCGGCGACGGCGGCCGGCGCGGCTCCCGCTTCGACCCCGCCGCCCCGCGAGGGGATCCCGGCCCGCGCGACGGACCGCGCGACGGAGAAGGCCTGGATCGAGCGGGAGGCCTACGCCATGGGAACCCGACTGCGGGCGCGCATCGCGGCCGACGACCGCGCGACCGCGATCCGGGCCAGCGAAGCCGCCTTCCGCGCGGTGGAGCGCATGGAAGGGATGCTCAGCACCTGGCGGGCAGAGACGGATCTGGCTGCGCTCAACGCCGCCCCATCGGGCCGCTCGGTGGCGGTGACACCGCCGCTGCTCGAGCTGCTGGTCGAGGTCGGGAGATGGAGCCGCGCGACGGACCGCGCGTTCGACCCGGCCGTCGGCGCCCTGGTGGACGCCTGGGACCTTCGGGGGTCGGGCCGCCGGCCGTCGCGCGCCGAGCTGGAGCGGGCCCTCGCGTCCACCGGCCCCTCCTGCTTCGAGCTGGACGCCGAGGCCGGCGAAGCCAGGCGACTGTGCTCCGGAGCCTGGCTGGACGCCGGAGCGTTCGGCAAGGGCGCGGCGCTCCGCGAGGCCCGACGCGCTCTCGAGACGGCGGGCGCCCGCGCCGCGCTGCTCGATTTCGGGGGGCAGCAGCTCGCCCTGGGCGCGCCGGGACCGGGGGACGCCTGGAGCGTGGCAGTCGCCCATCCCTCGCGCCGGGGCGAGCCGGCGCGCCGCATCCGCATCGGCCGCGGATCCGCCGCCACGACCGGACAGTCGGAGCGCGGGGTCGAGACCGCGGACGGGCGGTTCGGGCACGTGCTCGACCCGCGCACGGGACGTCCGGTGCCGGCGTGGGGGAGCGTGACCGTCGTGGCCGACGACCCGCTCGTCGCGGACCTGCTGTCGACCGCCCTGTTCGTCATGGGGCCGTCGGCCGGGATGGAGTGGCTTCGGGCCCGGCCGGAGGTCGCGGCCCTCTTCCTGGTGGAGGAGGAGAACGGGCTTTCGGTCCGCGCCACGCGGGCGATGGGGCCGCTGCTCGTCGATCCCCCTCCGGCACCGGCCGGCGGGCCGATCGACCCCCCGGGCGCCGAACCCGCGGGCGCCGACCACGTGCCCGACCCGTGAACCACCGAACTCACGACCACGGGCCATTCAGCGCCCACACCATAAAGCGAGGAGAGCCGAAGCCGATGCGTTCCAGGAGAGAGCCGAGCGAGAAGCTCGTGCGGGGACGAGGCTTGGGAGTGGACCGAGGTGGTCGTGCGCTCGCGGGCCGGCTCGGTCGCGGGCCGGCGCTCGCGCTCGCCGTGGCCGCGCTGTGGCTGGCCGCGCCGAGCGGCGTCGCCGCGCAGGAGGAGGCGCCGGAGGAGCGGATCGAGCGGCTCGAGGCGGCCGTCCAGGAGCTGCGGACCCGCATCGAGGCGCGGGACACCACCGAGATCGAGGAGCTCCGCCGGCGGCTCGAGGCCGTGGTCCGGGAGCTCGAGCGGCTGCGCCTCGGGAGCGAGGTGGTCGCGGCCGACACCCTGGGCATCTTCGGGCTCGCGCCGGCCGCCTCGAAGGTGTACCGCGCGGGACGGGGCGTCTCGATCGGGGGCTACGGCGAGGTGCTGTACGAGAACTTCGCCTCGGAGCGCGAGGACGGGAGCCCCTCGGGGGCGACGGACCAGGTGGACGCCCTGCGGGCGATCATCTACGTGGGGTACAAGTTCAACGACCGCATCCTGTTCAACTCCGAGATCGAGTTCGAGCACGCCAGCACGGGTCAGGCAGGCTCCGCCTCGGTGGAGTTCGCCTATCTCGATTACTTCATCTCCGACGACGTCGGGTTCCGCGCCGGCCTCCTCCTGCCTCCGATGGGATTCCTGAACGAGATCCACGAGCCGCCCACCTTCCTGGGAACCGAGCGGCCGCAGACGGAGCAGGCGATCATCCCCTCCACCTGGCGCGAGAACGGGATCGGCCTGTTCGGCTCGACCGGGGGGCTGGACTTCCGGGCCTACCTCGTGAACGGCCTCGACGCCGTGGGTGGCGGGTCCTCGAACGCGAGCGGGTTCAGCGCCTCGGGAGTCCGCGGAGGACGGCAGAAGGGCTCGAAGGCCGTGGCCGAAGACTTCGCCGGAGTGGCGCGGGTGGACTACACCGGGACCCTGGGCCTCCTCGTGGGAAGCTCCGTGTACCTCGGGGAGTCCGGCCAGAACGCGCCGTCGCCGCTCCAGACGGGGGAGACGATCGGCGCCCGCACCCTGATCTGGGAGGGGCATGCCCAGTACAAGGCGCGCGGGCTCGACCTCCGGGGCCTGTTCGCCCTGGCCGACGTCGACGACGTGGCGGAGCTGAACGCGGCGAAGGACCTCGAGGGGAGCGCCTCGATCGGCGAGCGCCTCGTGGGCGGTTACCTGCAGGCGGGCTACGACATCCTGCGCGGGGCCGAGACGCAGCACCAGCTTCTTCCATACCTGCGCTGGGAGCGGCTGAACACGCAGGACGAGGTGCCCGAGGGCTTCACGGCGAACCCGGCCAACGACCTCACGATCGTGTCGCTGGGGGCGGCCTGGAAGCCGATCCCGCAGCTCATCCTCAAGGCGGACTACCAGATCCACTCGAACGAGGCGGAGACGGGAGTGGACCAGCTCAATGTGGCGCTGGGTTGGCTGTTCTAGGCGCCCCCACGGGGCCGGGCGCCGCCTGGGGGCGAGACGGGCCGGGGCTCGCCGGGCCGCGCTCGCCCGCCTGCTGGCGCTCGCCGGGCCGGCCCTGGGGCTGGCCCCGCCGGCGCCCGCCTCCGCGCAGGCGCTCCTCACCCAGGAGGAGGCGCTCGAGCTGGCCTTCCCGCCGCCCGCGACCGTGGAGCGGCGGACGGCGTTCCTGGACGAGGCCCAGGTCGCCCGGGCCACCGAGCTGGCGGGCGACGCCGGGGTCGAGAGCGGGATCGTCACCTATTACGTGGGACGCGGGAAGGAGGGGCCGATCGGATACGCCTACTTCGACGCTCACCGCGTCCGCACGCTGGATGAGGTCCTCATGGTCGTCGTGAGTCCGGAGGCGACGGTGTCGCGCGTCGAAGTGCTCCGGTTCGGCGAGCCGCGGGAGTACCTGCCGCCCGAGCGGTGGCTGGACCTCTTCACCGGCCGGGAGCTGGACGATCGCCTCTCGACGAAGGGCGAGATCGTGAACCTGACCGGAGCCACGCTCACCGCCCGCGCCGTGACCCGCGCGGTGCGACGGGTGCTGGCGCTGCACGAGACGATCCACCGAGGATCGCGGCCGTGACGCCGTTCGAGAGATGGTCGGTATGGGGCACCACGCTTCTCGTGGCGGGCACCGGGATCGGCTACGGCTGGGCGAAGTACCTGACGGCCTCCGCCGATCCCTACTCGGTGATAAACCACCCGCTCCAGCCTCTGTTCCTGAAGCTGCACATCCTGGTCGCCCCGCTATTCCTCTTCGCCATCGGGATGGTCGCGGTCCGCCACATCTGGCGGCACTTCCGCTCCGGCACCCGCCGGAGCCGGAGGACCGGGATCACGACGGCCCTGAGCCTCGCCCCGATGGTCGCGACGGGCTACCTGATCCAGGTGCTCACCGCGCAAGGCTGGCTGACCGCCATGGTGATCGCGCACGTCGGCTTGGGCCTCCTGTATCTGGTGGGGATCGGGATGCACCAGTGGTTCCTGCGGAGATCGTCGTCCGCCCGGAGGACGGGACCGGAGCGGGCCGACCGCCGCCGGAGCGGGGGCGCCGGGGCCACGGCCGCCGCGCCCGCGAACCCGACCGGCGCCCCCGTCTCCCAGCCTGTCTCCGGGAGTCCGGCCGGCGGATCCGCGGGGCGCCCGCGGCGAGCGACGGCGGGGCGTCCGGGGGGGAGCCGCGAGGAGATCGGGCCGCGAGCATGACCCACGATCGACGGGGACGAAGCATGAGTGGTTCACGACGACCGAGGACCGGCATCGCCCTGGCGCTCTGGCTCTCCGTGGCCGCCCTCGCGGCTTGCGGCGGGTCGGCGGACGAGAAGTCGGGCGCGGAGGTGGCCGCGGAGGAGCCAGGGACCACGCGAAGCCCGGACGCCCACGTCTTCCCGGGCACGCCGCCCGGCGGGCTCGATGCGTGGATCGACGACATCCGGGCCGGCCTCGACGGCCTCCCTCGGCACGCCCGCCAGGATCCCGACTCGGCCGAGCAGGCGGCCCTGGACCTCTACCTGTCGCGCCAGGAGTACATCGAGCGCTACTACGGGGCCGGCGGCCCGCGCGCCGGCGGCCAGGCGCTGGCCGCGGCCGTGGATGCGGCCGAGGCGAGCTTCCACGAGCTGATGCGGGTGACCGGGAAGACGCCTCCCCCGGACTCGGCCTCGGTGGCCGAGGCGGTCGCCCGGCTCCGGGAGCGGCTGGGGGCGGTCGCACGCGAGGCCCGGGCGGCGGGCGTTCCGCTCGATCCGCCGACCGGCGACCCGGGGGCCGAGGACGAGCGGGCCCCAGCCACGAGACCGGCCGAGCGGGGTGGAGCCGTGGCGGCGTCCGCGGGAGGGGAGGCCCCCGGCCTGCTCGACCGCCTCGAGGCCCTGGAGAGAGGCCTGGCCGCCCTGGAGCGGCCCGCCTCCGGCGACGCCGCCGAGGTCCGCCGCCGCGCCGTTCGCCTCTACCTGGACCACTACGAACCGGTCGAAGCGCTGTACGGACCGGGCGGACCGTACGCGGTTCCGGAGCTGGCGGCGCGGGTCGCCGCCGGTGAGGAGGCGTTCCACGTCCTGATGCGGGGGGAGGAAGGCGAGGCGGCGTCCGCCGCGGACCGCCTGCGCCACCGGCTGGCCGAGATCCGGGACGCCGCGCGCGAGGCGGAGGTCCCGCTCGAGCCCGATCCGGCCGCGGTCGCGGCCGGACCGGAGCCTCCGCTCCCCGGCGGCGGAGCGTCGGGGATCGGCCGACCCGGCGAGCCGCGGAGCCCCGAGGTGGCCGCGGTGGTCCGGGAGCTGAGATCCGCGGAGACGGCCTGGTCCGCCGGCGATACGGCGGCCGCGCTGGCCGGCGTGGAGCGCGCCTACCTGGACGGCTTCGAGCCGCTGGAGCCGCGGCTTCCGGCGGCGCTCGTGCGACGGATCGAGCGGCACTTCCACCTGCGGCTCCGCCCGCTCATAGCGCGGGGCGCCGCGGACGACGAGGTGTCCTCGGCCTTCTCGACCGTCTACGGCGAGCTGGCGACCGCCGACGCGGCCCTGGAGGCCGGAACCCCGTTCTGGTTCGGCGCCTTCAACGCGTTCGCCATCATCCTGCGCGAGGGGCTGGAGGCGGTGCTGCTCATCGGCGCCATCCTGGCCTATCTGAGCCGGATCTCCGGCGAGGACCGCCACCGGCGGCAGGTGTACGCTGGCGTCGGGCTCGGCGTTCTGGCGAGCCTGGCCACCTGGGCCCTCGCCAGGCTCGTCGTCCCCGTGGGAGGGGCGGGTCGCGAGCTGATCGAGGGCGTGACCGCTCTCCTGGCCGTGGGCGTCCTCGTGTACGTCTCGCACTGGCTCTTCCACAAGACCTACGTCCACGACTGGAAGCGCTATCTCACCGACCGCGTGGGCGGCGCGGTCTCGACCGGGTCGGCGTTCGCGATGGCCGCGCTAGCCTTCGCCGCCGTCTACCGCGAGGGATTCGAGACGGTGCTGTTCTACCAGGCGCTCCTCTTCGACGCCGGGGCCGGCGCCCTGCTGGCCGGCTTCCTGCCCGGCCTGCTGCTGATCGTCTGTCTGGGGGTGGGGATCATCCGGTTGGGCGTCCGGCTCCCGATCCGGAAGACGTTCGCGGCGACGAACGCGATTCTCCTCTATCTGGCGTTCGTCTTCCTGGGCAAGGGGTTGTACAACCTCCAGGAGGCGGGGGTGTTCGCGCCCCACCCGGTCGCGTGGATTCCGGACCACGCGGCCCTGCGCCAGCTGCTCGGGCTGTATCCGGTGGCCGAGACCGTCGCCGCGCAGGCGGTGCTCCTGATCCTGATAGGCGGCGGCTACGTCTACTACCGTGGGCGGGGGAAGGAGAGGGAGCGGGCCGCGACCCGCGGCTACGAGCCGTCCTCCGTCGCGGCGGGTCGGTAGAGCTTGGCGTCGAGCATCACCCACGAGATGTCGCGCGTGTTCCGGATGTCCCGCAGCGGGTCGCCCCCCAGCAGCACCATGTCGGCCCGCTTCCCGAGCTCGATCGTACCCGCCTCGTGCAGGATGCCCAGCGCCACGGCCCCGTTGGCGGTCGCGATCCGGAGGACCTCCCGGTTGGGGATGCCCGCCTCCGACAGGAGCTCCAGCTCGCGGTGAAAGCTGGCGCCCGCCGGGAATCTCCCGAAGGGCGCGCGCGAGCCCGCGGCCAGCCGCACCCCCTGCTCGTGGAGCAGCCGCACCAGCTCCAGCGCCTTCGGCCATACGGCCCGGGCCCGCTCCAGGAAGTCCTCGGGCCAGTTTTCCGCCTCGCAGCTCTCCGCCCCGTCGAGCCCCGAGCCGGGAGCTCGAGTCGTATCCTGGACGTAGGCCGCCAGCTCCGCCGCGTACTCCGGATCGGTACAGAACAGGACGGACTCGGTGGCGGCCAGGGTGGGATCCACGCTCACGTCGCGCGACAGGAGCGCCCCCACCATCTCGTCCACCTGGGGACCGTCCACGTCGAGGGCCTCGAGCCAGCGCGCGTACGGGTGGGCTCGCCCCTCCGACACGTCACGCAGGAACGGCTCCCGCGCTTCGGGCGGCAGCAGGTCCGGGCTCCGGGACACCACGTGGCTCAGGTGGTCGATGCCGGCGCGCGCGGCCTCGGTCCAGCTGGTGAGGACCAGGTCTCCCACCACCGGCAGTCCCAGCTCGTCCGCCTCGTCCACCGCGGCCGCGACGAGCGCCGGCGGAAGCCGCGAGTAGAGCTGGATGAACTCCGCGCCCCGCTCCGTCTGGTCCCGGACCGCCGCCCGCGCCTCCTCCTCGGTCGCGACCAGCACGGAGCCGGGCCAGTGGCCCGGAGGCGCATCGATCACCGGACCGGCGGCGAGGATCCGCGGCCCGCGGATGACCCCTCCGTTCGTCGCCTTCCGGTAGTCGACGCCGTCCCGGGTCGAGGAGCTGGGGTTGCGGATCGCGGTGACGCCTGCGGCCAGGAGGGCGCCGATCACGGCCGTGTCCCGCGCGTGCGCGTGCACGTCGATGAATCCGGGCAGCAGCCAGCCGCCACCGGCGTCGACGATCTCGGTGCCCTCGGGGACGGCCATGTCCTCGAGCCGACCCACGAACTCGATCACCCCGTTCCGGATGAGGACCGAAACGCCATCGCGCGGCAGGCCGCCGGTCCCGTCGATCACCGTGGCGCCCCGCACGAGCATGAACTTCTCGCCCAACCGACGGGCCTCCTCGAGCCCCCGACCCGGAACCTGGCCGTGGCCGACCGCCGGGAGCGTCAGGAGGAGGGCGCCGGCGGCGATCGCCGGCAGGGCCTTCGTCGCGCTGTACGGGATGGAAGCAGACATCTCGACGAGGCCATACACCCGTCAGGGTCGAAGGTACCGCTCCGGAACGGGATTGCCGGGCCGGGGCCCGCCCGAGATCACGTCGTACACCGCGAGCAGCGCGGCCAGGCCGGCCAGCGCCGCGCGCCCGACTCTAGCAGGTCGCTGAAGAACTCCAGCGGGTCGCGTCACGAGCGCCGTAGGCCTGCGAGCCTTCACCCCGACCCCCCGGCCGCCGAATCCGCGCCGACGGCCCCGCCCGTCGTGTCCGTCCCCGGCGGTTCCGCCTCCGGCGAGCCCTCGCCCACCGCGGACTCGGGGCGGCGACCCCTGGCGGCCGCCTTGCGCACGCCCTCGACCTCCGGATCGTCGACGAACGGGCGGTAGCGCCCCAGCCCGAGCGAGACGCTGTCTCCCTCCTCCACCAGCAGATCGATCTCGGCCACCCTGTCGCGGAAGGAGGCGAGCACCGCCCCCCGCGGCGTCTCCACCGTGAGCAACAGCCGCTCCCCCTCCCGGCGCTTTCCGAGAACCTCGCCCTCCACCCGCTCCCCGCCCCCGGTGAACGCGGCGGGCAGGTACGGGCCGAGGAATCGGGGAGCCACCAGCGCGGCCGCGACCCCTACAGCCGCCCCGAGCAGGAACAGGAGGAACCCGCGGCGACCCCCTTTCCCGCGGCGGCGCTGCCCGGCGGCGGCTCCCCCGCCTCCCCCGCGCCCTCCGCCCTCTCCGGCTCCGGCCGGGCCGAGGCCCAGCTCCTCGTCGCTCAGGCCCAGCGCGTCCAGATCCAGCTCGTCGTTCGCCATCGGCCTCTCCGTCGGTGGTTCCCTCCTCACCGGCCGAAAGATAGCGGGCGGGTCCCGACGGAACGAGTGGCCGCCGCGCGAATAGCAGGATCCCGGCCGCACGCCGCATCCGAGGGCACCTGGGGGTCCGGCCGGGCGCTTCCTGGCCTGGCGGGGGCCGCCGGCCGCCCGTAGAGTGCCGTGTCCCGCACCCCGAGCATGGAGGACGGATCGAGGCGATGAGCGAGCTCGAGCAGCAGACGACGCCGGAGAGCGAGAACGGCGAGAGTCGTTCCCGCTGGAACCTGTGGGTGGGCAGCCTGCTGCTCGCCGGCGCCGCGGCCCTGACCGTGTACCTGGCCGCCGCCAACGCGGAGGCACCCGACGGGCGATCGGCGAAGTCGTCGGACCCGCACGTCCGGGCGGCGCTCCAGGAGTGCGGCTCGAAGGCCGGTCCGGAAGCGCTGGGCTGCTACCAGGAGGCCCTCTCCCGACGGCTCCGCGCGGACGGTGTGGCGGCGGCGATGGAGATGCTCGAGGAGCTCTACCCGCGGGACGATGACGTCGAGCGGGACGCTCACGTGTACGCCCACCACATCGGCATCGAGGCCTACGCGCTCTCGGCGAGCGTGGCCGAGACGTTCGCCGGCTGCTCCGACATGTACTCCTCGGGCTGCTATCACGGCGTGATCCAGGCGTATTTCGAGGACGAGGGAGCCGTGGACTCGGCCTCCGTGAACGGGCTGTGCGAGCCGTACAAGGGCGGCGGCCAGAGCCGGTGGATCCTCTTCCAATGCCTCCACGGAATGGGACACGGGCTCACGATGCACCACGACCACCACCTGGTCCGCGCCCTCGAGGCCTGCGACTTGCTGACCGAGAACTGGGACCGGCGGTCCTGCTACGGCGGCGCCTTCATGGAGAACGTCATGGCCGCGACCGCCCCCCACCACCCGGCCACGATGCTGGCGGGCGCCGAGGGCTCGGGCGAGGAGACCGGACCGGAGGCCGACCACCTCCACACGGAGCGCGCCGATCACGGCGAGCCGGGGAGCGGCGGGGGATCGACCGCCGAGGGAGCGGAGTCGGCCCGGGACCCCAGCGGGCTCTACGCACCCGGCAGCTCGTTCAAGGCGCTGGACCGGGACGACCCCCATTACCCCTGCTCCGCCGTCGAAGCGCGGTACGTCCACTCCTGTTACCACATGCAGACCTCCGCCATGCTCCACCTGAACGGCGGGGACATCGGCGAGGCGGCGGAGAGCTGCACCGGAGCTCCCGAGGTGTGGCGCACGACCTGCTTCCAGAGCCTGGGCCGGGACATCACGGCCTACGCGCAACAGGACCCCGACGGCGTCATCGACGATTGCGAGAAGGCGGAGGAGGGCGTCTACCGTGGGGCCTGCTACTACGGGGCGGTCAAAGCCCTGGTCGACTGGCGGTCGGCGGCCGAGCCGGGGCTCGCCTTCTGCAACAAGGTCGAAGGCGAGGACTACAAGACCACCTGCTACCGGGCGCTCGGGGAGGAGATCGCCACGCTGGTGGCCGGTGCCGACGAGCGCGCCGCCCTGTGCCGGGAGTCCGAGGAGTCGTACGTGCCGGTCTGCCGACAGGGCGCCCGCCTCCCCGTCGAACGGGAGACGGGAGACGGCGCTTCCTGAGCGTCGGGCCGTCCCCGGGGGGCGGGGACGGCCGATGGCTCACCCAGGCGTACCCTCCCGCGTCTTCTCGGCCGCCGCCTGGCGGGTCTCCACCCCCGGCGGCGCGGCCCGCAGGTACAGGTCGCGCTTCGGGTAGGGGATCTCCACTCCGCTCGCGTCGAACGCCCCCTTCACCCGCTCGGTGACCTCGTCGGCGATCGCCCGGCGGCGGCGCGCGTCCTCGATCCAGATCCTGAGCTGCAGGTTCACCGCAGAGTCCCCGAAGCTCCGGACCATGACCCGGTAACCTGCCTCCGCACCCCGGCCTCCGACAAGCACAGCCCGGCGGCTCGGGCCATCGACCACGATCGGTACCATTTCAGACGCCATGAATGGCACTGACGGGGTACCATTCGGGCCGCTATCTTGCTTCTTGAATCGAAGGTGTGACGTGGAAGTTCTGATGAACCGAAGGCGAAGCGGCAGAGGACGACCCGTGAACGACGCGACGGAGGGCGGCGGGGGGATGACGCTCGTGAGCCTGGACGGTCGGGGGGCCCTCTACGAACAGCTCTACCGGGCCCTGCGGGACGCCATTCGGGACGGGCTGCTCGCTCCGGGCCGGCGGCTTCCGGCGACCCGTCGTCTGGCGAGCGACCTGGAGGTCTCGCGGAACACGGTGCTCGGCGCCTATTCGCTGCTCCGAAGCGAGGGCTACACCGTGGCCCGCGTCGGCTCCGGCACGTACGTGTCGTCGACCCTGCCGGAGGCGTACCTGCTCGCCGGGGCAAGGAGGGAGAACGGGCGTGGGGGCTCCGCCCCCGCCCCGGTCCGGCTGTCCCGGCACGGCCGGTGGGTCGCCGAGCTGGGCGGCGGGCGCCGCCGCCGCGACGATCCGCGCTTCGCCGGCGTGCTGTACGACTTCTCGTACGGCCGTCTGGCCTACGACGACTTCCCCCACGCCGCCTGGCAGCGCGCGCTGTCCCGGGCGAGCCGCGAGACCTCGGCCGCTTCCCTCGACTACGGCGATCCCGCAGGCGAGCCGCCGCTCCGCGAGGCGGTCGCGGAGTACCTGGGTCGGGTGCGGGGCGTGCGCTGCGAGCCCGAGCGGATCGTGGTGGTAAACGGATCGCGCCAGGGCCTCGACCTGGCGGCTCGTCTCCTCCTGGATCCGGGCGACGCCGCCGTGCTCGAGGATCCGCACTTCGACGAGGCCCGGCGACTCCTGACCGCCTGGGGCGTCCGGACCCTCACCGTCCCGGTCGATGACGACGGGCTCCGGCCGGAACGGCTTCCGCGGGACGACGACCGCGTCCGGCTCGCCTACGTGACCCCCTCCCACCAGTTCCCCTCCGGCGGCGTCCTCCCCCTGGAGCGAAGGCTGGAGCTGCTGGAGTGGGCCGAGGGCGAGGGCGTCTACATCGTCGAAGACGACTACGACAGCGAGTTCCGCTACGAGGGGCGCCCGGTGGAGGCGGTCCAGGGACTCGACCGGAGGGGGCGCGTCATCTACCTGGGCACCTTCTCCAAGGTGATGAGCCCGGCCCTGCGCGTCGGCTACCTCGTCCTGCCGGAGCGGCTGGCCCCGGCCTTTCGCGAGGCCAAGTGGCTGGCCGACTGTCACACGCCCCGGCTCGTGCAGCGGGCGCTCGCCGCCTTCCTGGCCGAGGGCCACTTCGAGCGCCACCTGAGGCGCGTCCGGACCCGTAACGCGGGCCGGCGGCGCGCGCTTCTCGAGGCGCTGGACGTCCACCTGGGGGACCGGATCGAGGTGGCCGGAAGCAACGCCGGCGTCCACCTCCTGCTGCGGGTCCCCGACCTTCCGGCCGCCGCCGTCCCGGGTCTGCTGGAGCGTGCCGCTCGCCGTGGCGTGCGCGTCTACTCGGCCCTCCACTACTACGCCTCGCCACCGGATCACGCCGAGCTTCTGCTGGGTTACGCCTCCATGACCGAGCGCCAGATCGAGGCCGCGACCGGGCGTCTCGCCGCCGCGGTGCGGGAGGCGGGGGAGGCGGCGCTCGAGGAGAAGGTGGAGCCGGCCCGGCGGGCGGGCGCGCGATGATGGCGGCCCGCGGCGCGGCCGGCCCGGCCGGAGACGATCCGCGGGTCGTCATGCGGCGCACGGATCGGCGTGTGGACGACGACGACTGGATCACCGCCGTCCTGGAGCGCGAGCCGGTCGGGGTGCTGGCCACCGCGTCCGGCGAGCAGCCGTTCCTGAACGGCAACCTGTTCGTCCACGATTCCGGGGCCGCGGCGATCTACCTGCACACGGCGCGGAGGGGCCGGACGCGCCGGAACGCCGAGACCAACCCGCGGGCCTGCTTCCACGTCTTCCGCCTCGGCCGGCTGCTGCCCGCCGAGACCGCCCTGGCGTTCAGCGCCGAGTACGAGTCCGTCATCGTGTTCGGGACGCTGGAGCCGGTGGACGACCGACGCGAGGCGCGGCGGGCCCTCGAGCTGCTGCTTCGCAAGTACGCCCCGCACCTCGAGCCGGGCCGGGACTATCGTCCGATCGCGGACGCCGAGCTGGCGCGGACGACGGTGCTCCGCCTCGCGGTCGAGGCGTGGAGCGGGAAACGCAACGCCGCGCCGCCCCGGTTTCCAGGCGCCTATCGCTACCCGGCCTCCGCATCGGGATCCGCCTGACCCTCTTGTCGGCGCCCGGACGCCGCCTTCTCTTCCCCTGTCCGGGGACATCGATCGCACGGGAGGGACACGGCGACGCGATGACGGACATCTCGATCATCCACGTGGACGGCGAGGAGTACGTGGTGGCCATCCACGACGACCGCGGCGACTCGAAGCACCGCGTCACCGTCACCGACGAGGACGTGGCCTGGCTGGGCGTCGAGGCGTCGCCCCGCGAGGTCCTGGAGGCTTCTTTCCGGTTCCTGCTCGAGCGCGAGCCGAAGGAGGCGATCCTCTCCCGCTTCGACCTTCCCGTGATCGCGCGTTACTTTCCCGAATATCGCGACGAGATGCGGAGCCGGCTGGGCGACTGACGCGCGGGACGCCGCTCGCGGTGGGTGACAGACCGCCCGTTCGAGGACCAGGTGCGGCTCCCGCCGCGTCAGCGCACGCGGATCGGCGCTTCGAACCGGGTCCGGTCCCACTCCATGACCAGGGCCGCCCCTCCCTCCCGCATCTCGATCGAGATCGTGAAGCGCTCGACCGGCTCCTCCAGCGCCTCTCTCTCGAGCGGAACCCGCGCGAAGTCGTGCCCCGGATCGTAGGCCGTGCCCCAGATCTGCGTCTGCTCGTTCAGGATGAGCGTGGCGCCCTCGGGCGAGAAGGTCGTCCACAGCGTGTAGGTGCCCGCCGGGACCGCGGCCCCGGCGATCTCGAGATCGCGGTCCGTCCGGAAGTGCGTCGCGGCGTTCGCTCCGGTTCGCCACACTTCGCCGTACGGCACCAGCCCGCCCCAGATCTCCCTTCCCCGCATCGCGGGCCTGCCGTAGACGACCTCGAGCGAGGCCTCGGCGACGCTCGAGCTCACCGTGTCGGTAGGCGAGGCCGTCCCGAACCCTTCGGCCCGGGCATCGCGCACCGCGAACCCGGACGCGAGGGCGGGCAGGTCGACCCCGCCCGGGTCGTCGGCCGGTCGCACCTCGATCTTCAGCGTGGTCTCGCGTCCGCTGATGCCCTCGATCCGACCCTCCTCCGAGATCTCGGCCACGGTCGGGCTTCCGAAGAAGTCCATCGCCACGCTGTCGTCGGATCGCCGCTCCAGCGCGTTCTCGACCAGGCGCCCGCCCGGGAGGAGGATGCGGAAGGCGTACGGATCCTCGCCGCTGGCCAACGCCTGCCGCACCACCTGCTCCCAGGTCGCGACGGAGAGGGGAATCCCGAGGGCCGGGACCGTCCGGGCGGGCGCCTCGACGCGCGCGGGGTCGACCTCGGCGTCGGACTCCTCGATCAGGGTGGCGCTGTCGCCGGCCAGCTCCACGACCAGCCGCCGCGGCGGCGGTCCCTCCGGGTTCTCGACGGGCGTGCTCCACTCGACCTCGAGACGCCGGACGTGCCCGTCGTCGTCCAGCTCCGCCCGGTAGCGGGCGACCCGGGTCACCGGCTGTCGGGTCAGGCGCGCGCCCTCGTACCCCGAGGCGCTCCGCGCCAGCGTCTCGACGGCCGTCGTGTCGGCGCCGAGCCGCTCGACGTAGGCCCGCTCTCCACCGGCCCCGTCGGCGCAGCCCGCCGCGGTGAGCAGAATCCCCAGCCCACCCGCGGCCCCGGCGAATCGCCGAAGCCGCGGACCGGTGACGACCGGCGGATGCCTCATGCCACGCTCTCCGGTTCGGGTCGGAATCGGCCGCCTACCGCCAGGCGGCCTGTAGGGCCTCCAGGGCGTCGCTTCCCGGGCACAGCGCCTCGAACGGCAGGTCGACGAGCGGGCCCTCGGCCGTGTTCAGCACGGCGTGGTGATCCTCGACGTCGGGATCCAGGTAGAGCAGACCGGTCACCACCTCCCCACGCTTCTGGTGCTCTCGCACGTAGCCGAAGACCCGCTCGCGGTCGGTCGGGTCGAAGTCGGCGTCCACCTTCCGGAAGCGAACCACGCTCCCGTCGTGCATGGCCACCTCGGCGACCTCGCCCTCGCCGTAGCTCGTCGTGATCTCCTCGGCGGGAGGGACGAAATCGGCCGCGGCCGCCTGACAGTAGTGCTCCCGCGTGTACAGGTAGCTCTTGGTCGATCCCTCGTGGTCGTTGAAGGTGACGCAGGGCGAGATCACGTCGACCAGGGCGAGCCCGGGATGCCTCAGCCCGGCCTCGAGGATCGGCACGAGCTGGGTCTTGTCGCCGGAGAAGCCCCGCGCCACGAAGCTGGCGCCCAGGCTCAGTCCGAGGAGCACGGAGTCGATCGGCGACTGCCGGTTCGGCTCTCCCCGCTTCGACGTGGAGCCCACGTCGGCCGAGGCCGAGAACTGCCCCTTCGTGAGCCCGTAGACCCCGTTGTTCTCGATCACGTACAGCATGTTCACGTTCCGGCGGATCGCGTGGCACAGCTGCCCGATCCCGATCGAGAGCGAGTCCCCGTCGCCCGAGATCCCCACGTAGACGAGCTCGCGATTCGCCGCGTTGGCCCCCGTGACCACCGACGGCATCCGGCCGTGGACGGCGTTGAACCCGTGCGCCTGGCTCACGAAGTAGGTGGGCGTCTTGGCCGAGCAGCCGATGCCGCTCACCTTCACGATCCGGTGGGGAGCGAGGTCCAGCGCCCAGAACGCCTCGATCAGGGCGGCCGTGATCGAATCGTGCCCGCACCCGGCGCACAGGGTGGACATCCGGCCCTCGTACTCGCGCCGCGTGAGCCCCAGCGCGTTCGGCTCCAGACGGGGGTGGATGACCTTCGGCTTCGCGATGTGCGTCACGCGTCCCCTCCCTCGCCCTCGGCGTGCACGGTCCCGCCCGCGGCCGGGCGCACCCCGTCCGCCGCTCGCCCGGTCCCTCGAGCGGTCGCGCCCGGCGGGCGCCCGAGCTCGGCCTCGACCCCCTCGGTGACGTGGTGGGCGCTCAGCGGCAGCCCTCCGTACTGCCGGACCGAGGCCAGCCGGTCCCTCACCGCCGGCGTCTCCAGCAGGAGCAGCGAGAGGAGCTGCGCATCACGGTTCTGCTCCACCACGAAGCTCCGCTCGTGCGCCTCCAGGAACGCCTGCACGCGGGGGTGGAACGGGAACCCGCGGATCCGCATGTAGCTCATCGGGAGGCCCAGGCCCGCGAGGATGTCGACGGCCTCGCGCACCGCCCGGTCGCAGCCCCCGATCGAGACGATCCCGAAGCGCGCCTCCGGGCGCCGGACCTCGATCGGCTCCGGCAGGGCCGTCGCCGCGCTTCGCACCTTGCGGTCGATCCGGTCCACCACCTCCCGGTACTCCTCGGCGTCCTCCGTGTAGGTGCCCCACTTCGTGTGACCCGAGCCCCGGGTGAAATACGCGCCCTTCGCGTGCACGCCCGGAAGCGTCCGGTACGGGATCCCGTCGCCGTCGACGTCCAGATACCGGTGGAACCTCTCGACCCGCTCGAGCTCCTCGGCGCCCAGCACCTTCCCCCGGTCCGGCCGGTAGCCGTCGTCCCACTCGAGCTTCGGCACCACCCAGTCGTTCATGCCGATGTCCAGGTCGGAGACGACGAAGACGGGGGTCTGGTAGCGCTCGGCCAGGTCGAAGGCCCGGACCGCGAAGTCGAAGCACTCCCGCGGATCGCCGGGGAACAGGACGATGTGGCGGGTGTCGCCGTGCGAGGCGTAGACCACCGTCGTCAGGTCGCCCTGCTGCGTGCGGGTGGGCATGCCCGTGGAGGGGCCGGTGCGCTGGACATCGAAGAAGACGGAGGGGATCTCGGCGTAGTAGGCCAACCCGATGAACTCGCTCATCAGCGAGATCCCGGGCCCGCTGGTGGCGGTGAACGCGCGCGCGCCGCTCCAGCCGGCGCCGATCACCACCCCTGCGGCGGCGAGCTCGTCCTCGGCCTGGACGATCGCGAAGCGATTCCGGCCCGTCTCGGGATCCTTCCGGTAGCGCTCGCAGAGGCCCGAGAAGGCGTCGACCAGAGAGGTGGAGGGCGTGATCGGGTACCAGGCGGCCACCGTCGCGCCGGCGTACAGGCAGCCCAGGGCGGCGGCCGTGTTCCCGTCGATCAGCACGAGGTCGCGGGTCGCGTCCATGCGCTCGAGCCGCACGGGGAGCGGGGTCTCGAAGCGCTCCTTCGCGTAGTCGTAGCCCAGTTGGACGGCCAGGTGGTTCGCGTCGAGCAGCGCCGGCTTCTTCGAGAAGGTCTCCGAGAGCAGGCCCTTCACGACCTCGAGGTCGAGGTCGACGAGGGCGGCCAGGACGCCGACGTAGACGATGTTCTTCATCAGGATGCGCGTCCGGTCGCCCTCGAAGCGCTCGACGCACATCCGCGCCATCGGAACGCCCAGGAAGGTCACGTCCGGGCGGCGCAGCTCCCGGGGCAGCGGCCAGGAGGAGTCGTGCACCACCCATCCGCCCGAGCGGACCTCGGCGATGTCCCGCTCGTAGGTGGCCGGGTTCACCATCACCATGATGTCGAAGTCCGGGATGCGGGCCGTGTACCCGTCCCCGTTGGCCCGGATCTCGTACCACGTCGGGAGCCCCTGGATGTTCGAGGGGAAGAGGTTCTTGCCCGAGACCGGAATCCCCATCCGGAAGATCGCCTGCCGGAGGAGACCATTGGCGCTCGCCGAGCCCGTCCCGTTCACGGTGGCGATCTTGATCGCCAGGTCGTTCACGCGGGTCTCGCCGACGCGGGCTTCCGCCGCGCGGCCATCCGCGGCGGGACCGTCCGCGGCGGCGCGTCCGGGCTCGGCGACCGGCCCGGTGGTCGCCTCGCTCGCCGGACCGGCCACCCCCCTTCCGTTGCCGCTCACCCGGTCCCTCCGACGGCCACGCCCGCGCCCCGGCTCAACCGGCCCCTCCCGCAGCGGCCGCCGTCGCCTCCCGGATCTCCTCCGGTCGGAAGTACGGGTGACCCGCCTCGTGGCCGGCGTACGGGATCAGGAGCTCGAACCCCCGCATGTCCCACGCGGCGGTGGGGCAGCGCTCGGCGCACAGGCCGCAGTGGATGCACAGGTCCTCGTCCTTCACCATCACCCGGGAGGTCTGCGGCAGGTCGTCGGAGACGTACAGCGACTGGTCCAGGTTCTCGGCCGGCGCGGTGAGGCGCGTCCGGAGCTCGGCCTCCGGCCCGTTCGCCGTGATCGTCAGGCAGTCGAGCGGGCAGACATCCACGCAGGCGTCGCACTCGATGCAGAGCTCCCGCGTGAAGTGGGTCTGGATGTCGCAGTTCAGGCAGCGCTCCACCTCGGTGAGCGTCTGCTCGATGTCGAAGCCCAGTTCGACCTCGATGTCCAGCCGCTCGAAGCGCTCCTTCAGGTCGACGTGCCGCATCTCGGCGCGGCGGGCGTACTCGTAGTCGTTCGAGTAGCTCCACTCGTGGAGCCCCATCTTCCGCGAGAGCAGGTTCATGCCGTAGTCGGGGCGCTCATCGAGCGGGATCCCCTGGCAGCGGTTGTGGATCGAGATCGCCGCCTGGTGGCCGTGCTCCACCGCCCAGATGATGTTCTCGGGGCCCCAGGCGGCGTCCCCGCCCACGAACACGCCCTCGCGGGTGGTCTCGAACGTCGTGCGGTCCACCACCGGCATGTCCCACTTCCCGAACTCGATCCCGATGTCCCGCTCGATCCAGGGGAAGGCGTTGTCCTGCCCGAT
>CAYMQZ010000011.1:0-2086 GCA_964392705.1 uncultured Gemmatimonadota bacterium
TCGACCATCCCGTTGAAGACCCGGCGGGCCTCGTCGTACCCCTCGTCGCCGGGGACGCAGACCTGCCCCCGCAGTCTCCGCCGCAGGTCCTCGATGCTATTCTCGTCCACCGTCATGCCGTTTCCCTTCTCTCCCTCTCGGACCGACCCAGCGACTCATCGCGCCGACTCAGCGACCCATCGCGCCGGGTCCAGCCCTGTCCCTTGACGGAGCCGTTTTCGGCTGACGTTCGGCGCTTTGCTCATGGCTGCCTCCTTCGCTCGGGCTCTCGAGCCTGCTTCGACACCCAAGGATACGAGGCCGCCGGGAGCCCGCGCTTCGGGGAAAACACCCAGTTTTCCGGGCGACCGCGGAGTGGGTGATTTCACCCATGAATGAAGGCGCCCGTCGGGGCACCGGACGGTGCCTGGACGCGTGAGGACAGCCGTTCGGACGAGCTCGCGCTCAGACGAGCTCGTGCTCGTAGGCGTACGCCGTGGCGGCCGAGCGCGTCGAGACGCGCAACTTGTGGAAGATGTTGCTGACGTGCCGCTCTACCGTGCGCTCGCTGATCGAGAGCGTGGCAGCGATCGCCTTGTTGGTGTCGCCGGTGGCGACCCGCTGGAGCACCTGCAGCTCGCGCGAGGTCAGGCCGTGAGCGTCGCCAGAGGCGGCCGCGGGCGGGAGGAGGGCTTCGACCCGCGCCAGGTCGGGGCGGGCCCGCAGGTCACGGAAGGTCGATCTCGCGGCCTCCAGCTCCAGCCGCGCGGTGTCCTCGTCCCCGAGCTCGCGGCACGCGAGCCCGATGAGCAGCCGGGCGCGCGCCGCCTCGTAGGGCACCTGGAGCTCCTCCCACGCCAGCGACGCCTCGCGCAGGGCATCCAGGGCCGCCGTCGCATCTCCCTCGGCGAGCTGCACCGCCCCCCGCGCCTGGTCCGCGAGGGCGCCGAGGAGGGAGGCGTCCAGCGCGGCGGCGATCCCCCCCAGCTCCTCGGCCGATCGTCTGGCGGCGGGCACGTCGCCGGCCGCGAGCATGATCTCGACGTGCGCCGGGAGAACCCGGCACCGGGTCGCGCGGTCCTCGGCCTCGTCCACCACGCGGCGGATGGACGCAGCCGCGGCGTCGACCCGTTCCTGGCCCAGCCGCAACAGCGCCAGCCCCGGCTGCGGCTTTCCGCCCCACTTCGCCGCCTCCCGGTACGCCCGCTCGGCCTCGGCGTACTCCCCGCGCAGCCGATGGAGCTCCGCCCGGCGGTAGAAGGCGAGCCCGGCCGCCGGCTCGCCGGGGGGCCCGGCGAGCCGCTCGCACGCCTGCCGCGCCTGGTCCAGAGCATCCGGCCACGCCCCACGCAGCTGCAGGATCTCCGCGCGCCGCGCCAGGCACTGGCCCCGGTACAGAACCAGCTGCGGCTGGGCATCGCACCACCGGGTGAGCGCCTCGGTCCACTCGCCGGCCCGGCGAAGGTCGAAGATCTCGTGGCACGTCTCGATCACCGCGCAGTAGACGGTCCCGACGACCACGGGCGAGAGCTCGTCCGCCTCCACGGCGGCCATCGCCTCGTCGAGCAGGGCCACGCCGTCCTCGACCTCTCCGAGGCGGATCAGCGCCTGCCCGCGGCCCAGGCGGCCGAGCGCCGCCAGGTCCGGGTCGCCGAAACGGTCGCCCGTCTCCGCGGCCCGGCTGAACGTCGCGTGCGCCCCCGGGGCATCCCCCTCCGCCAGGCTGCCCAGCGCGGAGGGCAGGAGCAGGTAGCCCCGCTCCACGCAGTCGCGGTCCTCGCCCTCGAGCAGGCGCCGGGCGCGCCCGAGCCAGCCCCCCGCACGAGCCCGATCGCCCTTCATCATCAGACCGAAGGCGAGCCAGAAGGCGCAGCGCGCGGCCCGTTCCACCTCGCCCCGGCTCAGGAGGGCCGAGTGCGCGCGCGCCCAGGCGTCCGCGCTCTCGGCGTCCCGGCCCGACAGGTAGGCGGCCGTCGCGAGTCGCTCGAGGTCGGCGGGCGCTAGGGAGGTCTCGCGGTCCGCGGCCGAGAGGCGCTCGTGCGCCTCCGCCCACGCTTGCCGGCGGAACGCGTCCCGGCCCCGCTTCCGTGCATCGGAGGTAGACATA
>CAYMQZ010000011.1:2186-30315 GCA_964392705.1 uncultured Gemmatimonadota bacterium
CGCTTGCCGGCGGAACGCGTCCCGGCCCCGCTTCCGTGCATCGGAGGTAGACATAGGGCTTCCCTCTGAACCTACGGGGATGGCCGCCCTGGCGCTGACGAAGGTGATCGGTCGAACCCGGGTGCCCGATTACCACCCGAATCGTAGATTCCCGGGTCATGGATACCACACTTCGCGGCGCCCCGAGGCACCTGGAGGAAGGGCCGGGTCCGGCCCGTTCTCCTTCGCTAGGCCCGGGCCGTCTCCTCGTCGCCGGAGCGCTCACGCTCGTGACACCGTCTCCCGGCTCCGCCCAGGCGCCGCCCGACACGGAGGTCTTCCTGGCCTCGCTGCACCGCGACGGGGAAGCGTGGAGCCTGGAGGGGATCGAAAACATCACGGCGCGGCCCGGCTACGACAATCAGCCGGCCTTCACGCCGGACGGCCGCTTTCTCCTCTACACGGCCGTGGACGAGGACGGGCGGGCCGACACCTGGCGCTACGACCTGGACCGACGTCGGGCCGCCCCGGTCACCCGGACCCCGGAAAGCGAGTACTCGCCCACGCCGATCCCGCGGAGCGACCGCTTCTCGGCGGTGCGCGTCGAGCGGGACTCGACCCAGCGGCTGTGGTCCTTCGCCCCGGACGGGAGCGATCCGCGGCTGGTGCTCCCCGACCTGCGGCCCGTGGGCTACCACGCCTGGTCCGACGCCGAGACCGTGGTCGTCTACGTCCTGGGCGAGCCTGCCACCCTGCGGGTGGCGACCCCCGGCGGCGGCCATCGGACCGTGGCCCGGGACGTGGGACGCTCGCTCCAGCGGATCCCGGACGGCGGGAGGATCAGCTTCGTGGACCTCGCCGGCGCGGACGGCGCCTGGATCACCGCGCTGGACCCACAAACGGGCGCCACGGAGCGGCTGGCCCCGGCCCTCGGGGAGAGCGTGGACCACGCCTGGACGCCCGACGGCGTCCTCCTCACGGGCGAGGGATCCACGCTCTACCGGTGGGAGGGGGGCGAAGAGGCCGCCTGGCGCCCGATCGCGGACCTGGCGGACCGGGGACTCGAGGCCCTGACGCGCCTGGCCGTCGCCCCCGACGGCGAGCGGATCGCGGTGGTGGCCGAGACCGACGCCGGTGGTACGCCGAACCCGTGAGACGACGACCCGCGGAACGGTAGGCCCGTGGCGGAACGGAACGCGCCCCTGCATGGCTCCTGTCGGTCAGGGCGAGATGCCGAGTCCCACGGTGAGATCCCACGACCGGTTCTTCACCTCCTGGAAGACGTCCCCCGCGCCGTGGATGTCGGACAGCCCCAGCGTGTAGCGCCCGTCCGCCCATAGCGAGAGGCGCCCGAGCCCCAGGGCCACGTCCGCGCCGAACACCGCGCCCACGTCCGAGCTCTCGCTGTCGAATCCCCCCTCCTGGCACTCGGAGCCGCCGAAGGCACAGCGGGCCTCGAAGGCCAGCGCCGGCCCGCCGAAGACCCCCGGCCGGACCAGCGGTAGCGGGAGCGCCAGCTTGAGGAGCGCCGGGAACTCGATGTAGGACACATCCAGGTTTCGGGGGCCGTCCGCCTCCCGGAAACCCTTCTCGTGGTAGAGGGCCTCCACCTGGAACCCCAGGAGTCCGGGCTGCAGGGACAGGAACGCGCCTCCCACGAAGCCGGTCCGGTTCTCCTCGGCGAACGTCTCCGACGCATCGAGCGACGCGCTGGCCACCGAGACGCCTCCGCGGGCGCCCAGCGTGAGCATGCCCTGGGCGTGCAGGTCGCCCGCCGGCCCCGGCACGTGGGGGACCGCGGCCAGGAGCAAGGCGGCCGCCGCGGCGACGCCGGCCGCTCGGCCGGGCGCCGGCACGCCACGGCGGGAGGCCGCGCGCCTCCCCGCGGCACGGCGGGCACTCACGGCGCCCCCCGGTATGACGAAGATCGTGAGCAGCACGGCGTCCCTCCTCTCGCCGGGCCCGGCCGGCCGGATGCGGACGGCCGAGCGTTCGATGTCGTGGCGACCGAACGTGGAGGACATGCAGCCGCCGTGCCGGACTCCTTGCCCCACCGGGTGCCGGTCGGAAGCTTGGGACGTCACCCCCGTCGTCCTGTCAACGGTCCGAGGGAGAGGGTCCGATGAGCCGTCCTCCGCAGCGAGCCGCCGCGTCCCCCACGGCCCTCCGGTCCCGGCGGGTCCACGTCCCCGCCCTGCTCCTGGCCGCCGTCGTGGCCACGGCCTGCGACGGCCCCGACACCGGCGACGACGCCGCTCCCGGCTCCACGGCCACGCCGACCCCGGCCCCCGCAGGCCACATCGACGGCGTCGTGACCGGCCCCGACGGCCCGGAGGCCGGCGTCTGGGTGATCGCCGAGACGACGGACCTGCCGACCCGGTTCGTCCGGATCGTGGTGACGGACGACGAGGGCCGGTACCTCATCCCCGACCTCCCGGAGGCGGAGTACGACGTCTGGGTCCGCGGCTACGGCCTGGTGGACTCCGAGAAGGTGCGGGCCGAGCCCAGCGAGACGCTCGACCTCACGGCCGCCCCGGCGCCCGACGAGGCGGCGGCCGCCCGGTACTATCCGGCGGGTTGGTGGCTCGCCCTCCTCGAGGTGCCGGGCGCGGACGAGTTCCCCGGCACGGGCCCGCAGGGCAACGGCCTGTCGCCCGACCTCGAGACGCAGGAGGAGTTCCTTCGGAACATCAAGTCCGGCAACTGCATGGCCTGCCACCAGCTCGGAAACCGGGCCACCCGCGAGATCCCCGCCTCGATCCGCGAGGAGCACCCGTCGAGCGTGGAGGCGTGGGCCCGCCGGCTCCGCTCCGGCCAGGCGGGCGGCTCGATGATCGGCTCGGCCGAGGCCATGGGCCGCGATCGCGTGCTGGCGATGTTCGCCGACTGGACGGACCGGATCGAGGCCGGCGAGCTGCCGCCCGAGGCGCCTCCCCGGCCCGAGGGCGTCGAGCGCAACGTGGTGATCACGCAGTGGGACTGGGCGGACCCCAGGGCCTACCTGCACGACCTCGTCTCGACGGATCGGCGCGATCCGACCGTCAACGCCTACGGCCCGGTGTACGGCGTGCTGGAGCTCTCGGACGACTACATGCCGACCCTCGATCCGCTGCGGCACACGGCCGGTCGGGTGGCGCTCGAGCCGCGCGACCCCGGGACGCCCGTCGCGCCGGGAGCGGGCATGCCCGCGCCGTCCCCCTACTGGGGCGACGAGATCCTGTGGGACAGCCGCGTCAACGCCCACAACCCCATGATCGACGGCCAGGGCCGCGTGTGGCTGACGGCCACGGTCGCGCCACCGGAGACGCCGGAGTTCTGCCGCGGGGACTCGGGTCATCCCTCGGCCGCCGCCCTCCCGCTCGAGCGCTCGAGGCGGCACCTGGCCGTCTACGACCCGGAGACGGAGGAGCTCACCCACGTCCGCACCTGCTTCTCGACCCACCACCTCATGTTCGCCGAGGACGAGGCCAACACGCTGTGGACGAGCGGGCACGCCTCCGTCATGGGCTGGCTCGACACGCGCAGGTTCGACGAGACGGGGGACGAGGCGGCCTCGCAGGGCTGGACGCCGCTCGTCCTCGACACGAACGGCAACGACCGGCGGGACGCGTACACCGAGGCCGACGATCCCTTCGACCCCGATCTGGACCGCCGCATCACGCCGGGCTACGTGTACGGCATCGCGCCGGCGCCCGACGGCTCCGTGTGGGCGTCGATCCTCACCTTCCCGGGCGGGGTCGTGCGCGTCGTGCCCGGCGACGACCCGCCCGGGACCGCGTTGGCCGAGTGGTACGAGGTGCCGTGGGAGAACCCCGACGCGCCCACCGTCGGCTACGGCCCGCGGGGCATGGACATCGACCGCGACGGCGTCGCGTGGACCCCGATGGCGAGCGGCCACCTGGCGAGCTTCGACCGCCGCGCGTGCGAGGGCCCGCTGAATGGACCCGACGCCACCGGCCAGCACTGCCCCGAGGGCTGGACGTTCCACCGCGAGCCGCTGCCCCAGATCCGGGGCGTCGAGGGCCCGGGGAGCGCCGAGGGCAGCTACTATACGTGGGTCGACCAGTTCGACGCCTCGGGCCTCGGCGCCGGCACGCCGATCAACACGGGCAACGCGAGCGAGGGCCTGCTCGCGCTGGTCGACGGCGAGTGGGTGGTGCTGCGCGTCCCCTACCCGCTCGGCTTCTACACGAAGTGGATGGACGGCCGGATCGACGACCCCGAGGCCGGCTGGAAGGGACGCGGCCTATGGGCCACCGTGAGCACCCGCGCCCCGTTCCACATGGAGACCGACAAGGGCACGACGAGCAAGGTTGTGCACTTCCAGATCCGACCGGACCCGCTCGCGAACTGAGGGGCGCGGCCGCGACGCGGAGATTCGCCGAATCCCCGGGCTTCTCGTGTCGAGTCCATCTGGGCCTCTGGACTGGACGCGTGAGAGTCTGTAGGACGAGCGCTCTACGATTCCGGTCGGCCGGGCGCAGCTCCAGATGATGGGTCCGGGTGGATTTGCGCGGGAAGTGCAAGCGGAGCCCGCCGGAGACGGGCGGAGCTCACCACCGGCCTCACGCTATCAGGCCTTTATCGCTCCGACGCGGTCGAGGCCAGGATCTCGAGGAGGTCCCGCAGGTGGCCCTCCAGCCGCCCACGAGCGGCCGTCTGCGCAACGCGGTACCTCTCGGCGACCATCTCGCCCGTCGACTCGAAGAGCCCTCGAAGCGCGCCGTCCTCTCCAAGAACGGATGCCAGATTGTAGCGTGCGGCCGTGAGCTCTTGAGCGGCCGAGCCCTTCGTCCCGACGATCTCCGCGATCTCATGCTCGACATCCGCTTGCACGTCCTCGCCGGCGGCCATGATCTCGAACAGGTAGAAGAGGTCCTTCGCCTGCTTGACCCCTTCCGGTCGGCGCGGGAACGAGGCCGCCTTGTGAAGCACGAACGCGCCGAGCATCGGCACCGTCACATCGACCTCTCGCACGCTTCCCTCGTGTCGCCCCACGGGGACGCGGAGCCGCACCGAATGATCCCTGAGCAGCCGGAGGCCGGCGAGGGAGAGCGCGCCCAGGCCTCCCCCTGCCACCGGGCGGACCAAGGCACGTGTGGAGGCAGGTCCTCCGTGATCCACGAAGAACTCGATCCGTTCGCCGGGATCGATCGAGCTCTCCCACACAGCCGGAGCCGCGCCGCCGCCCACGGGCCGGAAGCCCGTCTCCCGAAGCGCCTCCGCGATCGTCCGACCAGCCCGCCGCCGAAGGGGCGGATCGAGCAGCAGATCCAGCTCCTCGGTGAACACGGGCTCGCTGCGCCATTCGGTCCCTGACCCGTACATCCGGTGCAGATAGGGGACCCAGCCCCCGAGAACGACGAGGTCCGGCAGGAAGGCGGAGAGCTTCCACAGGACGGAACGGAGCACCGCCTCGGGAGGGCCCGTGGAGCTCATCCCGAGCGCCGCCCCACGAGCTCGAGTAGGTGCTCGGCCTGCTCACGCCCCCTCACGGGATAGTGCCAGAGGTCCAGGATGAGCTGGAGGTCGCTCACGACGGTAAGCATGTCCCGTTTGCGCAGGCCAAACCACACCGAGGACCCGTAGTGTGGAATGAGGAAGACCACCGGACCCTTCTCCGCGGAGCGCCACCCGAGCTCGGAGCCGAGATCGAGCGCCTCTCGGTCGGAACGGATGTCCACGTAGAGGTGGACGGTGTCCCACCTGGCGTGGGGCGCGAGCAGCGAAGCCCCGGCCTGGAGGGTCAACCCCCACCGGACGCCAGAGATGAGCTTCGGCAGCCGCCTCACGAAGCGGGAGGGCGACCCCACGGGAGCTTCGAAGGCGACCCGGGCGTTCGAGCGCCAGCTGTAGCTGCGGACCCACTCCTGCACGAGGGCGCGGCGGTGCACGAGACGCACGACTTTCTTTCGCCATTCTCGGCGAACTGCGACCACGTCGCGCTCCTCCAGGGCACGCACGGCGTACGAGGCGGTCGAAACGGCCACGCCCGCCGCCCGGGCCAAGGACGAGATTGTCCACTCGCGGCCCTCGTCCTCGGAGAACAGGACGCGGCTGACGAGAGACGCCATGTCGGCGAAGGGGCTACGGGCTTCCGTCTTCGAGCCAGTCTGCGTCCGGTTCCGAAGATCTCCCCGGTCCACGAGGAGCCCGGGCAGATGCAACCGAACCGCGCCCTTGAGATCGACGAAGGATTCGCCGCGCTGCCGCAGTTCGGCCCATCTACGCCGATCTTCCCCTCGGAGGAGCCATAGGGTCCGGTTGCTTCCCATCCGCCGGTCGCCACCTGGCCACGGACGAACATGGAGATCCAGGTCCTCGCCCGACGGAAGCGTCAGTCGGATCCGATCGCTGCCCGCCACACGCACGCGCGCAGCATCGCCCACGGCTTGCGAGATCAGAAACAGGGCCGCCTGGAGATCTGGTTCAGCCTGCATGCGAAGAAATCCCTCGTTTCACAAGCGCGCCATCGTTTCACGATTGTGTGAAATGATACGTCTGGCGTGAAACGACCGCAAGCCAGGACCACGCAGCCCGGCGAGCCCCCGGTGTCGCGGGTGGAGAGCGACCCCGGGACCCACGGGCGTCTCGTCCCTCCCGTACGTACACCGCGGTTGCGTACCGGGACGCGGGCCTATCAACTTGCTGTCGCTGTCCGGAAGTTCCGACCCGGGCCCGCTCGGCGTCCGCCGGGTCGGGAATCAAGTCTTTTCGATCACGCACGGCCAGCCCAGCGGCACGGGTCCGAACCAACATCAGCGCCCGGTTCCCGGGTGGGAGACCAGGATGATCGAGCGACGCCGGGGGTCCTTCACGTTCCGCTCCCTCCTTCCCGTGCTCGCGATCCTCTCGGCCGGCGCTCCGGCCACCGCCCTGGGCCAGAGCGGCCAGATCACCGGCACGGTGCGGGATCTCGAGGGGACTCCGGCCTCAGGGGTCACGGTCGTGGCGACCAGTCAGGAGACGGGCACCACCGCGAGTGCCGTCTCCGGCGCCGACGGTCGATACACGATCGTCGACGTCGCGCCCGGGACGTACCGCGTGGACGCCGTCCGGGCCGGGCTCCGCGGCACCGCCTCCGACGTGCGGGTCGCGGCCGGCGCGACGGTCACGGCCGATCTCGTGCTCAGAGCCGTCCGCCTGCCCGAGATCACGGTCACGGCCATGCTCCGCGAGCAGGAGCTCTTCGACGTGCCGTTCTCCATCGCCGCGCCCAGCGCCGACGTCCTCCGATCCCGCGGCGCGGACGACCTCGAGGCGATCGCCGCCAACGTGGCAGGATTCACGGTGCAGAACCTGGGTCCGGGCCAGAGCCAGCCCGCGATTCGGGGGGCGTCAGCCGGACGGATCGCCCGTGACCAGCCCGGGGTCAAGGAAGGAGTGGGGATCTACCTGGACGACGTTGCCATCTCCCTCTCCCTCTTCACACCGGACCTGGATCTGTTCGACGTTTCCCGCGTGGAGGTGCTCCGGGGGCCCCAGGGGACGCTGTTCGGCTCCGGGTCCCTGGCCGGCACGGTGCGCTATATCACCAGCAAGCCGGAGCTCGGAGTGTCGAGCGTCTTCGGCGAGGCGACCGGAGAAACCGTGGACGGCGGCGTCGGTGGGAGCCTGAAACTGGGGGCCAACCAGCCGCTGGGCGATCGGGCGGCCATCCGGATCGCCGCGTACCGCTCGGAGTTCGCGGGCTACATGGACGCCGTGAAGCCCACCGTCGACGAGGACGTGAACGGCGCGACCCGGACCGGCGTCCGGGCGTCCGTCCTGTTCCGGCCCTCCGACCGGCTGAGCCTGACCCCCAGGGTCACGTACCAGCGGGTCGAGAGGGAGGGCTGGAACCGGATCGACGTCTATAACATCCTGGCCAACCCCTACACCACGAGCCGCCCCCCCGTGACCCTGGGCGAGCGCCAGCACTTCACCGCGATCGAGGAGCCGTACACGGACGATTTCCTCCTCGCGGACGCAAAGGTCGTCTACGACCTCGGCGGTGCGCAGCTGACGTCGGTCACCGCTCACATGGATCGTGACATCCGCGTGGTGCGGGACGGAGGCGCGTTGTTCGCGAGCCTGGCCGGAGGGACCCTGGGCCTCCCGGAGCCCATCTATACCCTCGAGAACCCCAACTACGACGTCACGGACTCGAAGGTGTGGAGCCAGGAGGTTCGGCTCTCCGGCGAGCGGGGAGGCGTGCGCTGGCTCGTGGGCGCTTTCTACAGCCAACGGCGGCGGGACTTCGGACAGAGCGCTGTGGTCGAGGGATTCACGGAGATGTCGGGCATCCCGACCGAAGGCCTCCGCGCCTCGGAGGACGAGCTGTTCTACTCGGACCTCTCCTACGATCTGGAGCAATTCGGGTTCTTCGGCGAGGGGACGGTCCCCGTCACCGACCGGCTGAACCTCACCGCGGGTCTGCGCTACTACCGGTTCGACGAAGAGCGCGAGCAGATCTTCGACGGCATCGTCACCAACGACGACACCGGAAACTCGCTCGTCTCGGTGCCCGGCGCCACCGATGCGGACGGGACCGCGCCCCGATTCATGGCAAGCTACGATGTGTCCGACGACGTGAAGCTGAACGCCCAGGCGTCGAAGGGATTCCGCCTGGGCGGGATCAACGACCCGCTGAACGTGCCGTCCTGCACGGAGGAAGACCTGGCGACGTTCAGCGGATTCGATTCGTGGAGGCACGAGAGGGCGTGGAACTACGAGCTGGGCATGAAGTCGAGGTTCCTGGACGGCCGAGCCTCGCTCGATCTGTCCGCGTACTACATGGACATCCGTGACCTGCAGGTCACCGTGACGGCGGGATCGTGCTCCTCGCGGCTCGTGTTCAACGTGCCCGACGCCCGGAGCCAGGGGCTGGAAGCGGAGTTCAGAGTCACGCCGAACGAGCATTTCGACTTCGCCGTGTCCGGGAGCCTCAACGATGCCGAAGTCCAGTCCACCCTCACGTCGACCTCCCCCGAGGGAGAGGTGAGGGTCGTCTCGGCGATCGAGGACGGCAACCGGCTCCCCACCGTGCCGGACTTCCAGGCCGCGGCTGCGGCCACCTACCGGTGGCCCCTGGCATCCGACGTGTCGGCGTTCGTCACGGGCTCGTACCAGCACGTCGGCTCCCGCATCACGCAGATCGGCGACCAGGCGGAGGGATTCGGGACGGTGAACCTTCAGGCACTGCCCCACCCCGTCGGCGGACCGCTAACGCAGGACACGTTCACCTTCGATCCCGTGCTCCCGGCCTACGACCTCCTGAACCTGCGCCTGGGAATCGAGCGGGGGCGATGGGAGGTGGCACTCGTCGGGACGAACCTGACCGACGAGCGGGCCCTCCTCGCCCTCGACCGCGAGCGCGGGGGGCTGGGCCGGGTGGGGTACCTCACAAATCCGCCCCGGACCGTCGGGCTGGAGGCGCGCTTCGGCCATTGAGCGTGGGGCGAGGCCGGCTGCGCACGCGGAGCAGGCCGGCGATTGCTTGGAAGAGAGGTGTGTGGGGCAGTCTTGGATGAAACCGGACATTTTGTCCGGTTTTGTTCACCACGTGCGCACGGGGACGGATCGCATGCCGGGAAGTGACTACGAGAAGGTTGTCGAGCTCGCGGCCGACCAGCACGGGTACCTCACGACTTCACAGGCCCGTGAGCGCAGCCTCAGCGACGACGCACTCCGCAAGATGGCCGTGCGCGGTACGCTGGAACGGGTCAGTGGCACCACCGAGACGGTCTTGCTCGTCCGGTCTTCTGGGGGAGCACGGGGCTTGGCCATCAGCCGGGCGCGCCGATGAGCCGGGTGCGGCGCAAGGGGTTGCTCCGGAACGTCGGCGTGGGGCTGGGCAACGGGGGGGAGAGATCGGGACGGGGGGCAAGTACCTGATCGTCCCCCTCGAGGCCGGTCCGGACCGGACCTGGACCGAAGACGCCTTCGTGATCGCCCGTCATCTCGTACGCCCCAGCATGGTCGCCTACTGGTCCGCCCTCGACTACTGGAATCTCACCGAGCAGGTCCCGCGGGTGACGTACGTCCAGACCACCGCTAGGGCGCGCGGCTGGATCGGGTGACCGGGACACAGGGATAGCATTCGCGCGTGCCCAGCTCTACGCGAGGTCGGGTACAGCCTACGAGACTGTCGACTGGTGGCGGGCGAGGAGTTCGGGTCAACTTCTCGCACCAGATTCATGACTTGACCGACCGTCCGTACAGGCTCCGTGGCACGGTTAGGCATTCGCCCCTGCTCCTCACACACGCCATCTTGCGGGACCATGCAAGAGAAGGATCTAAAGAAGGCACTCGATGAGTGGCTCCCGCAGCAGCGACCGCACCACGAATGGCTCGCGGGCGCGATCGCC
This sequence comes from uncultured Gemmatimonadota bacterium, assembly GCA_964392705.1. Classification (GTDB taxonomy): domain Bacteria; phylum Gemmatimonadota; class Gemmatimonadetes; order Palauibacterales; family Palauibacteraceae; genus CAYMQZ01. The sequence continues at coordinate 12,515 of CAYMQZ010000011.1, forward strand.
TACATCAGCGAGGCCTTCAGGCGGCGAGGTCTCGAACCGGTGCTGGTGGGAGGGGGGCTGTCGAGATCCACGCTCCGGGGGCTCACGTGACGGGCGACGCCGACCTCGTCGTGAAGGAGCCTCCGAGGACGACTTGAGAGATGTCTTCGAGAAGCTTGGATTTCAGAAGAGACACCGCCACTGGGTGCGGGAGGAGCTTTTCGTCGAGGTCCCCTCGACCACTCTCACCGAGCCGACCCAGAAGATCGAATTGGGGGCGCTGCCCCTCCGGGTCATCCGGAAGGAAGTCGTACTGGCCGAACGGATCACCGGCTTCAAATGGTGGGGAGTGCCCGCCTATTGGATGCAGGCCGTCGACATGATCGGCGCCTTTGGCGAGGAGCTCGATGAAGAGTATCTGCGGAAGCGGTTGAGGCAGGAGAAGGCCGAAGACGCCTTCGACCTCCTGAAAGGTTATGCTGAGGAGTCCGCCGATTTCACGGCGGCTGATCTCGAGCGCGACCTCGAGCGACTGTTGAACAGAAGCCCCGAGACGGGGGAAAGGCAATGAGCGTTCCGGAACCGGACTTCAGCGAGATCCGTGGCATCTGGGAGCGGCGCCGGGAGCGCATCCACCGGCTGCACGAGCGCTACGACCCGACGGGAGCCGCGCGGCCTCGACGCGATCCCGAGGAACGTGCCTGGTTGAAAAGACGGGGTGCGGAAGGACCCTTCGTGGAGGTGGACGTGGACGAAAGGGTGCGACGGCGGTTCTGGGAGCGCAACCGGTAGGGCGCCGGAGAGAACCTGAGAGAGGAGGGCGCGGCGGCCGGAGACTGTCTTGTCTCTCCGCATCGGATTGAGCAGCTTGGTTGATGGTGGAAGAGACCTCTGAAGCCGGACCGGCGCACATGTCTCTCTTTTTGCGGGCACTCCGTACGCACGGGGCTTCCAGTGGGCCGCCGCCTTTCCGGCCGGAACATGGCGCTCGTCCAGGTGCTCCGAAGGGCCCTCCAATGCGCCGATCCTTGCATTTCGCGCTCATAGTCTCTCTGACTACTGCATCCGCTGTCGCTGCCCAGGATCGCCCTCCGAGCGCGGCACGATCGCTGGCGGGTTATGCAGAGGCTTGGTCCGCACACGACGTGGAGCGGATCGCCTCCTACTTCACGGAAGACGCCATCTACGAGGACGTCACCTTGGGCGAGGTCCACCGCGGCAGGCCGGCCATCAAAGCCTTCGCCCAGGGCACCTTCGATCTCCTCCCCGAATTCGCCATCGAGCAGCGGTCGCTCCTTGGCGGGGAGCGGTGGGCCGCCGTTGAATGGGTGATGACCGGCACCGATCGCGCCACGGGGAAGAGGTTCTCGGTACGAGGCGTTTCGGTGATGGAGTTGGAAGGCGGCAAGATCCGGCGCAACTCAGACTACTGGAACATGGCCGACCTCCTGCGACAGACTGGAGCGCTGCCGCAGGACCAGGGGTCAGGCTCCAAGAACGAAGCCATTCAACGCGTGATCGCGTCGCTTCTGTCCTTCCCCTGCTCACCGTGCTGCCCCTCAGTCGCGTTGGCGGTCAAGAGGTTCCTGGACCTGATGTCCGATCCGACTCGCCGGAGGCAGCTGCAATCGCCGGCGTCATGAACGTCTGGGTGGCCGCCTATGAGCGTGGAGACGCCAGGGCCGTGGCCGACCTGTTCACCGAAGATGGGATCTACGCGGCGAACACGGGTGAGCTGCTACGGGGGCGTGAGGAGATTCGTCAGGCGGTGGACCGGTGGATCGCCCGCCGACCAGACGTGCTTCTTCGCCTGGGCGTGGAGCGGGACGCGGTCCTGGACTTGGAGGTCGAGCCGCTGCGCGTCCGTGTCGCTGGAGACGTCGCTTACGCGCTCAGCCGCTTCACGATCTAGGCGAGACCGGCCGATTGCATGGTGGATGCGGGGCACGCTTTGGGTGTCTTCCGGCGCCAGCCGGATGACGGCGGAACCAGGGGCAGTGGGGTCGCGGCGACGGAAGGCAGTTCGGACCATGACTGGCTGCTGGAATCCCACGTGGTGAACCAGGATCGGGAGCCGCCGGCCGAGGCATGCGGCCGCCGACGTTCGGAGCGGTAGGAGTCGAACGACCGTTCTCTTCCGGTTCCTGGCAACACCTCACCTTCCGGGCGGGACATCGTCCAGCGTGCCCCAGGCCCAGAGCGGCCGGAAGCTGTGCACCAGCACAGGATGAGTTCCGGAGCCGATCAATTTCTGAGGCTCCGTTCCACCCACGACCTCCATGGTCCCGGGGGAGTCCCACGACAACACGTTGAGAAGGGCCTGTATGCGGTGATAGACGATCTTCCCCGCGCCGTCCCTCGCGTAGACGTCGTGGTTCACCGCCACGAGGCGGGCGAACGGTTCCGCGGACCGAGCTTGCCAAGAGAAGGCGAGACCCTCGGCCACGGAGACCCGTCCCCGCTGCCGCTGCGCATGCGGATTGAGCGAGACCCCGATCAGCGGAAGGGAGGGCGTGCCCGCGCCCTTCAAGGACCCACGGATCCTGGGATCGCTGGACCCCGTGAACAGGGCGAACCAGGTCAACGTCGGCAGCGTGCGCTGTGCGCCGGGGACCGGCCGAACGTCCCGGGGACCGGCGATCGCCACCCACTCGTGAACGTCCTCGGTGGGCCCGATCTCTTCGCCGTCCATCCAGTGCGCGGGGCAGTCCTGTACGACGATGAGGACGAGGGCCTTTCCGTCCTCCTCTACGACGGAGAACTGGGGGCCTACCACCTGTTGGAGCGGACCCGCATCGACACGGACCTGGAGCACATCTTCGTCGCACTGCTTCCAGAAGAACTTCTTGGCGTTTCCCTCCGATGGTGGCGCCAGGCGCCCGGGCCACAACATGACCACGCCCAGGACAGCGATGCTCGCTCTCGAAGGCTCCATGGATCCTCTCCTCGGCCGGGAGCCCCTAGCTGGCCCCGGCGCTATCGAGAGAAGTCAACCCGTTTAGTTGCATAAGCCCGAGCAGGGCCCCGGCGCCTGAACGCCGCTTTACCACGCTAGCGTAACTCACTGAAAGCCGGCAAGTTGCCGCGATCACCGGCGAGGGACCGACGATCTGCAAGGAGCCGGCACAGGGCGGAGCAGGATGCCGGACCCAATTGACAGTTAACTGACAGTAGCTGCCAGATCGGGGGGATCGCTGGCGAGCGTGGAGGCAGTGCCGCAAACGACTGGATGTCGAGCACCTCTGCGGCGAGAATAGAGGTTGATGAAGGCACGATCGATCACACACGGGACGGTTTCCAAACGCCTCCTGCTCGATGGCGTGGCCGTCACCGAGGCCAGGCATGGTCCCGGAACGACGCTGCCCTTGCACGCCCACCCCAGTCCGTGCTTGACCCTGGTGCTTGCCGGTGCGTTCGAAGAGACCATCGGCGGCGGTCGCTACTGGTGCACGCCGGGGCACGTAGTCATGAAACCCGCGTGCGCTGCGCACGCAAATCGGTACGGAGACATAGAGACGCGCTCCCTAGTCGTCGAGATCGGTCAGGACGAGCGTCTCTTGGCCCCGCTGCTCGCGGAAAGTCTCTTCTCGCGACCACAGGTGTTCGAGGAGGGGAGGCTCACCCCCGCCCTGAAAGCCGTTCAACGTGCCTGCCGTGGGCCGAAGAGGGATGCCACGCACGAGGTGAAGGAACTCCTCTGGGAGTTTCCGACGCTGGCCAACGAGGAACCGACGACCGCATCCGCCCGTTCGGTCGAGAGCGCCATCCCCAGCTGGTTGCGTAGAGTCTACAACCGCGTGTGCGACGACGTTCGACACCGGCCGACCGTAGAGGAGCTGGCTGCCGAAGCGGGCGTTCATCCCAACCACGTATGTCGCTCCTTCCACCGGCACTTCGGGTACACGATCAGCGAACTCGTGCGTCGACGCCGCGTCGAACACGCGGCCGAAGCCCTTCGCGAGACGGACCAGTCCATATCCGCGATCGCCTTCGACTCGGGATTCAGCGATCAGAGTCACATGACCCGCCAGATGAAGCGCTACCTTGGCCTCACGCCCGGCGAGCTGCGCGCCAGCTGATCCCCGTTCATAGCGTTGATCCCCGTTCGTGGCCAAGCCCGGTCGCGGTAAGGGGAGGTGAGAATCGTTCAATACGGCCGGGTGGATTCGTGGTTAGCGTAGACCCCCATGAACGATGCCCATGACGCCTTTCGAGGCGCCGTCGTCTCCCTTGTCTGGTTGCTCGCCATCGTCGTGCCTCTCACGCTAGCTCCGGTGGCGCGATCGTCCCAGTCCCGCGACCTGGAGGGCTCGACCGAGGAGTACCTCCGGCCTTACGTCCACATGAACCACTTCGCGGGCACCGTGCTTCTGGCCCGGGGAGACGACATCCTGGTCCACCGGGCCCTGGGCCTCGCCGACCGGGAACTCGGGGTGCCGTTCACGATCGAGACCCGGTTCCGCATCGGATCGATAACCAAGGACTTCACGGCGGCGTTGATCCTGTCGTTGCGAGACGCTGGCAGGCTCTCCCTCGACGACTCGCTGGCGCGATTCCTACCCGATTTCCCCCACGCCGATCAGATTCGAATACGGCACCTGCTAAACCACACACATGGGGTCCCGAACTGGCGCGGGCTGCCCGAGGCGAACGTCCTGAATGCCACCGGCGTGTCGCTGTCCGAGGCGGTCCGGATCTTGGCCCGGCAGCCCCTCGAGTTCGAGCCTGGAGCCGAGCGCCGTTATGGGAGCTCCGGGCACCTTCTGCTCGCCCAAGTCATCGAGACGGCCACCGGGTCCTCATATGCGAACGCCCTCCGGCGGCACCTGTTGGAACCCCTGGATCTGGGCGACACAGGGTCTCTTGAGGGACTCGAGCTCGTGCCTCACCTGGCTGCCTCGTACGTCCCCAGTGGATTACCTCCCTGGCTCGAGCACCCCCCGCCGGCCCACCCTGCCATCACGGTCGGCTCCGGGTCGCTGTTCTCCACGGCCCGAGACCTGTTCGCGTGGAGCCGCTCCGATCCCGCCGAACTGCTGGAGTGGGGAGAGTCCGAGCAGCACGGCCGTCGGATGCTGTGGACGAGTGGTCTGACGGATGGGTTCGTCGCGCGCGTTCACCGGTTTCCGGACGAGGACGTCACACTGGTGCTACTCAGCAATGTCTTCACCCCGGCCTTCCGGCCGATTCTGGACGACTTTGCCGCGATGATGTTCGGAGAGCACCTAGAGCCGCCGGAGCCATGGACCCCAGTCCAATTGTCTCCTGAGCAACGTCTGGCGATGTCCGGAGGCTGGAGGTGCGAGGGGCCGTGGCGGCACTTCAGAATCGAACCCGATGGAGGGAGCCTCGTATTCGTGATCGACGGAAACCGATTCCCCCTGGTCCCCCGTTCCGCGACGATGCTCCACCTGCCCACCGACTACGGCACGATCTCGTTCTCCGACCCGGACGGAGGTCCGTTCCGCCGGGCGCGGTACGAGGGAGGGTTCACAGCCGACTGCGAACGCAGTGGGTGAATCGTCGCTGTGCTTCAAGAGAAGACCGCGAGTCACTTGTGGATTGCAGCCCACCGCGCCTCACACTGCCTCGGCATGAGGGGGCAAGGATGTGTCGCATAGAAAGGGACTCCACCAGGACGAATCCATGCTGCGAATCGCGACGCTAAGCCTGGTACTCATCGCTACCCTCGCTCCGGCGGCAGTGAGCGCACAGGAAGAGAGAACCGAAATCCGGATCACGCTGGAGCGAGATTCGGAGCGTGAGCAAGCAACCGCGAATCAACTCAGGCACGCGCTCAAGGAGTACGACGTCGGTGAATGGATCTTCACCCGATATGTCCACATCGACGAGCGCTCGATCCCCCACAGTCATCCGGTGCTGACCCTCCACACGCGTCACCTCGGGAATGAGCACGGGTTGCTGGCAGCATTCCTTCACGAGCAGTTCCACTGGCTCGAGGAGGGGAACGCCGACTTTCGTGCGGCCATGGCAGCTTTTGCCGAGGCCTACCCAACCGCACCGGCGGGTGGCCCAGAGGGCGCTCGTGATCTTGAGAGCGCGTATCGGCACCTGCTCGTCTGCGACCTGGAGTTCCAGGCGATGAGCCTGCTCGTCGGAGAAGAACGGGCCCGCGAGGTGCTGTCGGTGAACCAACACTACACCTGGATCTAACGACCGCATGCTCCGCGACCCGCAAGTCCGCGAGATTGCCGCCGCGCATGGCTTCATCCTCACCGGCTCAGGCGCCAAGGGAGGTCCCTAGACCCAGCGCCGGGCCTGAGAGTTCGGCGCGGAATCAAACGACACTCACGAGTTGGTGCTGTCTAACGGGAGCGTGAAGCTGACGCTCCGACAGGGCGGATGTCCTCGCGGAGATGGAATGTGCGGCTCGCGCCTGCATAGCAGCGCTTGGAGGGGCGCGCAGCTTACGCTCAAGGCGTTAGACGGCACCACGCCCCCGAAAGCCAGGTCAATATGAGCGTTCGATTTGAGAAACTCGTTCCGGCGTCAACCCTTCGAAAAGCGTTCATCGATAATCCTCGATGGATTCCATCGGGCCTGGCTGAAGAGAGCTGGAGGCGGCGACTACTTCCCGGTGCAGCAGGTTTGGGACCCGATCGTGCTCGGCGGGTGGAATTGACAGTAAGCCCCCTGTGGCGGCCTTCGATCCCGTCCGAGGGATCATCGAGACCCTCCGGAGACCGACCGGCGACGGGTTCTCCGCTGGTTCCTGCGCCACGAGCTCCTGGACGAGCGCACCGTCCGCGAGATGCTCGGCTGGGCACACGCCGGCGGATTCTTCCTCGACGCCTCCGTCCGTATCGTAGCCCACGACTGGACTGGCCTCGAGCGGCTACTCCGCTACATGCACCCGGCCACCCTTCGCCCTCGAGCGGCTCGAATGGCGCTGCCGCGGGGGCGCGGACGGCGAGGGGGTTGTCCTCTACCGGCTGCCCCCAGCAGCCAACTCTTGAGAAGCAGTTACCGAACCCGCCTGCCGGCGAAGACTCGACTTGATTCGGCGGTGATGCCCTCGCCCCATCTGGGTAAGGGCCGATATCATTGGCCCACAGCATGCAACCGTTGTGCGACGTTACGGTCGCACACGCACAGGAGGCGTAGCGGAGGGCCCACGGATGCCCATTTCAGCGTCGGACCTCGTCCCTGGCAAGTGGGAGCACGAGACCGCGGCCATCGTCGCGCTGATCCGATCGAAGAAGGTAAAGGGCGATCGCGTGGCGGCGCTCGTCGAGGGTCTCGGCTCCGCCGTCGAGCTCATCCAGGTCGACGAGGAAGCGGCGCTGTTCTCCGGTCTGCCCCTCGGTGCACACGAGGCCATCGGGGCAGTCGGCGCTCGTGAGCTCGAACACGCCCTACGCGATGTTGATCGGTGGCGGCGCCGGAAGCTCGACGTTCGCACCGTCCTGGACCCGACCTATCCCCAGAACCTGCTCGCGATCTACAACCGCCCCGCCCTCCTCTTCGTGGAGGGGTCGTGGGACGAGGCCAAAGACTCCCGCTCCGTGGCCGTGGTGGGGGCCCGAGAGGCAAAGCCGGACAGCCTGGAGCGAGCGGACCGGCTCACGCGAGAGCTGGTCCGCGCCGGGTTCACGATCATCTCGGGCCTGGCCAGAGGCATCGATGCGGCGGCGCACGGCGCCACACTGGCAAAGGGGGGTCGCACCGTCGGCGTGATGGGTACGGGGATCGACCACCGCTATCCGGAGGAGCACGCGGGGCTGGCGGACCGGATCGTGGCGTCCGGAGGTGCGTTGGTGACGCAGTTTTTCCCCCACCAGGGTCCCACCCGATGGACCTTCGGACTTCGAAACGTCGTCATGTCCGGACTCGCCCTGGCCACCGTGGTGGTCGAAGCCGGTCCGACATCCGGGGCACGGATGCAAGCCCGACAGGCGCTGGAGCACGGCCGGGCCGTCTTCCTCCTCCGCCCGCTCGTCGAGGCACATGAGTGGGCACAGCGGTACGTCACCGAGGGCAAGTACGAGACGCGTGCCGTCGAGGTGGCTACGGCGGACGAAGTCGTGGAGCGCCTCGACTCGGTGCTGCCGGAGCAGGCACCCATCGCGGTCTGACTCCCGGTCCCCGCCGGTGCCCACCGTTGCGGAGATCTTCGATGAGAACCGCCGGTTCTTCTCACCTGTCTCGCCTCCACGGCACGACTGGGTCTGTCCGGTATGCCTCGGCCCGCTCAACCCCCCGTGGGCGCTCTGCCACGCATGCGACCGCCTTTTCAACGAGCGAGGCGCCCACGGGCGGCTGCGGGAAGCCGTCCTGCCCATGACGGCGGCGCTCAAGCCGGGTCCCTGGTACACCCGCCTGCTGACGTACAAATCGGGGCGTTTCGAAGAATACGGACGCGTCGTGGCTTCGCTGGCCCACATCTTCCTCACGAGGCACCAGACCGAGGTCGAGGCCTCGCTCGGAGGCACGGTCGGCGTGGTGACGATCGTTCCGTCGAAGCGTGGCGTCGGGTTCGCGGATCAACCCCTCAGGAAAGCGCTGTCCCTCATCCGTCCCCTCAGGGACACCCTCCGCAACACGCTGTCGTACGTGGGCGCTGTCGGAAGCCGCCGGTTCGAGTACTTCCCTCAGGACTTCGAGCCGGGCCCGGAGCCCGTGACCGGGCGGCGGGTGCTCTTGCTCGAGGACGCCTGGGTAACGGGCTCGACGGCGATCAGCGCGGCGGGAGCGCTCTTACAAGAGGGGGCTAAAGCCGTGGCCGTGACCCCGCTCGCGCGCGTCGTGGACTCGGTCTTCTGGCCGGAGTCGCACCCCTACCGTGAGGCCATGGCCCGGCCCTACGACCTCGACACCTGGCCCCGAGCGTAGATCTCAGACCACATGTGATGGGAGGGAGGGCCCGTCGCGCAGTAGACACCTCGTGTAGACACCAACGGCGGCTGAGTCTGAGACGTCGCCCCGTCCCGTTCCCTGGAAAACCGGACGGGGCAACGTCTTCAGCACATGGGCCCGGGTGGATTTGGGCGCGAAGCGCAAGCGGAGCCCGCCGGAGGCGGGCGGAGCTCACCACCGGCCTCACGCTTATCAGGCGGCAGCGATGCTCTGAACTTCGGCGCAGCCGTTCTTCTGCCCCCGTCGCATGAAACCATCCCAGAGTCGCTACAGGCGTCGACCTTGAATGACCTGAATCAAGATGACGACGATCCCGATGACCAGGAGGAGATGAATGAGTCCGCCGCCTGTCCCGGTAAAAAAACCGAGGAGCCACAGAATGACCAGGATGACCGCGATGGTCCAGAGCATCCCTGCTTCTCCTTTCGTCATGACTCGCGGAGCAGAAATCAGCAGCCCACGGGCTGCCTGACGAACGCGCCGACTTAGCGTCAAACCGCTCGTTGCACACAGGGCAGTGCCACGCCACCCTCCGCATCGGTCAGCGGCACGGACGGCGCCACGGCCTCCCCCTGCGCGTATGCCACCCCCAGCTCCCGGAGCTTCTGCAGAGTGGGCTCGCTCTCCACCTCCTCGGCGATCGTGGTGAGGCCCATGATCCGACCAATCTCGTTGACCGTGCCCACGAGGGTGCCATACACGGGATCCTCGGCAACGCCCCGCACGTAGTGGCCGCCGATCTTCACGTAGTCGACCAGCAGCGCCTTGAGGTGGGCGAACGAGTCCAACCCGCTACCGAAGTTCTCCAGCCCGACTCCGCAGCCCGTCTCTCGAATCTCGGAAATGAGGCGCGCGCCACGTGGGGCCCGAGTGCGCGGCCTTCGTGCACCTCGTCTTCTCGCTGTACAACGCCGACGAGGTCCGCGGGGAGTTCCTGTGGCAGTACGTGCGCAGCACTCCGCTGGCCGTCCGGGTGGCGGCGGTCGCAGATGCCCGCGGCCGGCGGCGGCGTTCCGGCGGAGGGCCTACGCGGAGGCTCCCAACCGGCGGCTTCGCGCGTCCCAGGAGGTCGACTTCAGTGGGGAAGACGGGACCTGAAGAACGAGGCCCCCCCGCCGACGAGCGGTCAAGGGGGCCCGTTCGAGGCGAACGAACGCTCCGGCGTCAGCCTCCGGGCTCGTCCCGGGCCTCGAACACCCGTAGCTGGTTGTCACGCAGGTTCCAGGTGACGATCGAGCGCTCCCGGACCACGATCTCGGGGGACAGGATCGTCTCGCCCCGGCCGCGTTCCGCCATCAGCCGGTAGCGGAGGTCCGACTCCAGGTCTCCGGTGGCGTCGAACGACCGGGTCTCGCCCGCGTCCACGTTTCCGAGGGTCTGCCGGTTCCCGTCGCCGTCCAGCAGCGATACGCTCACCCGCTCGAATCCTGGCAGGTCGTTGTTCACCCTGATCTCGAGCTGGGCGCCGCGGCTGCCGCCCCCGCCGATCCCCAGCGTGCCACAGGCGGAGAGGGCGGTGAGCGCTACCCCCATCAGGATGGGGAGCGCGCTACGCGGTGTCGCCCCGGGATGCCGCATCGATGTCCTCCTTCGGGAAGGTGGTTTGTCAACGGCCGCCGCGGAAGCGTCGAAACAGCGGCGTGCTGGCTCCGCGGATGCTGCACATCAGAATTAGACTCTCCTCGCTGTTTCACGTGGGTAGCCTGAAGTCGAGCTTTCCACACACGAGGTAGGCGATCGTGATGAAGTTCTCCGTCGACCGGTAGCCGCGGGCCCGTGCCTTCGCCGCCTGGACCAGGCTGTTCATGGCCCCGAGCATTCCGTTGCTCACGCGCGAACGGAACCAGCGCAGCACCCCGTCCCCGTGCGCCTTGATCGTCTTGGCGACCTGGATCACCTCGGGGATCCGGCTGTGCGTCGCCCAGAAGCACCAGCGCTTAACATACCGCTCGGCCAGCACGGGCGGGAGCTCCCAGAACTCCTGGAAGGCGAGCTTGATCCGATACGCCCGCGCCGTCTGGAGCTCCAACCGCGAGGCTTAAGCTGCTCCTCGATCCACGCCCGCTGCCGCTCGGTCAGCCACGTCGGGTCTTGAGCCGTAGGTACCGGCTCCGCTTTAGCTCCGGCCGCTCCTTCTGCTCCTGCCCCCTCACCTCGTCGATCATCCGGTGCGGAGCCGGAGCACGTGGAACCTCGGCCCCAGGGAACTCCTCGGCCGCCCCCCTTCAGGTACGCCGCAGCATGTCTAGGCGCAGCTCCTCGATCTGTTCTCCTCGGCCCCCGTGCGCCTCTAGATCACGCCGGAACGCCGTGAGCACCGCCGCGCCTGGCCCTGATCAAGAAGGAGATCGCACGCGAGCCGAAGGCCCGGCAGGGCCACGCGTTACGGCATGATGGGCCCGGGTGGATTTGAACCACCGGCCTCACGCTTATCAGGCGGTGCCTTAAGTGCCTGGAACACAGCAAGTTGCCTCGATCACCGGTGATGGACCGACGATCTGCAAGTACTCAAGCAGAGGGCGGAGCAGGATGCCCCGGCGCAATTGACAGTGAATTGACAGCAGCGCCACCGGGCGTGCGCCCTGGAGGGCCGCCTGCTACGGGAAGGGCGCCGCCGACAGATGGCCGAGCTGGCGCAGCAGTCCGACGTTGTCCCAGGTCAGCCTGACGCGTGAGATCCTCCCTTTTTCCACTTCGAAGACGCCGGCGAAGTCGACGGTGGCCCTCCTTCCGGAGGCGGGAAACGGTCCCATGGGACCCGACTGGGTGCCCGTGTAGGTCGCCCAGAAGGCCACGAGGTTGCCCTCTTCTACCAGGACCTCGAGGGTCACGCGGGCGTCGGGGAACGTCCCGGCCTCTCGCTCCAAGAAGCGGCGGAATTCGTCGAAGTTGCGGACCTCGACGTCCGGCGTCGCCGGACATTGCCGCTCGAAATCGGCGGCGACGATCACCTCGATCGCTTGGTAGTCGCGCGCGTTCGTAGCCTCGACGAAACGCCGTACGATCGCCTTGTTGTCGTTGCCGCGTCCCATGGCGCCTCCTGGCCTCCGAGAGCGAATGCCGCGGCGGCGCCGGCTCCGCTCTTCGCCGAAGGCCGATACGTCCTTCGCCGTGTCGATGGCTAGTAGGTGATCCAGCCCTCGAATCCGATGAGCGATCGCCCGTCTCCGAGCTGTCGACTGTCGACGCAGTCACCGGCCCCTCTCGCGCCGACGAAGCGGCCAGTCCCTCCGGTGATCTTCCAGGTACAGGACAGATTCGCGTTCGGAGGCGGAGGGTCGGAGCTCGCCGACCCTTCGAACTCGCCCGAAAGCTGGTCACCGTTCGCGGCCGTGATGGTGAACTCGCCCAGCGTCAACGTGAGCGTGGCGAAGTCGATGCAGTTGCTCTCCGTCTCCGTGAGACGCCCGAGGTGTGTACCGTGTCCCTCCCCGGCCGCCGTGGTTGCGGCGTTCGTGAGTCCGGTGGGACATCGCGCTGGATAGGCGGGATCACCGGGGAGCAAGAGCTGTGGCGTGATGACGAATGTAGCCCGGAAGGGCCGCGCCGGGGCCGCCGAGAGCTCGGGACCCGGTGGACCGGTCACCGTGTGAGAGGTGGGTGCGCTCTCCGTGCACGCGAGTGTCACCAGCGCGAGCGGAGCGAGCACGACCAGCGTTCTTCCGCGGCCCGCCGCGTGAGGATGAGACATGATTCCCTCCTCGAGAGTTTGCCCACCGGAGCCGCAGGCACGAGGCCAGGTACGAGGCCCGGCGGGACGTTCTTTCTCAGCGCTTCGAGGTCCGCCGTACGGCGCACAAACGCTCACCGCGACGGGGCTCGGGCCCCCTTCTAGGGCGAATCGGGGTCGTATTCCTCGTTGGTCGGCTCCCCGGGATGCGGGACCGTGACCTCGAAGGCTCCGCCGATCGCGTAGACGCTCCCGTCCACGACGGCACAGGACAGGCCCCAGCGGGCCCTCGGCATGGCGATCGCCGCGCTCCAGGTGTCCGTCGCGGGAGCGTATTCCTCGACCGTGGACGACGCATTCCCGTTGGCGCCTCCGATGACGTAGATGACCCCGGCCACGACGCCGCTGCAGAGAGACGAGCGCGGGCTGGGCATGGGGGCCCTCGCGGTCCAGCTGTCGGTGGTAGGATCGTATTCTTCCACGCTCGATTCGCCCGCGGCCGGGGACGATCCCCCTCCGATGGCGTAGATCCTTCCTCCGACGGCCTCGACGGCGACCAGCGCTCGCGCCGTCGGCATGTCGGCCCTCGCGGTCCACGTGTCCGTGGCCGGGTCGTATTCCTCCACCGTACCCAGCATGGTCCCGTGGTCCGACGTGCCGCCGATGGCGTAGATCTTCCCGTCGAGCACGGCCGTCCGAACCGCCAGGCGTCCCGTCGGCATGTCGGCCTTCCGGGTCCAGGAATCCGTCGCCGGATCGTACTCCTCCACCGTGGACAACCCGGGTGTGAGGACCCCGGCATGGCCCCCGATCGCGTAGACCCTGCCGTTCACCGCGGCGGCGGCGAGCCACCGCCGTCCCGTCGGCATGTCGGCCTTCGGGGTCCAGGAATCCGTCGCTCGATCGTAGGCTTCCACGGTCGTGAGACCCGGGGCGTTCGCTGCCGCATAACCTCCGATCGCATAGATCTTTCCGTCCACGACGCTGGTGGCGAGACCGAGTCTCCCGCTCGGCATCGGGGCCCTGGATGTCCAGGGACCGGCCTCGGCGGGCGGTGGTGGAGCCGGGGGTGGTGCTGGAGGGCGGTCCGGTGCCGTCGTCTCGCCAGAGCAGGCGGCGAGGACGAACCCGAACGACACGAGCGCAATGCGGACGGGACCGCGGAACATCGCCGCTACTACCCGGCGCACCGTGAGGGATCCGGGGACCAACGTCGCCTCCCGCTGAATCGATCACACAGGGTGGGGGAAGGTCTCGCAACGCCCATTGTAAGGCCCGACCGTTTCCCAGCCGTTTTCTGAAGACTACGTTCAGGGGACGCTCCGGCCTCGGCGAGCGGGACCCCGACCAAGTCCCGGCGGTCCAACCGGTGCCGAGACCCGTGCTCGTGGAGAAATCGGTGATCCGATTCCTGGCTCTGGGGGAAATCGAGTTCCAGGATCTGGACCCGCGGTCGGCGGAGTCGCTTCTGGCACAACCGAAGCGGCTCGCGGTGCTCGCCTATCTGATCTTGGCGACTCCGGAGCGAGGGCCGGCAAGGGACGGGACCGTCTCCATCTTCTGGCCCAACGCGACCCGCGAGCGGGGAAGAGGATCGCTCCGTAACGCCCTGCACTTCCTCCGGCTGCACCTGGGAGCGAATGCCATCCGGTCGCACGGAGACGGCCTGATCGTCGATCCCGGCGTCGTCGGGTGCGACGCGCGGCTCTTCCAGTCGCGGATCGCGGAGCGGCGTCACGAGGAGGCGCTGGCGCTCTACCGGGGTGATCTGCTGGCCGGGATCGACCTCAGAGAATCGCGTCGCGTCGACACTTGGCTCGAGCAGGAGCGCGCGAGCTTCCGGCGTGAGGCAGCGGACGCGGCCTGGGCGGTGGCGGGAGAGCAGGAGAGCCGCGGAAACTGGATCAGCGCGACGGATCACGCTCGCCGCGCCACCTCCCTCTCCGGAGATTCGGAGCGAGCCGTCCGGAGACTGATGCGCCTGCTGGATCGGGCCGGGGACCGGGTCGCGGCGCTCCGCGAGTACGAATCGTTCACAGCCCGCTGGGAGCGCGAGTACGGGCTCGACCCCTCGCCCGAGACGGCCGCCCTGGCGGCGAGCCTCCGGACCGGGTCCACGAGGGCCGGCACTCCGGCATCGCCAGTGCGTGTCCGAACAGGGGAATCTTCCGACCGGGAGCGTCGTGGAACGATCGCCGTCCTTCCGTTCCTCCTCACCGACCGGGCGAGCGAGCACGAATACCTCGCCACGGGCCTGGCGCACGAGGTCATCGCGTCGCTCTCCCGTCTTTCCCACGTGTACGTCATCGCCCGCACCTCGGTCGATCGATTCCGCACCCGCGAGGGACGAACCCCCGGGCAGATCGGGACCGAGCTCGGAGTGGACACGGTCCTCGACGGCTCGCTTCGCATCATGGGAGGGCGGCTCGCCATCCTCGCCCGCCTGGTCGATGTCCACACCAGGGCTCCCATCTGGGCGGAGGTCTACGAGGGGGATCCGAGGGACCTGCTGTCCCTCCGGACCGAGCTGGTCCACGACGTCCTCGATGCCCTGAAGATCGATTTCTCACCGGAGGAAGCCGAGCACCTGGCGCGGAGACCCACGAGCGACCCGGAGGCGTACCGGCTCTACCTCGAGGGGCGCTCCCTCTGGAGTCGGAGGGCGCGACGGGACGTCGAGGCCGCCATTCGACGCTTCGAGCGGGCGCTGGAACTCGACCCGGACTTCGCGCTGGCCCTGGCGGGCCTGGCCGAGGCGTACCTGACGTTGTATCCGGCGGCGGGAGTGCGAGCCTCCGAGGCCAGAGTCCGGGCGCGCGACGCGGCCAGGGCGGCGCTGGAGATCGATCCCCGGCTGGGAGAGGTGCACACCACGCTCGGCATGCTGCGGGGCCTCTGGGACCTCGACTGGTACGGCGCGGAGGAGGAGTTTCGGCGTGCCATAGAGCTCAACCCGGGCCACGCGACGGCCCACCACTGGTACGGCGCGTATCTCTCCTTCATCTTCCGTCGGTTCGAGGCGAGCGCCGAAGAGCTGGAGCTGGCCCGGCAGCTCGATCCGCTCTCCCCGATCATCCAGAACGACATCGGCCTGGCTCTCCTTAACCGCGGTCGCCCTTCCGAGGCCCTCGAGAAGTTCAAGGAGGTACTGGAGCTGGAACCGGAGTTCTGGCGAGGGCACTACGATTTGGGCGTCGCTTCCGTCCTTTCCGGCGACCCGGACAGGGGCGTGGCGCACCTGGAACGCGCGTGGCGGCTGGGAGCCTACGGAGCGACCGCCGAGCCGGAAGGTGCCGGGGATCCCGAACCTCGTGACTGGCGCGATCGCCTCAAGCGCAAGCTCGAGCGGCTGGAGGCCAGCCGTCTGCATCGGGGGCTGCGGGGGTTCGAGTCCGCTCTGGTTTCCATGCTCCTGGGCGACCACGACCGGGCGCTTCGCTGCTTCCGCGTGGTCGAGGACGAAGGCTCGTGGGCCGTGGTGGCTCAGTATTTTTCCGCCTTCGAGCCGCTACGGGACCGTCCCGAGTTCGTCGCGCGGCTCGAGAGCGCGGGGCTGGATCGGCTGATCAGTGAACGGGGATAGCCTCAGGCCGTCGAGGACCTCCTTCCGCCGGGAGCGGCGGGGCTTGTCGGTGGCCGACGCGATCCTGCTACCGCCTCTTCCCGGGTCCTCCGTTCCTCTTGCCCGGCGAATCCACGCCGTTCTACGTTGCGATCGGCCCTCCTGCCTGGGAGGCAGGAGAACGTTGGAATTCCTATCCCTTGGAATTCCTATCCCTCCCTTGATTCCGTTGGGCGGGGCGCGGTGTGGCGACATGATTATCCCGGGTGCGCTTGCGTGCGAAGCGCCGGCGAGCATCGCGGTTCGTCGCCCGTCCTGCCTTCGCCCCCTAGATTCCGCCCCGTGAGGCGCCGGTGAGCCTCGGCCCGAGGCGAGGCCGAGCCGGCGAGCGATCTGGACGTCCTCGCGGGGAGGCATGAGCGACACGGATCTGCGCGAGGCCCTCGACCGTTGGCTGGCTCAAGATCGTCCGCACCACGAGCTGCTGGCGGGTGCCGTGGCCTACATAACCGAGGCGTTTCGACGACGCGGCCTCCAGGTGACGCTCGTCGGCGGGGGGGCGATCGAACTCCACGCCCCCGGCGCCTATGCGACGAGCGACGCGGACCTGGTCGTCGAGGGAGCCACCCCGGACGACCTGCGCGAGGTCTTCGAGTCGCTCGGGTTCGGGAAGAGGCACCGGCACTGGGTGCGGGAGGAACTCTTCGTTGAGGTACCGTCTACGACCCTCACGGAGCCGACCGAGGAGCTGTCGCTGGGAGACCTCTCCGTCCGAGTCGTACAGAAGGAAGTCGTGCTCGCCGAACGTATCGTCGGCTTCAAGCATTGGCGGGTCGCGGCGTATGGCATGCAGGCCATCGACATGATCCACGCCTTCGGCCCGGATCCGGATCTGAGAGAACGATTGCGGCAGGAATCGTCCGAAGATTCGTACGATCTCCTGAGGGCCTATGCGCGAAGGCCCGAGCCCTTTAGTGCTGCCGACCTCCAGCGGGAGCTGGATCGCCTGCGGGGGCGAGAGTCGGAACCCGGACAGGACGAGCAATGATCCCCGAGCCCGATTTCAGCGACGTGCGTCCCATGTGGACGCGGCGAATGGCACGGATCCGCGAGGTGCACGAGCGATACGACCCCACGGGCGCGGCGCGGCCGCGCCGCGATCGGGTCGAACGCGAGTGGCTCGAGCGCCGCGGTGAGGCGGGACCGTTCCGAGAGGTGGAGGTGGACGAAGAGGTGCGCCGCGCCTTCTGGGAGCGCAATCGGTAGGCTCCCGCTCAGGAGAGCCAGGAGAGCGCTGAGCGGGGATGGGCCCGGGTGGATTTGAACCACCGACCTCACGCTTATCAGACTCCGAGCTGACGCCGATCACCGCCAGTTCCGTCCCGTGGTTCCGCGCCTTCGCGCCAGTGGGCGCTAGTCAGCGCCGGCGGGCGCTGGACATGTTGACTAATTGGCTTGTTGCCACGGTTGTTGCCAAGGAGTTGGTTGAACCGTCCCAGGATTTTCGGAGACTCCATCACGTGAGAGGATGGGGTCATGAACACGCGAGGATGACCGAGCGGAGCGGCTTAGTCCATCACTCGGACTGGCAAACCCCATTCTGATCGAGGGCCACGAGCGGCAGGCCGCCATCCAAATCGTCATGGCTGTGGCTTAGAGGGGCGAGGTCGATCGGGCATTCCGGTGGCTGGACCGGGCGGTGGAGGACGGGGA
>CAYMQZ010000012.1:0-30224 GCA_964392705.1 uncultured Gemmatimonadota bacterium
TGGCGATCAGCAGCTCGATGATCGTGAAGCCGGACGCCTCGCTCCCTCGGGCCCATCCGGCGCGCCTCGCCGCCTCGCTCAACTCCCTCTCCCTCGCATTCACCTTGCCTCTGGTCCCCGCGCTTCGGGGTCGCGTCGCGCCTGCACCGTGCCGACGCCGCCCGTTCCCGGGGGGCCGTCCCGCTCATGCGTGCGGGGTCGGCCGACGCCGCATTCAAGGCAAGATCGCTGCCCGAACGTAAGTCCTTGTTTTTCAGCACATTCGCCTCTCATCGGACGCCGGACGGCGTGAACTTTTTTCACAGCGCCGGACTTCTTTGTCTCCGGCTCGCGGTCGAGTCTCAGGGCAGGCGAAACGTCTCCCGACGGATCCGCCCCAGGAAGTTGCTGACCAGCCGGACGCCCCTCTTCCCGCGGTAGAGGTAGATGCTGCCGGGCGCCGCCTGCCCGCGGGCGTTGAAGCGCAGGGTCGCGGGGCGTAGCCGCACCGAATCCAGCCGGAGCAACGCGCCGCCGTGGATGTGCGTCGTGCTCAGCACGCCGCCGTCGGCATCCTCGAGCCTGAGGCTCCAGTCGGGGCCCAGACGGACGCGCACGGCCTCCCGGCGCGACACCGCCGTCGTGCGAGCCCGGATCAGGTGACCCCGTGCCAGGTCCGCCGAGCGACGGAGCGAGAAGGCATCCAGGGCCCTGCCCGCGACGGGGATCGCGATCGCGAGCCCGATCGCGATCAGCGCCACGGCCGCCAAGAGCTGCGGGAGGGTGAAGCCGACCCTCGCGCACCTCTTCGGTCTGTCCGCCTTCGTCACGCGATCCTCCCGCCGAGTCGTCGTTTCGCCCGGCGGGAGGATCGCGTGGCGGCCTCATCGTTCCGTCAATCCCAGGAACCAAGGTCGGGGCGGCCCGTCTCCACTACGGCTGGGCACATTCCGGGGTGCCCGCACGTTCGTCGCTCACCGCGACCGTGCAGACCCGACCCGCGCCGGGATGCGTGGCCGTGGCTCCCCATCCGGTGGTCGTGGCGCTGTCGATCTCGATCGCCACGTTGTCCGAAGGGGTGAAGAAGTCCTCCAACGCGTCGACGTTGCCGGAGTACGCCTGGTTGTCGTCGAAGTAGGCGGCCTGAGCCGCCGTCAGATTCCGAAGATCGCTTTGCAGGGTCGCCACGAGCGCCCGCTCCTTCGTCCCGAAGAAGCGGGGAATGACGATGCCGGCGAGGATCGCCAGCACGATCATGACGATTAGCAGTTCGATCAGAGTGAACCCGGAAGTCCCGAGCCTGGGTCGTTTCATCACACCGTCCGAATCTGGCGTTGTGGTCGCGTGCCTCGAGAGGGGCTGGTGCAACGGCCATGCCCATGAACCGTCAACGGTAAAGCGTTGACCCACAATTAGATGAGCCCACGCATGTCGCGTCCGTACGACAGGCCGGGGTGGTCCCTCACCAGCAACCGTGCAGAATGCGAATCGGCTCCTCCCACCCCGCCCTCACGGCAGCCGCTCGAAGCCCGCGCCTCGCCACAGATAGGCGGGACGGTCGGGGTAGCGCGCCCGAAGCTCGGCGTTCCGCCCCCGCAGGTCGCGGGCGACGACGATCGGCCCGTCCAGGCGCGGCGTGTTGGCCAGCAGGTGCGGCGTGTAGACCGTGTAGCCCGCCCGGTCGTACGTCACCTCGTCTCGACAGGCGGGCGCGAGCGGGCGTCCCGGGACGAGCCTGAGCGTCCCGTCGCCGTTGAGCTCGGCCGTGGCCACGAGATCCTCGGTCGGTCGCGCTAGCCTGCGCTCCACGGCGGCCGTGACCCGCTCGGCGCCCCAGCCCTCCGCCCGCGCCCGCCGCCGGAGCAGCTCGAGTTCGCAGTGGCCCAGGCTCCGGTAGGCGCGCTCGGCCGTCGACGCGGGGAGTCCGAGGCCGCGGAGGTCCGCCATCAACCGGTTCCCCCAGCTCACCGCGACGAACACCAGGCCCCGCTCGACCCCCGCCTCCTCGGCGCGGTCGCGGAGGTCCACCTTCATGCTCTGGTGGCCCGTCGCGTAGACCCGGAACCGCTGCGGGATCCCGTAGGCCGCCGCGTAGCCGAAGCAGAGGAGGAGGAGGAGCACCGCGGGAGCGGCGGGGTTTTCCGGGATCAGCGGCGAGCGGCGGGCCGCGGACCGCTCGCCCAGCCGCCGGAGCCCCACCCGAACCGCCCGGGCCGTGAGAGGCAGCACGAAGGCCAGCCCCTCGTACAGGAAGCGTGGGCCCAGGTAATCGTCCCGATGCCAGTAGTAGAAGTAGGCGGCCGGGATCGCCAGGAACCCGAGGAGCAAGCGCCGGTCCCAGGCCGTCTCGTCCCAGCGGGCCAGAAACAGGAGGCCGACCGGGAGCAGGGCCGGAATCGGCCACTCGAACAGATGGAGATTCAGGAGTCCCAGGTCGGTGAGCTCGTTCCGGAGACCGGCCAGCGGCGTGTGCTCCCCGCCCCACGGCGTGGCGTGGAACCCCAGCCCGTGGCTCTCGCCCCAGAGCTGGACGTAGCCCGTGAGGAGGGGGTCGCCCGTGGTGAGCGCGTTGAACAGGAGGTAGAGCGATCCCATCGCCAACGCCCCGCCGATCGCTCCCGCCAGCGGGGCCCAGACCCTCCTCCGGGCCGCGCGCGCGAGGACGAAGGGCGCCAGGGCGGCGCCGACCGCGAGCCCGGTCAGGGGCCGCACGATCCCGACCGCGCCGAGGGCGAGGCCCGCCCCGACGAGGGCCGCGGCGGAATCGCGGCGCTCCCAGCGCGCGATCAGGTACAGGAGGAGCGCGACGAAGAACAGCGCCGAGACGTGGTTCATGAAGCTCGCCCCCATCAGCCAGAAGAAGGGGCAAAAGAGGGCGAGGATGAGGGTGAGACGCGCCGTTCCCTCGTCGTAGGCTTCCCGCGTAAAGCCGCAGAGGAGGAGCGCCGTCCCGAGGCTGAGGAGGATCGGGACGGTCCACGGCGCACCGGCCGCCACGCCCGGCGCGAGGAGGGCCGCGTGGCCGGGAGGGTACTGAGAGTACCAACGGCCGCCATCGGCGAGGAACTGCCACACGACGAAGAACGCTTCCTCGCGTGGCGCCGGGGCGCTCGCGGCCCCGGCGGCGAACACCTTCGCCTGGAAGAGCTGGGCCACGCTGTCCACGAGGAGGGGGTGCCCCCGGAAGATGAGCGCCGCGGCGGCCGTCAGGACGGCGAGCAAGAGCCCAAGAGACACCGCCGGCAGCATGCGGCCGCCGGCCACTCCCGAGGGCCAGTCCCGAAAGCGGTCGGCGACCCAGGGTCCGGTGCGCGTAAGCGAGAGTAGCCACGCGGCGGTGCCAAACACGAAGAGGCCGAGGGCCCACTCCCCGGGATCGAGGAGGAACGTGGTCCCCGGCTGTTCGCCGAACCAGACGTCGAGCGGCAGGAAGGGCGTGGCGACCAGGAGCGCCCCGGCGCCCCGGAGGAGTGCGCCGCGCACGGTGGCTGTCACTTCTCAGTGGGCGCCATCGGTCCCACTCGACGGGGCGGCGGCGGGAAGCCGGGCCACGTGCGTCTGCGAAGGCGGCACCTCGAACAGATCGTAATACCCCCCCTTACCGTACGCGTACGCTCGATCCGGAAGGAGCTTCAACTCGGTCCCGAAGAACTCCTTCAGGATAATGCGAAATGTGTTCACCGGACTGACGTCCGGGGGAAGCCTTCCCACGTCCACGCCCGGGAGGCGATAGGCGTTCAAGATGCCCAGCTTCATCCGTAACTCCGCCTCGCTGGCGCGACTCCAGTCCACGCCATCCAGCCTGTCCCTCAGGTGCTCGGGAAACGGGCCCTCGTCCGCCTGGATCACGATGATCGACTCGCGCTCCGACCGGGCGAGAATGCGATCGATCGTCTGTAGGAGCCGGCGGTTCACGAACCGGACCTGGTCCACGTAACCCTGGGTGCGACCCCTCCGGTGCTCCTCCTCCGGGGTCACGAAGTCGCCGTCGACATCGAACACGTAGGGGTCGTGCGGCAGGAGGAAGTGAGCGAAGACGAACGCCGGAGCATCCCCTGCGACCGCCCGCTCCAGCCAGCGGAATTTGCCCCCCTCACGCTCCCAGTAACGTCGACGATTGGCCGGGATGCAGCCGCCCCGGAACTTCGCGTCTCCCAGGAGCGGCCCGAACACCGTCGTCCCGATGAGCGCCGCCGAGAACTCGCTCAAGCGGCACGCGCCGTATACCCGGTCGGCGTGGCGATTGTCATGAAACACCCAGGAGCCGGCGTGCAGGTGCTCGTAGCCCCGCAGCTTCAGGAATCGGCCCACCGCATGGTCCTCTATCAGCTTCATCAACGGGCGACGGCCGGAACCCATCGCCCCCCCCACCGCAGCGAGGTCGTGAACGACATAGTCGAGGTTCAGCGTCGAAGCGAGGGACGAGAGCGTCCTGGGGTAGTTGGCGCGGCTCTCCGGAGCCACGTGAAAGCCTCGTTCCCGTAGGGCAAGCAGAAACTCCGAATTGTCGAAGTGGAAGAATTCGTCCAGCACGTCGGCCCGGGCATAGCGGTCGAGAACGATGTAGTAGATGTTCGGCGCGGCGCCCGGCGGGGTGGCCGGCTTACCCATCTTCGCCCACTGCCCCACATCGGGAGCCACCGCCGCCGGGTACGCCCCGCCACTTCGCACCGTGGACCAAGCGAGCCCGAGCGCCGGCTGGATCACGAGAAGCACACCGACCGCGTTCAGATGGAGGGTCCACAGCGGCCAGCGGCGTCTGTGGCGGAACAAGAACCACAGGGAAAGCCCCAGGAGAAGCAGCCAGAGGGGCAGGAACACGGCGTGCCAGCTGACGGACCCGTCACCGACGAAGATCAGATGCGGCGGATGGCCGTAGACATCCCAGGCGCGCAGAGCCAGTCTGCCGCCTTCCAGCACGAGCGTCCCCACCGCGAAGTGGAAGTCGGGTACGAGGTTTCCGGCATGGCCGTACGCGAGGACGCCGACCCACACCAAGGCCGTCGGCACCGCGGCCGCCGTCCAGCCGTCGAGAGTCCGCGCTAGCACCGCCCACACGGAGAGGGCGGCCAGCACAGTGGCCAGAAGCGGAAACCCGAGGTACGACAGGTACATCTCTCCGATGTTCGTCGAGGCCAGCGAAAGCACCGGAAAGGCGGCGAACAGGACCGGGTAGAAGGGGCGTACCGTACGCGGCTTCACGAGCGACCCCTACGGCGCATCAGGTACAGGGTCCGGAGCGAGCCCTCAAGCGGATGGACCGCTTCGATCTCGAAATGGCGCTCGAACTCGGCCACGAAGGCCTCCTCACGATAGCCTTCGAAGACGTCTTTCCGCGTTCGAAGAAGCCGACTCACCTGCGGATCCTCATGGGGAACGAACTCCACGAGCAGACGCTCGCCCAGCTCCCGAAAGAAGCGGGCGATTCGCCGGAAAGGGACGTTGTTTCCGATCGCCAGATGGTGGATCAGCGCCAGGGCGAGAACCAGCCCGGCGTCGGACCGCTGCGCCAGCGACCGTCGCTCCCGGTGCCCCCACCCGACAGCAGGAGTTGGATTGGCCAGGTCCACCACGAGTGGCAGGACTTTCTCCTCGCCTTCGGCCCTGTACCGACGGTACGCACGCTCCACCACCGCTGGATCAGCATCCACGGCGACCACACAGCTGTCCAGCCGAGCTGCAATTCGACTATAGGTCCCGTCGTTGGCCCCGAGATCCAGAACCTTGCCGGGACGGAGCCGACCCAGGACGCGCTCTACGATCGCGTCCTTCCGCTTAAGAGCCGGCGGGGGATAGCTCTCGTCCCGATCATAGTCGGCCCACGTCGTGTCTCGGGGCCTCCAACGTAGCCCCTCGACGGCGGAGCGAAGGCTGTCCACTAGGCCGAGGAGCTGCGTCCGGCTTACTCGTCGGGAACGCCATCGAGAGATCCCGGAATCGGCGAAGCGGCTCTGAAAGCGAGCGTGAAGGTGCAGGTGGAGCAGAAGGTTCGGCTTCAGCTGACTCCGGAGGGGTAGCAATCGGCTGGTCAGATCCAGGGGTATGCCGTCGATGTGCCGGGAGAGAAGCCCACCCAACCGCACATCGCGGTGGCTCATGAGCGCCAGCGGTCCGAGGAAGTGCTGGCAGAACTGACGGTATCCCTGCCACGGCTCACCGTCCCGGTACCGTTCGAAAGAGAGGGTGTCGATGATGACCGGGTTCCCCTGACGAAACTGCACGTTGTAGGCGCTGGCGTCCTTCAATGTCATGTCGGCATCGAGCGCGAGCTCCTGCACGCGCAGAGTGAGAAGCGCGGCATCCTTTAGCTGGCCGAAGCACCATTCGTACGGATAGGATATGAATCGGATGGGATCGGGTCGGATGACCCGCCAGGCGTCGTCTGTCCGCCGCAGATCCAGTCCCTCCTCCGAGTGGGACACGAGGAGGGCTTCCTCGACCAGATGGTCGTAAAGACCGCTCCCGATCAGGTGCCGGTAGTGCTCCCCGTAACTCCGGTTCACCTGCCGGTAGAGAATACCGCCCTCGCGAAATACGAAGCCGGCGGGATCCCGAAAGGAGGCCGCCTCGCCTCCGTTGCCGCCGCGGGCCTCAGCCGCCGGCGGGGTCGCCGCCGTCCTCAACGCCAGGCGCTCCCAATCGCGGGAGCCCGCGGAGGAGCTTCAGAGCCTTCTTCCACCAGGACTTGATCGCGAACAGCGACCCCAAGAGCGCGGCCGCGAGAACCTGGAGAACGAAGCTTCCCGTTCCGGGATCAATGTAGCCGAACAGAGGCGACGGCCAGAGGATCGTCAGAAGAAGCCCCGCAGCCGTCAGTCGGGAAAGCGTGCCCATGGAACCTCACCTCCACTGCCGGTGATGGAGAACTCGTCAAAAGAGCCGATGGTCGGTAGCCGAAAGAAGAGCAGGTTCAAGACCACCGCCGCGCCCGCGCACCTGCACGTATCACCCGGTGGCGTGAAGCGCGGAGGTTGCCGGCTTTCGCCCACGAATCGGCTGACCGCGAGGGAACGCCATGAAAGCTACGGCAGGCGGGGCACAAGGCTCGAGCTCTCGCACAATGCCACGTGCCGACGCGTTTGACGACGCTGCTTCATGCCCGGAAGCCGCTTCCGGGCTGGTCTGCCCGTAAGGCGACGAGCTCTCGCCGGCGGGAGCGGATCCACACGGCTCCAAGTCCCACGATAAGCAGGAGCAAGGTGGCGGCCGAGATCCAACGCCCCGCCTCGTAGGGGTGTGAGCGGTAGCGGAAGACCACCTCTCGGTCCCCCGGGCCCACCGGTACGGCGCGAAAGAAATAGTTCGCCAGCTGGATCTCCCGGTCGTTTCCATCGACCTCCGCCGTCCAGCCCGGATAGTAGCTGTCGGTGAGCACGAGCCAGCCGGGGGCCGAGACCCCCACGGCGATTCGCACGATCTCTCCGCTGTCCTCCACGATCCGCGCTTCGCCAACCCAGTCTTCTTCGTCGGCCGCTTGACCCGCGGTCCCGACGTTCGCGCCGC
Source organism: uncultured Gemmatimonadota bacterium (assembly GCA_964392705.1). Classification (GTDB taxonomy): domain Bacteria; phylum Gemmatimonadota; class Gemmatimonadetes; order Palauibacterales; family Palauibacteraceae; genus CAYMQZ01. Next base: position 7,483 of record CAYMQZ010000012.1, read on the forward strand.
CCCAGTTTCCCTCCGACTCGAGTCTCGGTGATTGGCCGACGAGAGCCACTTCGGCCCGTGGATCGAAGTCGGCCTCCAGCGCGCGATTGATTGCATCCAGATCCGTCGCATGGAACGTGGCCCGCGGCACCACGTGAGCGCGGGGTACAGGATCCTCGAGCTCATACAGGAATCCGCCAAGCGAATCCAGAGCGACAGCCCATCGATATTCACCGGACGCCACTTCGAGGGAGACGCCGCTGTACAAGTACTTCACACTGGTCAGCTTCAGCAGTCTCCACCTTCGACGGGCATCGGGCAGGATCCGCTGGAACTCGCTGTAATCAATCTGCCTCCGAAGGTGGATCGCGTCCCAGGTGTCCGGCGCTAGTACCCGGTAGAGCTGGCTCGTGTTCGGCATCATCACCTGCTGCCACAGCCACTTCTGACTTTCGAGGCTCGCACCGGCCCTCACGTGGATGATCCCGGAGAGCTCCCCGAAGGGCGTGGAGCGATAGCGGTACATCCGGCGGACCTCATCCAACGGGACGTGACGGCCGACCTGCGGCTCACGGGCGAAGAAGTCGGCTTCCACCACGGGAGTCAGCCTCCGGTGCGCGAGCACCAGGTCAGTACACACGAGCACCCAGAGGAGCCCGACGAACATGCGTCCCTTTAAATGTCCTGTGCGGTGGAGCCAACCCACCGGCACGGCGGCCGACAGGAGGATGAGGAGGAGATTCAACTTCGCTCCCCACACCTCCCATGCGAAATCGTAGTTCACCAAGAAGTTTCCGCCGAGTGGACCCGCAAGCTCGTAGAAGCTTTCCTTTCCCACGAGCCAGTAGGCTTTGGCGGCGAGCACGCATGCGAGCGCCACGCCGGCCGACACCAGGAAGGTACGTTCCCCCTTGAAGCGTTGGAGCGTATGAGCACCGTATCCGGCCAGCATGGCGACGCCCATCCCGGTCAGGAGGAAGAACTTCTCCGGGTAGCGAAACGCCGAGACGCCGGGCAGATGGTCGAAGGCCCAGTGGTACACCGGAAGGTGGTCGCCCAGTGCGAGGAGTATCCCCATCACGGACGCCACTGACCACGCCGCTACCTCCAATCGGCGCTCCCGATCGGTCCAGGCGCACGCAGCGAGCAGCAGCGCGATCAATCCGAGGTAGACCGAGAAGAGCCAAGGGTCGCCCGCACCGATTTGCGTCTTGATCCCGAACGCATATACAGGATCCGAGAAGTCAGGGGGAAACACCAGATGCAGGAGCCTGGCGGGAGCGAGTGAGAAGGCGGTGGCCTCTGCGTATCCGAGCCCTCCCCCGGCCCGGCTCGACTGACCGATCAACTCGATGGTCGGCAGCAGCTGGACCATCGCGAGTCCGGCCGCCAGAACCACCACCCCGATCAGGCCGAGCAGCGTACCAGGCCACGCCGCGACCCGCAGGCTGTCCGTCCCCCGGAGGCCGGAGGCTCGCAGCCCGACGAAGGCTCCCACAGCCGCGATTCCCAACACGAACGTCTGAGGTTCGCCCGCCAGGAACCCCAGCACGCCCGTACCCACGAGGCCAAGGAATGAAGCCGCGCGGGGCTTGCGCAGGTACCGAATCAAGAACGTGCCGATAAGCGGAACCCAGGCGGCCGCCTGCAGCGCGTTGGCGAGGTTGAGGAGCGAAGCGAAGTATCCGCCGAGCATAAAGACGGTCGCCGCGATGGCGGCGGACGGCCGATCCAGTTTCGCGGCGCGCGCGAAGGTGTAGGTGGCAAGCCCGCCGAGCACGAAGTGGCCGATCAATAGGGTGTTGAAGGCGGCGTAGAAGGGCAGGAGGGCGAACAGCCAGTGGGGGGGATAGAAGATTCCCGACTGGAAGTTCGCCATGAGGGGAGAACCCGTCCCGTAGAACGGGGTCCAGAGGGGGATCCGTCCATCCTGCAGCGCCTCCCAGACCAGGTGGCGTTGCGGCAGGAAGAACATCTGCATGTCGCGGGCGACCGGTACCCACCCGGAGCCGATCAGCTCCCAGAGGAAGGCGCACCCCAGAGCTCCAAGCGTCAGAACGAAGAACAGCTCGCGAGCCCCCTCCAGCTTCCTCTCCTCCAGCCCCTTCCCCAGCACCCTGTCCGTCCCCCTCGTTCGAGCCGCCGCAGAGCGGGAAGAAAGCGTTCTCTCGCGACACGGACAAGCCGGGGCGTCGAGGGCCGGACGCTCCCCAGGTCCGGCGAGACCGCTTGAGCGCGCCGTGTCATGCGAAGAGGGGGCGCGGCGAATAAAACGCCGCGCCCCCTCTTCAAAACCTGGACCGTCTGATTCGGTCAGGCCCGTTCAAGCACCGGAACAGCTAGCACTTGATGATCTTACCGGAGTCGTCCACGGCACCTGGCGTAGTGTCGACGCACCAGCTGTCCTGGGCATTGGCGTGCTTCGCCGTAGCCGTGAAGCCGTTGGTGGCGGCCACGGCCGTCATGGCCACGCCCTGGCTCGCGACGATGTCGTCGTCGCCGTCCGTGTCGAAGTCCTCGCCGGTTCCCTCAGTGACGTTACCCGCCCAGTAGGTCAGGTAATCCGCGAAATACGCCTCCTGCGCCGTCATCAGGTTCCGGAGGTCGCTCTTGGCGGCCGAATCGTACGCCTTCTCCTTCGTGCTCGCGAACTGCGGCAGGGCGATCGCGGCCAGAATGCCGATGATCACCACCACGATCAGCAGCTCGATCAGGGTGAATCCCTTCGCGTTGCGCATCTCTCTCCTCGCTTGCTGTGGTGACGCCTTCCCGGCGCGAGCCGGGATCGCCTGAACTCTAAGAGGCCCCCGCCTCCGGCATGGGGATGGGGCAACCCCCGTGCCCTGGACGGGCTCCATGTTCAAGTGACTGTAAGTAAGCTACTTACACAGATTCCAGGGGGGAGGGGAAGGGGCCGTCGGGAGCCTCGACCCTTGCAGGATGCACGACCCTTTCGCTTCTGCAACCGTCGGGTCGAGACCCCCGGCAAGCGGCGGGCCGCGCCGCCGCGATCCGGTGGACGTTCCCCGCTCCTCCCGCTTCAAGAAGCGCCCGGCCAGCAACGGAACGTCATCCGCCCGGTCTTCACGCGATCGCGGGCGCCGGCCGGCTCACCCGGGGCGGGCCCGACGGCGCCCACGACGGGGCGCGACGGCGCGCCGAACGCTCAGCGCCGGAAGAGGGCGGCCACCTCGAGCCGGAAGCCCGGAAGGAGGTCCTCCCCGTCCAGGACATCTTTCTCGCGCACGGCCCGGGCCTCCGCGGGCGGGCGCCATACGGTGACGGCGCGCGAGCGCGGCTCCACCACCCACACGAGCTCGGTCCCCGCCTCCAGGTACTCGAGCACCTTCTCCTGGATCTCGCCCACGGTGTTCGAGGGCGAGACGACCTCGGCGGCCAGGCTCGGGGGCACCGTCCACAAGCCCGTGGGGATCTCCTCGCCCGAGAGCCGCTCGTTCGCGATGAAGGCGGCGTCCGGACCCCGTATCGTCGGCGGATTCTCGGCGAGAAGGAAGCCCGTCTCCGTGACCACGAGGCCCAGGTCGTGCTCCTCGGCGTACGAGCCCAGGAGTCTGACCAGCCGGCCGGCGAGCCATCCGTGCTCCGCGCCGGGCCGCGGCTCCCTCACCACCCGACCGCGCGAGAGCTCCACCCGATGGGCGTCCTCCTCCGGCATGCGCTGGAACTCCTCCAGCGTGATGGCGCCGCCATCCGGAGGTTCGGGTCTGGTGCTCATGTCGTCTCCCCAGGTCGAGCCGTCGGCCATCCGCCGACCAGCGCCGTCAGACCTCCAGCCCGAAGCGCTTGATCTTCCGGTAGAGCGTGCTGGGGTCGATCCCGAGGACCTCGGCCGCCCGGCTCTTGTTCCCCCCCTCCGCCCGGAGCACGTGCTCGATGTAGGCGCGCTCGATCACCTCGAGCGTCGGGTTGGGCGGGGGCCGGTCCTGGACCAGCGGCTCGGGCGCCTCCTCGCGCAGACGCTGCGGCAGGGCGTCCACCGGGATCGCCTTCCCGCCGGTGAGCACCACGGCCCGCTCGATCACGTTCTCGAGCTCCCGCACGTTGCCGGGCCACTGGTACTCCACGAGCACCTCCATCGCCTCCTCGGACAGCTTCTTCTCCTCCCCCGTCCTTTCCGCCTCCCGCTTCAAGAAGTGCTCGGCCAGCAACGGAACGTCATCCGTCCGATCCCGAAGGGGCGGGAGGGCGATGGAGATGACGTTGAGACGGTAGTACAGGTCGCTGCGGAAGCGGCCCTGCTCGATGTCCCGCTCCAGGTCGCGGTTCGTGGCCGCGATCAGCCGGACGTCCACCGGGATCGGCTCCGTGTGGCCGACCGGGATCACCTCCCGCTGCTGGAGGACGCGCAGCAGCTTCACCTGCGTCGAGGGAGCCATCTCGCCCACCTCGTCGAGGAAGAAGCTGCCCCCGGTGGCCGCCACGAACAGGCCTTCCTTGTCGCGAACCGCGCCGGTGAAGGAGCCCTTGACGTGCCCGAACAGCTCGGACTCCAGCAGGCCCTCCGGCAGCGCGGCGCAGTTCAGCGACAGGAACCGGCTCTCGCTCCGCGAGGAGAGCTCGTGGATGTAGCGCGCGAAGACCTCCTTGCCCGACCCGCTCTCGCCGCGAATCAGGATCGTGGACTCGCTGGGCGCGACCGACTCGACCATCTCGAGCGCCTTGCGGAAGGCCGGGCTCTCGCCCAGGGGCTTGATGAGCTCCCGCTTCTCCCGCCGACGGATCTCCCTCTTGAGCGTCCGGTTTTCCCGCTTCACGTGACCGAAGTCGATCGAGCGCCGGAGGACGGCGACCAGCTCCTCGTTCTCGAACGGCTTCTGGATGTAGTGGGTGGCGCCCAGGTTCACGGCCTGGACCGCCGACTGGAGGGAGGCCTGGGCCGTCATCAGCACCACGGGGGTGTCCGGGTCCTTCTCGCGGATCGACTCGAGCACCTCGACGCCCGTCATCTTCGGCATCCGCACGTCGGTCAGCACGACGTCGGGCTTCGCATCGGCGAACCGCTCCAGGCCCTCGCCGCCGGTGAGCGCGGAGAGCACCTCGAAGCCCTCCTTCTTGAGAAGGACCGACAACGTCTCGACCATGCTCTGCTCGTCGTCGATGACGAGCACCACCGGCTTCTCTCTGTTCATTCGCCGTCGCTCTCCGCGGTTCCGCCGTTCGTGACCTCTCGCTCCTCTCCCCGCTCGCGGCGGGGAAGGAGCACGGCGAACGTCGCCCCCCGCCCCGGCTCGGAGCTGACGAGCAGCGTGCCGCCGTGCGCCTGCACCGCCCGATGGGCGATGGCCAGCCCCATTCCGCTCCCCCCCTGCCGGCGCGTGTAGAACGGGTCGAAGATCTTGTGGAGATCGTCGGGATCGATGCCCGGACCGTCGTCCATCACCCGTATGCGGACGGGCGCGCCCAGCGAGGGGTCCCGGGCCGCCGGGTCCGGGCGCAGGATGTCCGCCACGACCCGGACCGTCACGGGCGGATCTTCGGCCCCCACCTGCACCGCGTTCAGCACCAGGTTCGCCAGCGTCCGATGCACAAGGTCCGGATCTCCCCAGAGGTCGTCAAGCGGCTCGCGGACGTCGATCTCGAACCGGGCGCGCCCGCCCTGCGCCTCCGGGCGCTGCTGCACCATCTCGATCACCTCCCGGATCAGCCGCTCGGCGTCCAGCGGCTTGCGCTCTACCACATCCACGCGCGCGAAGTCGCTGAACTCGCCCAGCAGCCGGGAGAGGCGGTCCGTCTCCCGGACGATCAAGCGGCTGAGCATGCCCTCGTCGCCGTCCTCCGGCGCTCCCTGGGCGAGCTGCTCCACCGCGCTCCGGATGGAGGCGAGAGGGTTCTTGATCTCGTGGGCGAGCGAGGCCGACAGCTCGGCCACGGCCTCGAGCCGGCCCGTGCGGAGCCGCAGCAGCTCGAACTGGCGGGCCATCCGCATGTCCTGCAGCACCAGGGTGACCGAGGAGGGGGCGCCCCTCTTCCGGTGAAGCGCCGTGTGGACCACGGCGGGACGCAGCTCGCCGTCCTCCGCCCGGGCGATCTCCGCGTCGCGATTCCGGACCTGATGGCCTTCGCTCAGCGTCTCGCGAGCGAGCGACGCCACCTCCGCGGCCCGGCTCTCCAGCTCCGGCATCAGGTCCCGCCCCAGCCAGTCCTCCGCCTCGATCCCGAGGATCTCCTCCGCCGCGGGGTTCAGGTAGGCGACCCGGCCGTCCGAATCGAGCGTCACGACGCCCGCCTCGATCGTGCGCAGGATGTCGGCCGTACCGAGCTGGAGGCGTTCCAGCTCCCCCTCCAGCGTCCGCAGCTCCTGGCGGATCTGCCGGAGGCGGGAGGCGATCAGCCAACTGGCCGTCGCCACGAACACGAAGATCCCGATCTGGACCAGCACCACCACGTCCAATTGCTCGGGATAGGCCAGGCCGATGTCGAGCACGTAGGCCAGCCCGGTCCCGAGCGCGACGAGCTCGGCGGCGGCGATCGGGAGCACCAGGGCGTAGGCGGAGACGAGCGCGACGTAGAGCAGGGGCGGGAAGACGCTCGCGCTTCCGCCCGTGATGTGCACGATCCCCGTGACGAGGAGCACGTCGAGGACCGCCTGCGAGAACAGGAAGACGGTTCCGGGGCGCGTATCCCGCCAGTGGCTGTGCCAGTACGCGACGGGGGTGAAGAGGGCCGCCGCGCCGAGCCCGACGAAGGAGAGGGTCCTCACGTCGAGCCCCTGGACGGTCACGGCGCCCGGCGTCCAGAAGCCCGTGGCGAGGGCCGCCGTTCCATAGACGCCGAGGCAGACGGCGAGCCGCGCGGCGTAGATCCAGTAGAGGACCCGTTCCGGCGTCAGGGGTCCGGCCGGCGGGAGGGCACGGCCGGATCTCCGGATGCGGTCCGGTCCGCGGCGGCGTTTCACCCGGTCCGGTCCGCGGCGGCGTTTCACGCGAGCCCCACGTCCCACTCGGGCGCCTCGTCGAACACGGTGATCTGGTCGATAGACCCCCCGCGCACGCGAGCCGTGAGCGAGTGAACGGCGTCCCCGCCCCGGATCGCTCGCCGGAGCGAGGGACCCTCCGCCGACCGGGCGTCGGCGTCGGGCGCGCACAGCGGCCACAGCCCGAGCGGCTCGGCCGCCTCGCGGAGCGTCGCGCGCCCCGCGGCCAGGGTCGCCGTCCACGAGGCGACCCGGCGCGGTCGATCCGCATCGGGCCGCCGGCACCGGATCCGCAGGGTGAGGGCCTCCCGCTCGTACACCAGCCAGCGCTCCCCGCCCGCCGACCGCTCGACGTCCGGGGCGCCCAGGCGGCTCCGGACCTCCCGCTCGGAGCGGCCCACCAGGTCGTCCAGACCGGACTCCGGGCCGCCCGGACTGGGCTCGCGGTCGTCCCGCTCCGCCATGAGGCCGCCGCCTACTCGGCCGGCTACCCGGCCGACGCGGCCACCAGCCGTACGGCGACGCGCCGCGTGCGGGGCCCGTCGAACTCGCACAGGAAGACCGCCTGCCAGCGTCCCAGGTGCAGGCGGCCTCCCGAGACGATCAGGGTGAGGCCGGGGCCGACCAGCGTCGTCTTGATGTGCGAGTCGGCGTTCCCCTCGGCGTGCCGGTATCCCGGCCCGCGTGGCGCGCTCTCCTCGAGCCACGCCTCGATGTCCCGCGCCACGGCCGGATCGGCGCCCTCGTTCACCGTGAGCCCGGCCGTGGTGTGCATCGACCAGAGCACGCAGAGGCCCTCCTCCACCCCGGAAACCTCGACCGCGCGACGGACCTGCCCCGTGATGTCGACCAGCTCCTCGCGGTCGGACGTCCGGACCTCGATCTCGCTCACGGCGTTCCCGGCCGCCGGGCTCAGCGCGACCCCGTGAGGATGAAGCGCACGGTGTCCGCCGCCGGCGGGTCGAGCGGGACGTCGTGACGGTCGGCCAGCAGCGCGATGACCCGGTGGCTGCCCCTCGGCTGGCCCAGGAGAACGAAGTCGGTCTGCCCGCGGTCCAGATGGATGATGCCGCTGACGCCCGACGGTATCGTGTCGCCCGGCCGCGTCATCTCGCGGTCGATGAACAGGTGGTGATGGGCCGTCCCGGGAAGCTCATCGGAGGCGGGCGCGATCGTCACCCCGCGCGCGGCCAGCTCCACCCGCACGTTCGGTCCGGACACGGTGGCGCCGTCACGAGGCGTCCGGATCTCCACCGACGGCGGCTCGGGCTCGGCTCCGCAGCCCGCGACGGCGAGAAGACCGCCCCAGGCCACCAGCGACGCCGCCGGCGCCAGGTTTCTCCGGATCCCGATGCACGCCCGTCCACCCCGCATGTACCGTCCTCCTCCACCAGATGGAATCGCGTTCCCGCCGCAGGATAGCGGCCGTGGCGCCCGCCGTCACGCCGGTCGACCCCGGATCGAGCGGGCCCGTTTCCCGAGCCCATCCGCCGGCCCGTCCCTCGGCCGCCGGCTCCCCGACCCGGCCCCCGCCCCCGACCTTGCCGGCCCCGGCCCCGCGCTCGACCTTCGGGCCCGGTCCATCCCCGAACGCTCGTTCACCCGAACGCAGGAGATTCTGAAGAGCCGTGGAACTGGACCTGGTCAACCTGCTCCTCGTCCTCCTGGCCGCCTGGCTCGCGGGGAACCTCGCCGAGCGGTTCCGCTACCCATCGGTCCTCGGCGAGCTGCTCGCCGGCATCCTGCTCGGTCCCCCGCTCCTCGGCCTCCTGCACGGCACCGAGGCGCTCGCGGTGCTCGCCGAGCTCGGGGTCCTCCTGATGATGCTGTACATCGGGATGGAGATCGACCCCCGGGAGCTCAAGAAGGCGTCATGGCCGGGCTTCCTGGCGGCGATCGGGGGCTTCGTCACCCCCTTCGTGCTGGCCTATTTCACGGTCCTCTGGTTCGGCGGCACCCCCCTCGGCGGCCTCTTCGTGGGGATCGCCGCCGGGATCACCTCCCTGGCGACCAAGTCCCGGATCCTGGTGGACCTGCAGCTCCTGGACACCCGCGTGGCCCACGTGCTGATGGCCGGAGCCCTCATCTCGGACACCCTCGCCCTGATCGCATTCGCCGCCATCATGGGGGTGGTCGACGTGGGGACGCTGGACCTGGGGGGGATCGGCCTCGTCTCGCTCAAGGCGCTCCTCTTCTTCGCCCTCACCGCGGGCGCGGGTTACAAGGTTTTTCCCTGGGTGGGGCGGCGCATGACCGAGGCGGGGCTCACCGGCCGCACCTTCCACTTCACGCTGGTGCTCCTGATCGCCGTCTTCTTCGGCGAGCTGGCGGAGCTGGCCGGCCTCCACTCCATCCTGGGCGCCTTCATCGCCGGGCTCTTCATCCAGGAGAACGTCCTCGGGCGCAGCCTGGCTCACGACCTGATGCTCGCGGTGCGCGAGGCCTCGATCGGGTTCCTGGCCCCGATCTTCTTCGTGACCGCCGGCTTCGCGGTCTCGTTCCGGGTCTTCACGGGCGCCGACCTGGGTCTCTTCGTGGCGATCATGGTGGTGGCGATCGTGGGGAAGATCGTGGGGACCGCCCTGTTCTACCTGCCCACGGGACTCGGCTGGCGGGAGGGCGTGACGGTCGGGATGGGGATGAACGGCCGCGGGGCGGTCGAGATCATCGTGGCCGGAATCGGGCTCGAGCGGGGGCTCATCTCCCAGGAGATCTTCTCGATCCTCGTCTTCATGGCGATTTTCACGACCTCCACGGTTCCCGTGCTGCTCAAGTGGGGCTCGGAGTGGCTGCGGCGGAGGGGCGAGCTCGTCCGCTCGACCGAGGAGCGGCGGGGGACCCTGATCGTGGGGGCGGGACCGGTCGGCCGGCTCCTGGCCCGCCTCCTCTCCTCGTCACGTCCCGTCTGGCTCCTCGACAGCAATCCCCAGCGCTGCGCTCTGGCGAAGCGCGAGGGCCTCCCGGTCCACTGCGGAAACGCCCTCCAGGAGCAGGCGCTGAGCGAGGCCGGGGCGCCGGCGGCCGACTCCCTCGTCGCCCTCACGACCAACCCCGAGGTGAACGCCCTCGTGGCACGGGAGGCCCGCGAGGTCTTCGAGATCCCGGAGGTGTACGTGGTGCAGGTCCGCCAGGAGGAGCGGGAGCGGGATGCGGCGCTCCGCCACCTCCGCGCCTCGATCCTCTTCGGGGGCCCGGTGGCGCGGGAGGAGTGGGAGCACCGGGTCGCCCTGGGGGCGTACCGGGAGGTGGAGGCGGAGGTCGAGGAGGAGACCGACGGGACAGGCTTCGCGGCGGCCCTCCAGGAGGAGGGGCCCTGTCTCCCCCTCGTGGTGCGCCGGGACGACGAGGCGCTCCCGTTCCACGCCGGGAGCCGGCTGCGGCAAGGCGACCGGGTCGTCCTGCTCCGCCCGCGGGAGAAGCGGGAGCTCGTCCCCGACTCGTTCGGCCGGGCGGTCCTCGACAGCCCCGTGCTGGACCTCGAGGGACCGCTCTCGGCCGAGGCGTTCTTCGACGAGGCGGCCGAGGCGCTGGCCCCCGGCGCCGCGGCCGAGGAGGACCGGCTCCTCCTGCTCGAGGCGCTCCGCAGCCGCGACGCGGTCGGGAGCACCGTCTTCGCCCCCGGGCTGGCGATCTCGCACGTGGCCGCACCGGCCGTCGGCACGAGTCCCCTGCTCATCGCCCGCTGCCGCGCCGGGATCTCCTTTCCCGGCCACGACGATCCGGTGCACGCCGCCTTCGTGCTGGTGCGCACGCCGGACGCGCGGCGCTTCCACCTGCAGGCGCTGGCGGCGCTGGCCGCCGTCTCCGAGCGGGAGGACTTCCGCGAGCGCTGGATGGCCGCGCCCGACGCCGAGGCGCTCCGCAGCCTCCTGCTCGGCTCCGGACCGTAGCGGGCCGCAGTCGGCAACCTCGACGCCGCGGCCGGCGGCTTCGACGCCGCGGTCGTCGCGCGCGGTCGTCGCGCGGTCAGCCCTCAGGCGAGGCGAAGCGCCGGGCGAGCTCCCGGATCCCCTCCGGGTTCCCGATCACCGTCAACCGGTCGCCCGCGCGGAGGACCGTGCCCCCGCCGGGCACGACCAGCTCGCCCTCCCGCCGGATGAGCGCCACGAGGCTCCCGGCGGGGAGGTCGGCGTCGCGCAGCGCCCGGTCCACCAGCGAGGCCGTCGGTCCGGCCGGCCGGAGCCGGAGCGACAGGTAGCGCTCGTTCCGGAGGACCGCCTCCTTGAGCTCCTGCTCGTTCCGCGCCGCCAGCCACTCCTCCATGAACCCCTCGTCATCGGCCCGGCCGGCGAGCTGGGCCAGGATCCGCAGGTGACGGCCGGAGTCCTCCGGGTCGCTCACCAGGAAGAAGGCGGCCCGGATCGGCTCCGGTCCCGGAAAGCCGGGTCCCCTGACGACCGCGGGCCGTTCCGCCGGCGCGGCGTCCTCGGTCGGCCCCCGACCCTCCGGCCGGCCCGGGACCGAACCGGGACCGTCCCGGTCGGTCCCCCGCACCTCGACGTCCACCCGGATCCCCTCCGGCGCGCGTACCATGACGAGCCGCGGCGGCTCGACCCCTTCGACCCGGGCGTGTGGGAGCGCCACGCCGTGGGCCACGGGCGTGAGCCCCAGCCTCGTCTCCTCCACGAACTCGCGGTACAGGGCGTCCCGATCCGCCGGGACCTCCCGGGCCAGCACCTCCGCCGCGGCCAGGGCCACCTCCTTGAAGGAGCCACCCTCCGGGCGCTCGAGGACCTCGGCGCGCGCGATGACTTCGTCGAACGGGTCCCACTCCCGCGCCCCCCGCTCCTTCAGGATCTCCCGCATCTCCAGGTCCAGCCCCTCGTCCCGGCGGCGGCCGAGGCGCTCGAACACGTGGTAGAGCGCACCCTCCCTCCGCACGCGGTCGCGGCCGTACCAGAAGTACCAGACGAGGCAGGCGCCGATCAGCCCCACGGTGAAGAGGATGGCGAGAAGCCCCATCGTGGCGATCAGGACGAAGGGAGCCAGCATGCCGACGATCTGCACCCAGGGGTAGGCCGGCGAGCGGAAGCCGGGATCGTAGGCGGCGATCCCGCTCTCCCGCATGATGATGACCGCCAGGTTCACGAACGCGAAGACCAGGAGCTGGAAGGCGCTGGCCAGCTTCGCGATGCTCAGCACGTCCAGCGTCACGATCGAGAGGCCCACCAGCCCGCCGGAGAGGAGGATCGCCAGCGTCGGCGTGTGGAACTTTCCGAGACGGGCGAAGCCGGGCCACACGAGGTGATCCCGGCCCATCGCCAGGAGGTAGCGCGAGGCGGACATGATGCCGGCGTTCCCCGTAGAGGCGAAGGCGGCGACGGCCGCGATCACGACCAGCCAGAGCCCGACCTCGCCCGGAAGCCAGTCGAAGAAGCTCTCCGCCGCGGTGGCGACGGGGCGAAGGTCCTCGCGCAGCTCGGCCGGATCCAGCACGGCGACCATCACGAAGACGCCCACCACGTAGATGAGCGTCGCGGTGGTGAGCGAGAGCGCCATCCCGAGCGGGATGTTCCGGTCGGGGTCGGTCACCTCCTCGGCCACGCTGGCCACCTTGGTCAGCCCCGCGTAGGAGACGAAGACCAGCCCCACGGTGGCGAAGAGCCCCTGCGCGCCGAACGGCGAGAAGGGCGTGAACTGGGGGCGGCTGCTCTCCCAGCCCCGGACGGCGAAGACCTCCCAGAGGCCCTGGGCGACGAAGAAGGCCAGCACGGCGAGGAGCGCCGCCACCAGCGCCCGCTGGAGCCCCCCCGTCTGCTTCGCCCCCGCCACGTTCACGGCCACGAAGAGCGCGGTGAGGAGGAGGGCGACCGTCCGGATCGGCACCTCGATGAAGAGACCCAGGTAGGCCCCCATACCCACGAGCGCGAAGGCGCTCTTGAGCACCAGCGCCGTCCACGTCCCGAGCCCGCCGATCGTGCCCACCATCGGCCCGAGGCTCCGGTCCAGGAAATAGTAGGTGCCTCCGGCCCGGGGCATCGCCGTCGAGAGCTCCGCCTTGCTGAGCATGGCCGGCGCGGCGAGCAGGCCGGCCAGCAGGTACGCGAGCACGACGGCGGGGCCCGCCCCGGCCGCGGCCAGGCCCGGCAGCAGGAAGAAGCCGGAGCTGAACATGGCCCCGGTGCTGATGGCGTAGACGTCGAAGAGGGAGAGCTCCTTCTTGAGCCTCTTCATCGCCTCACACCGCCTCGGCGGGGGAGGTCGTGGGACCCAGGCGCTCCCAGATCCTCTTCAGCCGCTCACCGAGCCGCACGCTCCAGTGCTCCGGAAGGTACCGCCGCACCATGAGCACCGAGCACGGAGCCTCGTCGGCCACCACGTCCGGCACGGAGCCGAACAGGACGTTCCGGATCCGGGATTCGGCCGAGGCGCCGATGACCAGCAGGTCGGGCTCCCGCTCCTCGGCCCAGGCCAGGATCCCCTCCCCGATGCTGGCGGAGGGATGGACGTGGTAGCGGAGGCCGGGTCGCTCGCCGACGATCCTCTCCACCGCCTCCCGGAGCCTCGCGGCCTCCCCCTCCACCTCGACCTCCGGCCGTACGATCCGGAGCACATCGACCTCCGACCCCAGGGCCCGCGCGACCCGCACGGCGACCTCGAGCCCGAGCCGGGCGTGAGGCCCTCCGCCCCACGGGAGGAGGATCGATCGGATCCCCTCCAGACCGCGGTCCTTGAGCACCGCCATGTCCGCGGGGAGCTCCGCCATCACCCGCTGGACCGGCGAGCGGCGGATGCGGCCCACCGTGAAGCTGCCCTGCCAACCCATCAGGAGGAGGTCCGCCCGCCGGCTGCGCGTCTCGGTCACCAGGGCGCCGAAGACATCGTGCGCCACGTCCGTGACCGCCTCGACCCGCGTCGAGGCCACCGGGCTCGACGCCTCCTTCCCGCTCGCCGCGGCCTCCGGCGTCCCGGCGGCGCCCTCGATCGTCTGCTCGATCACCCGCCGCTCCTCGAAGCGGCGGCGCGCGACCGTCAGTGGCGTCTGGATCGGCACCCGGACCAGGTGAATCCCCATCACGCGGCCCCCCTCTTCGACGCCGGCGGCGATCAGCCGCCCGATCGCGAGCAGATCCGCCTCGTGCTCGGGGTTCGCCAGCGCCACCATCACGCGGCGCGGCTCCTCGGCATCCAGCGCCCGCTCGAGCGGCGCCGCCTCCTCGCGCTCGGCCGCCTCGAACCCCGCCGCCGGCCGGAAGAAAGCGCGGAGCTTGAGGTCGGCCCAGCGGGCGCGGAAGACGGGAACCGCGTGGTCGATCTCCACCCGCCGCCGACCCCAGAGGAGATACCAACCCAGGCTCAGCAGGATGAGGCCGCCCACGGCGAGCTGCGCGAACCGCCCCGAGTAGAGGATGATCCCGACGCAGGCCGCGGCCGCGAAGAGCTGGGCCCACGGGTAGAGGGGCGTGCGGAAGCTGGGCCGGTACCAGCCGGGGCCGGAGGCCCGGAGCACCACGCAGCCCACGTTCAGCGCGGCGTAGCTGTAGAGCTGGAGCGAGCTGGCGATCTTGGCCAGATCCTCCAGGCTCTCGATCAGCAGGAAGGCGAGGGCGAGCGTGCCGGTCACGAGGATGGCCCGGTGGGGCGTGAGCAACCGGTCGTGGATCGCGCTCATCCAGCCCGGAACCAGCCGGTCCCGGGCCATCGCCAGGTTGATCCGCGAGGAGGCCATGATGCTAGCGTTCGCCGAGGAGACGGTCGCCAACAGGCCGGCGAAGATGATCAGCCCGCCCCCGGCGCCGCCCATCATCGCGCGGGCCGCCTGGGTGAGCGGGTCGCGCACGGCGCCGATCGTCCGCTGGGAGAAGACGCCCGCGATGACGAGCACGATGAGCATGTAGAGCACGGTCACGAGCGCCACCGAGCCGATCAGCGCCCGCGGCAGGTTCCGGCCGGGGTCTCGGATCTCCTCGGCCACCGCCGCGATCTTCACGAAGCCCAGGAAGGAGACGAAGACGAGGGCGGTGGTGGAGAGGATCGGCTCCGTCCCGAACGGAAGGAACGGGGCCAGGTTCTTCGCCTCGACGTGGAAGACGCCGAAGCCGACGAAGACCGCCAGGATGAGCAGCAGGGTGAGCACGACGGCGACCTGGGTCCTCCCCGACTCCTTGGCCCCGCTCACGTTGAGCGCCGTGAGGGCGACGCCCCCGGCGAAGGCGCCCCAGAAGGGCGTCACCGGGGCGATCTGCGAAAGGTATTCCCCGAGGCCGTACAGGTAGAAGGCGATCGCCACGGTCAGGCTGAGCCAGATCCCCACGCCCGAGATCGCCCCGAGCGCCGGGCCCAGGGAGCGGGAGACGAAGAAGTAGTCGCCGCCCGAGGTCGGCATCCCGGTGGCGAGCTCCGCCGCGCTCGCCGCGGTGAGGACGCATACGAGCCCGCCCGCCGCGTAGGAGAGGATCGCCCCCGGTCCGGCCAGGTCCACGGCGACTCCGGCCAGGAGGAAGATCCCGGCCCCGATCATCGTCCCCGCCCCGATCGTGAGGGCGTCCCAGAAGCCTAACTCGCGGCGGAGTTCTTCCCTGGTCTCCAACCCCACCTCCCCGCTACGGCGGCCTACCGAGGGGGCCGACGCGGCGGACCCCACCGGGAACGATCGCGACGAGCGGAATTATCGGACGAGGAGAGACCGCGCGACAGCCCGCGCGACGCCACATCCCTGGGCCGGCTCGCCCGCCTCCCCTCAGGGCGAGACGGCGTGGAGCTCCACCTCGGGCGCGTCCTCCTCCGCCTTCCGGAGGGAGAAGTCGGTCTCGAACAGCAGCAGCGGGTGGCCGCGGTGGTCGAAGGCCAGCGCCCTCTGATAGCCCCGGGCCAGCTCCCGCACCGCGCCCTCCGGACCGACGGCCCAGCGGGCGTGCCGATACGGAAGCGGCTCGAGCGTCGCCCGCACGCCGTATTCGCCCTCGAGCCGGTGGAGCAGGATGTCGAACTGCAGGGGCCCCACGGCTCCCACCAGCGGCCGCGGGCTGGCGCCCTCCTCCGGGAAGAAGACCTGCACGGCCCCTTCCTCGGAGAGCTGCCGGAGACCCCGGTCCAGGTGCTTCCGGCGCATCGGGTCGGCGGGCCTCACCCGCGCGAACCGCTCGGGCGAGAAGCGGGGAATCCGCTCGAAGGCCGCCCCGCCGTTCTCCGACAGGGTGTCGCCGATCCGGAGGCTGCCCCGATCGTGGATGCCCACGACGTCGCCGGCCAGGGCCTCCTCCGCCACCTCCCGCTCCTGCGCGAGGAAGCGACGCGCCGACGAGAGGCGCACCTCCTCCCCGCTCCGCAGGTTCGTCACCCTCATCCCGGGCTCCCACCGGCCCGAGACGATCCGCACGAAGGCGATCCGGTCCCGGTGGTTGGGGTCCATGTTCGCCTGGATCTTGAACACGAAGCCCCGGAACTCCGGCTCTTCGGGGCGCACGAGCCGGTCGCCCGCGCGTCGGCCAGCGGGCGGCGGCGCGTGCCCGAGAAAATAACGAAGGAACGGCTCCACACCGAAGTTGAGGAGCGCGCTTCCGAAGAAGGTGGGCGCGAGCTCTCCCGCCAGCACGCGCTCCTCGTCCAGCGGCTCGCCGACCGCATCCAGGAGCGCGACCTCCTCCTCGAGGCGCGTCAGGGAAGCTGCCGGAAAGGCCTCCCGTGCCTCCGGGGCATCGAGCGGCATCGTCTCGGCCGGCGCCCGGGTGGCGCCGTGGTCGCCGCTGCGGCGGAAGCGGTGGAGGATCCCGGCCCGCCGATCGTAGGCGCCCAGGCACTCGACGCCGTCCAGGACGGGCCAGGTGACCGGCGAGCAGCGAATCCCCAGCTCGGCCTCGACGTCGTCCAGGAGCTGGAGCGGGTCCACGCCCGGCCGGTCGCACTTGTTCACGAAGGTGAAGATGGGGAGCCGGCGCAGCCGACATACGTCGAACAGCTTGCGGGTCCGCTCCTCCACGCCCTTCCGGTTGTCCAGCAGCATGACGGCGCTGTCGGCGGCCAGCAGGGTCCGGTAGGTGTCCTCGGAGAAGTCCTGGTGGCCCGGGGTGTCCAGCAGGTTCACCTGACAGCCCTGGTATTCGAACTGGAGCACGCTGGAGGTCACGGAGATCCCGCGCTCCTTCTCGACCTGCATCCAGTCCGAGGTCGCGTGCCGGCGGGCGCGGCGCGCCTTCACGGATCCGGCCAGGTGGATGGCGCCGCCGTACAGCAGCAGCTTCTCCGTCAGGGTCGTCTTCCCCGCGTCCGGATGGCTGATGATGGCGAAGGTCCGGCGCCGCGCGATCTCCCTGGCCAGCGCCGGGGGGGCCGGCGCCCGGGGGGAGGCCGACCGGGCGTCCGCGGCGGGAGCGCTCACGCGCTCGCTCCCCGCGGCATCCGGCCGCGGCCGATCCCGGCCGTTCTCGTGCCCGTCCGCTTCACGCTTTCGCTCCATCCCGCGGCCTACCTTGGAAGGCGCCGACACAGGCCGGGAGAGCGGCCGCCCGTCCCCCGTCCGCTCGCGGCAGACTGGATACCGGAAGCTCGGAGCCGGGTTCCCCGCCGGTCCGCCTGCCGACTCCGTCGAGCGCGCACCACCAACGAGAAGAGGCCCGCCGAAGCGGGCCTCTTCCCTTGCTGCTCCCGGCGGGGGCTCCGGTCTCGCGCCGTCTACTGGATCGCGTTCACCAGCCCGAAGATCGGCAGGTACATGGCCACGATCATGCCGCCCACGATCGAGCCCAGCACGACGATCAGCGCCGGCTCGAGCGCCTTGAGCAGGCTCTCGACCGCGACGTCCACCTCGTCGTCGTAGAAGTCGGCGATCTTGGAGAGCATGCCGTCCAGGTCGCCCGTCTCCTCGCCCACGTGGATCATCTGGGTGACCATGGGCGGGAAGACCGCCGTTTCCTTGAGCGGCTCGGCGATGGACTTTCCGCCGGCGATCGCCGAGCGGCTCTGCATGACCGCGTCGTGGATCACCCGGTTGCCGGAAGTGCGGGCCGTGATCTCGAGGCCGTCCAGGATGGAGACGCCCGAGCTGAGCATCGTCCCCAGCGTCCGGGTGAAGCGCGCGATCGCGGCCTTCCGGACCAGGCCGCCCAGGACGGGCACCCGGAGCAGGAACCGGTCGAACTGCAGGCGCCCGCCTGGCGTCGCGACCCAGCGCTTGAAGAGTACCGCCCCCGCCGCGATCGCGCCGCCGATGAGCCACCAGTAGGCCTGGAGCAGCGCCGACATCCCGATCACCAGCCGGGTGGGCAGCGGGAGCTGCTGGTTGAAGCTCGCGAACATCTGCTCGAAGACCGGGATCACGAACAGCAGGAGCACGGCGATCGCGACGACCGCCACGCCGAGCACGACCCCGGGATAGATCATCGCGCCCTTGATCTTCCGCGTCAGCGCCTCGCTCTTCTCCAGGAAGGTGGCCAGGCGCAGGAGGATCGTGTCCAGGATGCCGCCGGACTCGCCCGCCGCGACCATGCTCACGAAGAGGTCGCTGAAGATCTTCGGGTGCGAGCGGAGGGCGTCGGCCAGCGTGTTCCCCGACTCGACGTCGTAGAGCACGTCCTGGATCGTCTTCTTCAACACCTTGTTCTCGGTCTGTCTCGACAGGATGTCGAGCGCCTGCACGAGCGGCAGGCCCGCGTTGATCATCGTGGCGAACTGACGCGTGACGATCACGATGTCCCGCGTCTTCACGCCGCGCCCGAAGGTGATCGCCTTCGGCTTCTCGCGGACGGAGACCGGAATCAGCTTCTGTTTTCTGAGGTAGGCGATGACGTGGTCGCGGGAGGGAAGCTCGATCTCGTCCCGGCGCAGCTCGCCGGTGACGGTGCGGGCGCTGTAGTTCCAGACAGGCATCGCCGTCTCCTGAAGAATCGGTCGCTGTGGCGTAGGTCTCAGGCGGCGCGCGCGACGTCGGACCCGGAGGCCCGCGCCGCGCGCTCCCACCTCTCAAAACCGGGCCGGTCGCCGGCTCCCATCGCCCACATCCCGTCGACCTCCGACGACCGGCCGATCCGAGTCCGCTCCATCGCATCGCGACGCGCCGACCCGAACGACGTCCCCCTTCCGGGGCAAGCGCGGTGCCGAAGGGCCCGCGCTTCGTAACTCGAGCGTAATACGTTGTGATGACGCGGCTTGCGGCCTATTCCCTCGCGTCCGTCGGCGGGCGGGCGAACCGCTTCGCTTCCCGCGAAACGCAACCGATGGGGCGATTCGCGATCCCGCGGAGCGCGGGCCGTTCGCCTACCGGCGGGCCGTTCGTTCAGCCGGCGGCCCGGCCGCCCGCGCCGCTCGCCGCTCCGGCCCCGCCGATCATCCGCTTGAGCTCGGAGGGGTCGGGGCTCACGCGGAGGCACTCCTCCGCGCTCACTTGCCGCTGCATGTAGAGCTGGTAGAGCGAGTCGTTCAGCGTCTGCATGCCGAACTTCTTCCCCGCCTGCATGGCCGAGTAGATCTGGTGGACCTTGTCCTCGCGGATCAGGGCCCGGACCGCGGGCGTCACGATGAGGATCTCGGAGGCCACGACGCGACCCTTCCCGCTCGCCTTGGGAAGCAGGGTCTGCGTGACCACCCCCTCCAGGACGAAGGCGAGCTGGGCGCGCACCTGCTGCTGCTGGTGCGAGGGGAAGACGTCGATGACGCGGTTGATCGTCTCGGCCGCCGAGTTCGTGTGCAGCGTGGCGAACGCCAGGTGTCCCGTCTCGGCGATCGTCAGCGCCGCCGAGATCGTCTCCAGGTCCCGCATCTCGCCCACCAGGATCACGTCGGGATCCTGACGCAGCACGTACTTGAGCGCCGAGGGGAAGCTCTTCGTGTCGCTCCCCACCTCCCGCTGGTTCACGAGACAGCGCTTGTGGTCGTGCACGAACTCGATCGGGTCCTCGATCGTGATGATGTGGGAGTTTCGCTCCCGGTTGATCTTGTCGACCATCGCCGCCAGGGTCGTGGACTTGCCCGACCCGGTCGGGCCGGTGACCAGGACCAGCCCCCGGGGCTTCTCGGCCAGCCGCTCGACCACGGGCGGGAGTCCCAGCTCCTCGAAGCCGAGGATCTTCCAGGGAATGCGGCGGATCGCCGCGCCGATGCTCCCGCGCTGGCGGTACACGTTGGCCCGGAAGCGCGAGACGCCCTCGATGCTGAACGAGAAGTCGAGCTCGGACTCCTGCTCGAACTTCTTCTTCTGCTGCTCGGTCAGGACGCTGTAGGTGAGCGCCATGGAGTCCTTGGGCGCCAGGCTCTGCTCCACCGAGCTGTCCATGAGACGCCCGTCGACCCGGAGCTTCGGACGCTCGCCCACGGTGAGGTGGAGGTCCGAGGCTTCCCTCTCGATCATCTCCTCGAGGAGCGCCCGCAGGCTGATCGACGTCGTCTGCTGCTCCATGAAATCCTCGCTGTTCGCTGCTTCTTTGTCGTCGTTTCCGCCTCGAACCGCGCAAGGCGGGTGCCTTTCGTCACCTCGTCGTCCCGCGGTCCCCTCGGACCTCGGAACGGCCGTCCGGTCGCGGTCTTCCGCGAGACGGTCGAGAGTGCCGCGGCCGGCCCCGAACGGTCGGGCAATCGCAAAACGCGAAAACGTCTTGCGAAACGGAACCAGGACGGGAACCGGCACGCGGCGAATCCCGGGCGCCCCCTCGGACGCCGTCGCCCGCTCTAGAGGGCGGTCTCCTTCAGCACCTCGTCCAGCGTGGTGACCCCGCGCTTGACCTTCAGGAGGCCGTCCCGGCGAAGCGTGATCATCCCCTCGGAGACCGCCTGCTCCTTCAGGTCGTCGCCCGAGGCGCCGGCCAGGATCATCCGCCGGATCGCGGAGGTTACCGGCATCACCTCGTAGAGCCCCTGGCGTCCCGCATAGCCCGAGCCCCCGCAGGAGTCGCACCCTTCGCCCTTGTAGAAGGTGTAGTCGGCCAGCTCCTCGGCCGGGATGCCCGCCGCCTCCAGGGCTTCGGGCAGGTATTCCGTCGCGACCTTGCAGTCCTTGCAGATCCGCCGGACGAGCCGCTGGGCCGTGATGATGTTGACCGCGGCCGCCACGTTGAACGGCTCGATGCCCATGTCGATCATTCGCGTGATCGTGGACGCGGCGTCGTTGGTGTGGAGGGTCGAGAGAACCAGGTGACCGGTGAGCGCCGCCTTCACCGCGATGCCCCCCGTCTCCAGGTCCCGGATCTCGCCGACCATGACGATGTTCGGGTCCTGACGGAGGAACGCGCGGAGGGAGGAGGCGAAGGTCAGCCCGATGTCGGGCCGGACCTGGACCTGGTTGATCCCGTGGAGGTTGTACTCCACCGGATCCTCCGCCGTCATGATGTTGACCTCTTCCGTGTTGATCCGGTGCAGGGCCGCGTAGAGGCTGGTCGTCTTACCCGAGCCCGTGGGCCCCGTGACCAGGACCATGCCGTACGGGTTGGCGATGGCGCGCAGGAACGACTGTTCCGCGCGCGGCTCCATCCCGAACGACTCGAGGTCCATCCTGAGGCTCCCCTTGTCGAGGATCCGGAGCACGATCTTCTCGCCGAACAGGACGGGCAGCGTCGAGACGCGGAAATCGATCACCCGCTTCCCGATCTTCATCTTGATCCGGCCGTCCTGGGGAACCCGCCGCTCGGCGATGTTCAGGTCGGCCAGGATCTTGAGGCGGGAGGTCAGCGCGGCCTTCATCCGGACCGGCGGCCGCATGATCTCCTGCAGCGCCCCGTCGATCCGGTAGCGGATGCGCAGGTCCTTCTCGTAGGGCTCGACGTGGATGTCGGACGCGCCGCGACGCACGGCGTCGGTCAGGATCCCGTTGATCAGCTTCACGACGGGGGCGTCGTCCACCTGGGCACGGAGCGCCGCCGCCGACATGTCCTGCTCTTCCTGCTCGTCCTCCTCGAGCAGCTCGATCTCCTGCTCCTCGAGCTCCTCGAGCAGCTCGCCGAGCTTCGCGGTGGCGACCTCGTAGTACCGCTCGATCGCCATCCGGAGCGAGTACTCGCCGACGACCACGGGCTCGATGTCGAAGCGCGTGATGAACTTCAGGTCGTCGATGACGTTGAGGTTGGTCGGATCGGCCATCGCCGCGGTCAGGGTGCGGCCGACGCGCTTCAGCGGGAGGACGAGGTGCTTCGAGGCGAATTCCGCGGGAACGAGGTTCAGGATCTTCGGATCCAGCTCGACGCTGGCCAGGTCCACCGCCGGAACCCCGTACTGCTCGGAGAGCAGCTCCGTGAGCCGCTCCTCCTCGACGATCCCCATGGAAACCAGGCAGAATCCGAGCCGCATCCCGGACTGATGGGCCTCGGCCACCGCCTTCTCGAGATCCTCGGTGCCGACCAGGCCACGCTCGAGGAGCTGGTTGGCGGTTCTCCGCTCGGCCGGTCCCAGATGATGGAGGCCGGCGAGCTCGGACTGTACGGCCGCGGAGGGCCCTGGATGCCTGAAATCGTTCAAGCCACTCGTCCCGGTTCCGTGCGATGGATCTGCCCGCGGAGGCGGGGAAGGGTCAAGATACATGCCATCTTCGGCCACCTCCCCGGGCCCGCTTCGCGTGCGAAGAGCCCCGCTTTGGCGCCGCCCGCTTCGCCCCGTCCCGCCGCCCGATCCGCGGCGTGGAAGGCGTCTCCGGGGGAGGGCGCGCCGTGCGGGCGCCGCGCGGGGGTACGCGGGGAGCGATAGGGGAAGCTCTTGCGTTCTGCCCCTGGGGCCTTGCGTTCTGCGGAGCTTGGGGCCTCGCGTTCTGCGAAGCTCCCCGGCTCTCGGGTTCCGCGAAGCCACGGCCTCGGCGTTCCGCAAAGCCCCGCCTCTCGCGCTTCGCGGGAGCCCGGGCGCTCGCATTCCGTGGAGCCCCTAACCGACGCACACGAGAGGCCGCAACCGCTCCAGCGTGTACGGGCCGATGCCC
>CAYMQZ010000013.1:0-30223 GCA_964392705.1 uncultured Gemmatimonadota bacterium
ACGGCCGAAGCGGCGGGCCTCGGTACCGAAGGGGCGGAGAGCGAGGAGGCCGAAGTGGGGGAGGACGAGGCGGAAGCCGAGGCCGTCGAAGCGGAAACCGAGGCCGTCGACGCGGAGGCCGAGGAAGAGGGCGAAGAGGGCGAGGTTGTGGAAGAGAGCGAGGCCGTGGAGGAGGTCCAGGCCGTGGAGGCCGAGGCCGCGGAGAAGAAGGATGTCCCGAGCGCCTGAGGCCGAGCGGCTCGATCGTGAGGTGCTCGGGCTGCTGGGGCTGGCCCGTCGTGCGGGAGGAGCCATCGTGGGTCCCCACGCGCTCGAGCGGGCGGCCCGGGCGGGACGCCTTGCGGCGTTGGTCGTCGCGGGCGATGCGACCCCCAACGCCCGACGTCGTCTCGCGGGACTGACGGGCCGGACGACCATCCCGACCGTCGTGCTGGCCGACCGGGCTCGACTCGGCGACGCGGTGGGGAAGGGCGTCGCGGTCGCCGTGGGCCTGACGGACCGGCGTCTGGCCGAGCGGGTAGTCGCCGCTGCGAGCCGGACGCGCACCGGCGACGCGGACGCCGGGCCGGCCGGGGCCTGGGGAGTCGGAAGCAGGGTGGAGGACCGAACATTCGAGGAGGACCGCCGTTGACGAAGTACCGGGTGTACGAGGCCGCCGAGCAGCTGGGAGTGGACAGCTCCCAGCTCCTCCAGATGCTGCGCGAGATGGACGTGCCGGTCCGGAGCCACATGTCCACGGTGGATGCCGGCCAGGTGGCGCGTCTCCACGCGCGCCTCGAACGGGAGCGTAGGGTCGAGGGTGGCACGACGGCGACATCCGCGCCCAGCCGTCGTCGTCGTCGCCGCCGCCGCAAGGAGCCCCAGCCGATCGACGAGCCGGCGACCGTCGAGGCCGACGAGGAGGCCGCGGAGGATTACGAGGAGGCCGAGGTCGAGGAGGTAGCCGCCGAGGCGGAACCGGCCGTCGCCGAAGTGGAGCCGGCGGTCGCCGAAGCGGAGGAGGAATACGAGGAGGCCGAGGTCGAGGAGGTGGCCGCCGAGGCCGTGCCCGTCGTCGAGGAGGCCGAGGAAGCGGCCATCGAAGAGGTCGAGGAGCCCGAGGTCGAGGAGGTCGAGGAAGAGCCCGCCGAGGGCGAGAAGAGGCAGCGGCGCAAGCGGAAGCCCAAGCCCGTGCGTCGGGGCATGCCGGCGGGGCCGGCGGCCTCGGCGGCCCCGGGGGGGACGGTCCGTATCCAGGCCGAAGGGTACACGGTCGACGGTCGCCGGAAGAGCCGGCGCGAGCGGAAGAAGCGGCGTCGCGTGGACCAGGACGCCGTGCAGGAGAACGTGAAGAAGACGCTCGCCGCCCTCGAGGGAGGCGGGCCTCCCAAGCGCAAGCGGCGGGACACGGGGCCGACACAACAGGAGGTCGAGCGCGAGGAGCGAGAGCGCCAGGAGGAGGTCGAGAAGGGCACCGTGCGGGTGAACGAGTTCCTCACGGTGGCGGAGCTGGCCGACCTGATCGACGCCTCGCCACAAGAGATCATCACGTCGGCCTTCAAGAACCTGGGCCTGATGGTGACGATCAACCAGCGGCTCGACTTCGACCAGATCGAGCTGATCTGCGAGGAGTTCGGGTACGAGGCGGTCAGGGAGAAGGCCTACGAGGCCGACCTCGCCGAGCTCGAGGCGCGGGAGCCGGAGGAAGAGGAGCTGGAGCCTCGCGCCCCGGTCGTGACCGTGATGGGTCACGTCGACCACGGCAAGACCTCCCTGCTGGACCACATCCGGAAGGAGAACGTCGTCGCCGGGGAGTCGGGTGGGATCACGCAGCACATGGGTGCCTATCGCGTGGAGGTGGACGGGAACCGGGCGATCACCTTCCTGGACACGCCCGGACACGAGGCGTTCACGGCCATGCGCGCCCGTGGCGCCGAGGTCACGGACATCGTGATCCTCGTCGTGGCGGCCGACGATTCGGTCATGCCTCAGACCATCGAGGCGATCAGCCACGCGAAGAACGCCGGCGTCCCCCTGGTCGTGGCGATCAACAAGTGCGACCTGCCCAGCGCCGACCCGGCCCGGGTGAAGCAGGAGCTGCTGTCCCACGAGGTCGTGCTGGAGGAGTTCGGTGGCGATGTGCTCGCCTCCGAGGTGTCGGCCAAGACGGGGGAGGGGATCGACGACCTGCTCGAGAAGGTCATCCTCCAGGCCGAGCTGCTCGAGGTCGCGGCCAGCCCCGGAGGCGGCGCTCGCGGTACCGTGATCGAGGCGGAGCTGGACCGGGGGATGGGACCGGTGGCTACGGTGCTGGTCGAATCCGGCACGCTGCGGGTGGGGGACGACTTCGTCTGCGGGCTGCACCCCGGTCGCGTGAGGGCGATGCTCGACGAGCGCGACAACAACGTGGAGGAGGCCGGCCCGTCCGTGCCGGTGCGCGTGCTGGGGATCGAGGGCGTGCCCCAGGCGGGGGATTCGCTGATCGTGCTCGAGCCGGAGCGCGTAAAGGAGATCGCCACACGACGCCAGCAGCTCGAGCGCGAGAAAGACATGCGGCGGCGTGCCAAGGGAACCCGACTGGAGGATGTGTTCGAAGAGGTCCAGGCGGGCGAGCGCGCCCAGCTGAACCTGATCATCAAGGGCGACACGGACGGCTCCGTGCAGGCCCTCTCGGACTCGCTCGAGCGGCTGAGCACCGACGAGGTCACGGTCGACGTGATCCACCGCGGCGTGGGCAGCATCACCGAGAGCGACGTCCTGCTGGCGGCGACGAGCAACGCGACGATCCTCGGCTTCCACGTCCGCCCGGACCTCAAGGCGCAACGAGCCGCCGAGACGGAGGAGATCGAGATCCGCACCTACGACGTGATCTACGAGGCCATGGAGGACATCCGACGAGCTCTGGAGGGAATGCTGGCGCCCGAGGAGCGCGAGGTGGTCGTCGGGGCGGCCGAGGTCCGTCAGCTGTTCCGCGTGCCGAAGGTCGGCACGGTCGCCGGTTGCCACGTCGGCTCCGGCACGATCCGCCGCAACCTGCCGGTCCGCGTGTATCGCGACCAGGTGAAGGTGTACGAGGGGCGGATCGACAGCCTGAAGCGCTTCAAGGACGATGTGCGGGAGGTCCGCGAGGGGTACGAATGCGGCATCTCCATCGAGAACTACAACGACATCAAGGTGGGCGACATCATCGAGTGCTTCGAGGTCGAGGAAGTGGCGCGGACGCTGGCTCAGAGCTCCGCCTCCTGACCTCGGCTCCCTCGTCCGCCACTCGGCATGGCCGCGATCGTCGGCGTGGCCCGGTGGGTGCTCCACCTGCCGGGCTGCAGCTCCCTGAAGGCGAAGCGCTCCATCGTACGGAGCGTAAAGGGGAAGTTGCAGGCCGAGTTTCGGATCTCCGTGGCGGAGACCGACTTCCAGGACCTCTGGCAGAAGACCGAGCTGTGCGCCGCCGTCGTGGCCTCCGACCGGAAGACGGCGGAGGCGCTGCTCGCCCGCTTGGACCGCCAGGTCGTCTCGGATCCCCGCGGCCACATCATCGAGTACGAGACCGCCTACTTCTGACCGGGCTCCCGGCGGGTCGGGAATAAGCTCCGATGGCAGATTATCGACGCACCGAGCGCCTGAACCGGCTGTTCCAGGAAGAGCTCGCCCGGATGATCCGGATGGAGCTCAAGGACCCACGCGTCCAGACGGCCACGATCACGGCGGTCGAGACCACGTCGGATCTGGCGCACGCCACCGTGTACGTCCGAACGCTCGGAGATCGGATGTCGCCCGACGAGGCGATCGAGGGTCTGGAAAGCGCTTCGGGCTATGTCCGGAAGCGGCTCGGTCGGGAGCTACACCTGCGGCGGATCCCGGAGCTCCACTTCGAGGTGGACCGCACGCTGGAACGAGCCCGGCGGATCGACGAGCTGCTGGAGAAGGCGAAGGCGTCGGAGGAGACTCCCGGAGCCGAAGGGGATGGGGACCCCTCCGACTGACCGGGCCGGCATCCTGCTGGTCGACAAGCCTTCCGGGCCGACCTCGCACGACACGGTGGCCCGGGCGCGCCGCGCGCTGGCGGAGCGGCGGATCGGCCACGCGGGCACCCTGGATCCGTTCGCCACCGGCCTTCTGGTGTTGTGCGTCGGTGCCGCGACCCGGCTGGCCGAATACTTCCATCTGTTGCCCAAGGCGTACGAGGCCGAGCTCCGCCTGGGTGTGGAGACCGCGACCCACGACCCCGAGGGCCGACCGACCGAATCCTCCGAGGCGTGGCGCGATCTCGGCGCCGACGAGTTCCGCGGGGCGCTGGCCGCGCACACGGGACCGCTGGAGCAGAGGCCACCGGCCTACTCCGCCAAACGCGTGGACGGAGGTCGGGCGCACCGGGCGGCCCGACGGGGGGAGCGGGTCGAGCTGGATCCCGTGACCGTCCACGTTCACCGTCTCGAGCTGCTGGCGTTCGAGCCTCCTCGAGTTCGCGTCGGAGCCGTCGTTTCGACGGGCACCTACCTGCGGGCCCTGGCCCGGGATCTCGGGCGCCACCTGGGGTGCCTGGCCCATCTGACGGAGCTGCGGCGTACGGCCGTGGGTCCGTTCGATGCGACGGACGCCCTGCCCGCCGACCGGTTGGAGGCGGGAGCGGGGAGCGAGTTGCTCGTGGAAGGCGCGGGCACCTGGTGGCTGAGTCCGGCCGAGGCGCTGGGCTGGCTGCCGACTCGTAGCCTCGACGACGACGAGGCGGCCCGAATTCGGACCGGCCGCCGCATCCGCGCGGGAGAGCTGACGGGTCCCGGAAGCGGCCGGGAGGACGCTCCGGCGACGCCCGCCGCGCGCGAGGACCTTCCCGTGGTCCTGCTCTACGGGGAGCGGCTGCTGGCCGTGGCGACACCGGACGACGGCCGGCTCCAGCCGCGCAAGGTGTTTCCCGGTGTCTGACCTGGCCTCGGCGCCGGCCCCGGCCGCTCTGGAGTCCGCTCTGGCCCCCGACGCGCCCGGCACCGTGGCCACCGTGGGAACGTTCGATGGGGTCCACGTG
The DNA here is from genome assembly GCA_964392705.1 of uncultured Gemmatimonadota bacterium. Taxonomy (GTDB): domain Bacteria; phylum Gemmatimonadota; class Gemmatimonadetes; order Palauibacterales; family Palauibacteraceae; genus CAYMQZ01. Next base: position 5,003 of record CAYMQZ010000013.1, read on the forward strand.
GGCCACCGCACGATCCTGCGGGAGTTGCACCGCCACGCGCGCGCCAGGGGCCTGCGCAGCCTGCTGGTGACGTTCGATCGGCATCCCCTCTCGGTGGTCGAGCCGGAGCGGGCGCCCCGATTGCTCACGACGCCGAACGAGAAGAAGGAGATCCTGGCCCAGTTCCCGCTGGACTACGTCGCCTTCCTGCCGTTCACGCGCTCGCTCTCGCGATACGAGCCCGAGGCGTTCGTGCGCCGCATCCTGGTTTCCCGGTTCCGGGTGCAGGGGCTGGTCATCGGGCCGGACCACGGCTTCGGCCGGTCCCGCTCGGGCGACCTGCGGACGCTGGAGCGTCTGGGGGAGGAGCTGGGCTTCGCCGTGGACGTCGTGCACGAGGTCGAGGTGGCCGGCGAACCCGTGTCCTCGACCCGGGTTCGCCGCGCCATCGAGGGAGGCGAGGTGGAGCGGGCGGGCAGGATGCTCGGCCGTCCCTACTCGCTGTGGGGCGTCGTCGTCCACGGCATGGGGCGTGGCCGTTCTCTGGGGTTCCCCACGGCGAACCTGGCGCCCCCCTCCCCCACGAAGCTCCTCCCATGCCCGGGCATCTACGCGGTGCGGGCCAGCCTCCGCGAGCACATTCTGAACGGCCTGCTGCACCTGGGCCCCCGCCCGACGTTCCCCGGCTCCCCCCCCTCGCTCGAGCTGTACCTGCTGGAGTTCGAGGGGGACATCTACGGCGAGACCGTGCGGGTCGAGTTGCTCTCCCGACTTCGCGACGTCAGGCCCTTCGATTCCCCGGCCGCGCTGGTCGCGCAGATGCGGCGCGACCGGGACGCGGCGATACGGTACTTCCAGGGCCGCGAAGCTTTACAGGGAGGGGGCCGATCCGTATAGTGGTGGACTGGAATTCGAACGTGGTCAGACGGGGTTTGCGAGCGAGCGGAGACGCATGACGCTGAGCAAGAAAGAGCGGCAGTCGATCATAGCTGAGTTCGGCCGGCACGAGAGCGACCAGGGGTCCGCCGCGGTCCAGGTGGCGTTGCTGACGGCGCGGATCGAGGAGCTCACGGAGCACTTTCGAGACCATCCCAAGGATCACCACAGTCGACGCGGCCTGTTGAAGATGGTGGGCCGCCGCCGTCGGCTGCTGGATTATCTCCGCCGCAAGGACCTCGAGCGGTATCGGAAGGTGATCGAAGAGCTGGGCCTGCGTCACTGAGCCTCCGCGTCGCGGCGGGCATGCCGGCGTAGGCGATGCCGCGCCTTCCACGCTTCGGGTGGCGATCTCGCTTCTCGTGAGGGAACCGCGGAGGGGCCGCGTGCCGACCCGTTCCCGGCGTTCCGAATCGGGTGGGTCCCGGCGGAACATGTTCCGACCGTTCGTCCGGTCCCCCGGGCCGGCCGACCTCGAATCTGCAAAAGCTGGAACCAGGCAAGGACAGAATGAGCCATAGGATAGAACGCGACTTCGCGGGCAGGAAGCTGATCGTAGAGACGGGCCGCATGGCGCGTCAGGCCGACGGCGCCGTCCTCGTCCAGTACGGCGAGACTGCCGTCCTGGTGACGGCCGTGGCCGAGCGCGAGCGGACGCATCTCCCTTTCTTCCCGCTCACGGTGGAGTACCGCGAGAAGAGCTACGCGGCCGGGAAGTTTCCGGGGGGGTTCATCAAGCGCGAGGGCCGACCCGGTGACAAGGAAATCGTCTCGGCCCGCCAGATCGACCGACCCCTCCGCCCCCTCTTCCCCGACGATTACCAGAACGAGACGCAGGTCGCCTGCTTCATCATCTCGGCCGACCAAGAGAACGACGCGGACGTGCTGGGCATGCTGGGAGCCTCCGCGGCCCTGAGCCTGTCCCCGATCCCCTGGGACGGTCCGATCGGCGGCGTGCGCGTGGGTCGGGTCGACGGCGAGTGGCTGATCAACCCGACGTTCCAGCAGCTCGAGTTCTCGGAGATGGACATGGTGGTCGCCGGGACCGAGGAATCGATCGTCATGGTCGAGGGGGCCGCGCTCGAGATCTCCGAGGACGACTTCATCGAGGCGCTGGGAGTGGCGCACGAGGCGATCCGCGAGCAGATCGCGCTTCAGGAGGAGCTGGTCGAGGCGGCCGGCGGCGCGCCCCAGAAGTTCGAGTACCCGGCGCCAGAGACGCCCGCCGGACTGCGCGAGCGCGTGGAGTCGCTGGCGGCGGAACGGGTCCGGGAGGCCCTGAGCCTTCCGGTCAAGGAGGAGCGCAACCAGGCGCTCTCGGCGCTGCGGGAGTCCGTGGTCGCCGAGCTCGTCGAAGAGTTCCCGGAGTCGGAGGACGGGATCAAGGAGATCGTCCGGGAGATCGAGAAGAAGACGATGCGCCGCCAGATCCTCGAGCGCGGCGAGCGGATCGACGGCCGGGGCCTGGATGACATCCGCCAGATCTCCTGCGACGTGGGCGTGCTGCCCCGGACCCACGGCTCGGCCCTCTTCACCCGCGGGCAGACGCAGGCTCTCTGCGTCACGACCCTGGGGACGGTCAGCGACGAGCAGCGCATCGACTCGATCGACGTCCGCGAGGAGACCTCGAAGTCGTTCATGCTGCACTACAACTTCCCGCCCTTCTCGGTGGGCGAGGTCCGCATGTTTCGGGGCCCCGGACGCCGCGAGATCGGGCACGGCATGCTGGCGGAGCGGGCGCTCCAGCCGCTGCTGCCGCCCTACGACGAGTTCCCGTACACGATCCGCGTGGTCTCGGACATCCTCGAGTCCAACGGGTCGAGCTCGATGGCCACCGTGTGCGGCGGCTCCCTCGCCCTGATGGACGCGGGGGTGCCCATGCGCGCCGCCTGCGGGGGCATCGCGATGGGCCTGATCAAGGAGGGCGAGCGGACGGCGGTGCTCACCGACATCCTGGGCGTCGAGGACGCGCTGGGCGACATGGACTTCAAGATCGCCGGCACGCGCAGCGGGATCACGGCGGTCCAGATGGACAACAAGGTGGGCGGGCTGTCCGTCCAGACGATGCAGACGGCGCTCGAGCGGGCCCGGGCGGCGCGCTTGCACGTGCTCGACATGATGGATCGTGCCCTCGAGCGGCCGCGCTCGGAGATGTCCAGGTACGCTCCCCGGATCATCACCATCCAGATCGATCCGGAGAAGATCGGCGAGGTGATCGGTCCGAAGGGCAAGACGATCCGCGGGATGCAGGATCAGACGGGCGCCGAGATCAACGTGGAGGACTCGGGCGTGGTCACGATCTCCTCCGTGTCGGCCGAAGGGGGCGAGCGGGCGCGCGAGATGATCGAGGCGATCGTCCAGGACCCCGAGGTGGGTCGCATCTACAAGGGCGTCGTCAAGAACACGACGAGCTTCGGCGCCTTCGTGGAGATCCTCCCCGGCGTGGAGGGGCTGTGTCACATCTCGGAGCTCGAGGAGGAGCGCACCGAGAAGACCGAGGACGTCCTCAAGCCGGGCGACGAGGTGATGGTCAAGCTTCTCGCGATCGACGATCGCGGACGGCTCAAGCTTTCCCGCCGGGCCGCCATGGCCAGCGTGGGCGCGGGGGACGCGAGCTGACCGCGGTCGGTCCGGCCGACGAAGCGGAGGGGGGACTCGGCCGGACGCCGGGATCCCCCCTTTCTTCGGTCCGCGCCGTCCCCGTCGAGGCCGAGGCCCGGACCCGGCGCCTGGACGACGGGGTCTTCCAGACCCGGCTGCCCGACGGACCGGTGATCCTCTCCGAGCGGATGGAAGGCGTCCGCTCGGTGGCCGTGGGGATCTGGCTGCGCCAGGGGAGCGTCCACGAGCGTCCCGAGGAGCGGGGCATCTCGCACCTGCTCGAGCACATGGTCTTCAAGGGCACGGAACGCCGCTCGGCCCGGGACCTCGTCCTCGCCGTGGAACGAATCGGCGGGGCCCTGGACGCCTACACCGGCCATGAGTGGACCGCCTACCAGGCTCGCGTGCCCGATCGGCATCTGCACGGAGCGCTCGACGTGCTCGCCGACCTGGTGTTCCACCCCACGTTGCGAGGGGCGGACCTGGAGCTGGAGCGACAGGTCGTGCTCGAGGAGCTGGCCGGGATCGAGGATGCGCCGGAGGAGCTGGCTTTCGAGCTTCACGCGAGCGAGCTGTACGGGGACCACCCCTACGGCGCCCGGGTCGCCGGGTCGCCGCGGTCGGTGGCCAGCGTGGGACCGGGAGCGCTTCGCGACCTGCACGCGTCGGCGTACCGGGCCGGCAACGCGATCGTCGTGGCGGCGGGGCGGCTGGAGCACGACGAGCTGGTGCGGAGCGTCGCGAGGCTCCTCCCGGAGGATCGACTCCCCGGGCGCCCGGCTGTCTCGGCGGTCCCGACTCTCCGACCCGGCCGCCACCGGCTCGAGCGGGAGGGCGGCCGACAGAGTCACCTGGTGGCCGGCTCCCTGGCCGTGCCGCACGGGAATCCCCTGCGTTACGCCGTCGTCCTGGTGGAGACGGCGCTGGGAGCGGGGATGAGCTCCCGGCTCTTCCAGCGCCTTCGCGAGAAGCGCGGCCTGGCCTACGCCGTCTACAGCTTCGCCTCCTTCTATACGGCCGGCGGCCACGTCGGGGCGTACCTGGGGACCAGCCCGGCCCGCGCCGCCGAGGCCCGGGAGGCGCTCCTGGAGGAGCTGGAGCGGTTGGCCGTCCGGGGGCTGGGCCGGGATGAGATCCGGACCACCAAGGAACAGCTCCAGGGGCAGGTGCTGCTCTCGCTCGAGGCTCCGGCGGCCCGGATGAGCCGCCTGGCGGGCATCGCGCTGCACGGCGAGCCGTACCGCACGCTGGACCAGGTCGCGGCGCGGATCGAAGCGGTGAGCGAGCAGGAGGCTGCCCAAGCGGCCTCCCTGCTGCACCCGGACCGGCTCACCGTCGTGGAACTCGTGCCCGCGGGAACCGGGACGGCCCCCGGTAGCCGGGGGGTGGGGGAGGGGGCCTCTGGGACCGAACCGAGGAGCGACGGATGATCGTCGGAGTGCCGAGAGAGATCAAGCCGGATGAGAACCGGATCGCCCTGGTCCCCGCCGGGGCGGAGGCGCTGGTCCGGGGCGGCCACGAGCTGCTGGTCGAGCGAGGCGCGGGGGAGGGAAGCGGCTTCCCGGACGCGGCCTACCGGTCCGTGGGCGCGGAGGTGGTGGAGGGGCCCGAGGAGGTGTGGGCCCGGTCCCAGATGGTGGTGAAGGTGAAGGAGCCGATCGAGCCCGAGTACGATCGTCTGCGGCCGGACCAGGTCGTGTTCACCTACTTCCACTTCGCGGCCGACGAGACGCTCACGCGCGAGGTGCTCGACAGCGGCTGTACGGCCATCGCCTACGAGACCGTGCAGCTGCCGGATGGCGAGCTTCCCCTGCTGACCCCGATGTCCGAGGTGGCGGGTCGGATGGCCGTCCAGGAGGGGGCCAAGTACCTGGAGAGCACCATGGGCGGATCCGGGATTCTCCTGGGCGGCGTACCGGGCGTGCTGCCGGCCGAGGTCGTGATCATGGGCGGCGGCGTGGTGGGCACGAACGCGGCCAAGATCGCGGCGGGCTTCGGCGCCCACGTGACGATCCTCGATGTGAACCTGGATCGGCTCCGGTACCTGTCCGACGTGATGCCGGCCAACGTGGACCTGCTCTACTCGAACCGTCACACCATCCTCGAGCAGGTCGGGCGGGCGGATCTGCTGATCGGCGCGGTCCTGGTCACGGGGGCCAAGGCGCCGAAGCTGGTGCGCCGTGAGGATCTGGCTCTCATGAAGGGGGGCTCGGTGATCGTGGACGTGTCGGTCGACCAGGGAGGGTGCGTCGAGACGGCCCGCCCCACCACCCACCACGACCCCACCTACGTGATCGACGGCGTCCTCCACTACTGCGTGACCAACATGCCCGGCGCGGTGCCTCGAACGTCGACCCTGGCGCTCGCCAACGCGACCTTCCCCTACGTCCTGAAGCTGGCGGAGATGGGGTGGGTCGAGGCCTGTCGGGTCGATGCCGCCCTGGCCCGGGGCGTGAGCGCGACGGGAGGGAGGTGCACCTACGGCGCCGTCGCCGAGGCGTTCGGGCTGGAGCACACCCCCCTGGATCGCGTGATCTCCCGAGGCTGACGCGAAAGCTTGTCAAATCGGCGTTCCTTGCGTAGGGTATCGCCGACGCGAGGGAATCGTGTGGCGCTACGCAGCGGTACATCCCGCCCTGCCGCTCGGAGCGGCGTGGGGCGCGCGTCGCCCCCGGTTCTCCTCTGGATTTCGTTCGGCGCTTGCCGATCCCCCCCATTTCCCGGAGGTGAAACGATGTGGAAGAGGGTGAGTTGTTCGCTCGCGGTGGCCACCCTGGCCGTGCTGTTGGCGATGCCGCTCCAGGCGCAGTTCGTGTACGTGGGCGGCGGCGTCGCGATCCCTACCGGCGAGTTCGGCGACTTCGCCGACACCGGGTGGACGAGCGTGGCCGGCATCGGGTTCGATATCGGCGACAGCGGCGTCGCGGCCGGGGTCGAGGGCTTCTATGGTCAGAACGATCACGAGACCGAGGGAGACAAGACGAATCCTTACGGCGCCATGGGGTTCCTCATGTATCGGGCGGGGAATCCGTCGCGCGTCGGGCCGTACGTCTTCGCCGGGGCCGGCGTGCTCGCCGCCGACCAGAGCGTCGGCACGGCAGAGAGCACGGAAACGAACTTCGGATACGAGTTCGGCGCCGGGCTCGACTTTCCGTTCGCGAGCCGGGTCGGCGCCTGGCTGGAGGGCCGTTTCATGGGCTCCTCGGACGCGAACTTCTTCGGGATCCTGGCCGGGCTGGGCTTCGGCCTCGGAAGCTGATCTCGTAACGGCCGGGAGGGCGTTCCGCGGCTCGGCGGAGGGCCCAGGGCTCTAGAAGCCTGTTGAAGCGGGGGAGGCGGCGGAGACCGCGCCGCCTCCCCCGCCTACGTGCCGGGGGGACTCCCGCCGCCGCGCGCCTGTCGCCCCCCCGCCTCGGCCCCGATCTTCGGCGGTTCGGCCGGGTTGGATGGACCGCGCCCGTTCGCGTACATTGCGGCCTTCGGAGAGGGGGGCGGGCGCCTGGCATCGTTCCGAGCCCCGGGGTGCGGGGCGAGGGCGGCGCGGCGTCACCTGACGGGCGGAAGCCATTTCGGGAACTCGAATCCATGTTCAAGTGGTCCTTGCGGGGCAGCCTGCTGCCGATCAACGACATCGGCGTGGATCTGGGGACGGCGAACACCCTGGTCTACGTCAAGGGCGAGGGCATCGTCCTCAACGAGCCCTCCGTGGTCGCGGTGCAGCGGGAATCCCGCAGGATCAAGGGTATCGGGCTCGAGGCGAAGCGGATGCTGGGCCGGACGCCGACGGGGATCGAGGCCGTCCGACCCCTCAAGGACGGCGTGATCGCCGACGTCGACGTGACCGAGATCATGCTGCGCTATTTCCTCAAGACGGTGACGGCGAACCGGTTTCTGAAGATCCGGCCGCGGGTCGTCGTGGGCGTGCCCTCGGGGATCACGGAGCTCGAGCGTCGCGCGGTCCGATCCAGCGCGCACGCCGCCGGCGCGAAGGAGGTCTACATGGTCTCCGAGCCGATGGCCGCGGCGATCGGGGTCGGGCTCCCCGTCGAGACCCCGACCGGAAACATGGTGATCGACATCGGCGGCGGGACCACCGAGATCGCCGTGATCGCGCTCTCCGGCTCGGTGGCCGACACCTCGATCCGCGTGGGCGGCGACGAGCTGGACTCGGCCATCGTGAGCTTCCTCCGGAAGAACTACAACCTGCTCATCGGCGAGCCCACGGCCGAGGCGATCAAGATCCAGATCGGCTCCGCCTTCCCGAGCGAGGAGGAGCGGGAGATGATGGTGAAGGGGAGGGACCTGGTCTCCGGGATCCCGAAGACCGTGCGGGTCCACTCGGCCGAGATCCGGGAATGCATGCAGGAGCCGATCCAGCAGGTCGTCGGGGCCGTCCGCCGCGCCCTGGAGATCACGCCGCCCGAGCTCGCCTCCGACATCGTGGACCGCGGGATCGTGATGACGGGCGGCGGGGCGCTGGTTCGCGGGCTGGACACGCTCCTCCGTGAGGAGACCGGGCTGCCGATCCACGTGGACGAGGAACCGCTCACCTGCGTCGTGCGGGGCACGGGCCGGATCCTGGACGACCTGGACCGGTACCGGAGCGTCCTCGTCACCTGACGCTTTCGGGGCGCGAAGGTGCGGTACACCGAGCCGGGACGCGGAGGACGGAGCCGGGTGGACCTCGTCGCGACGGCCCTGCTGCTCGTCGCGGGGCTCATCGTGGTCGGCCTCGGGACGGATGAGCAGGCCAGGCTGGCTCGGGCCGTCCGGTCGAGCGTCCTCTTCCCGGTTCTGGAGCTGCACCGCGCGTTCGCGGAGCGAGCGCAGGTGGAGCAGCGGCTGGGGGTGGTCCGGGAAGAGCGGGACTCGTTGGCCGCCGAGGCCCTGCGGCTCCGCCAGCTCGCGCGGGACGCGCGCGAGCTTCGCCGACTCGCGGGGCTGGAGGAGACGACCGTCGGCTCTTTCGTGGCCGCCGACCTGCTCCCGGGACGCCCGAGGGTCGGAAATTCCGACGTCTTCCAGCTGGGGGGACGCAGGCTGGCCGTCCTGCGCGTTCCCGCCGCCGTGATCACCGGCAGCGGCGTCGTCGGGGTCCTGCGCTCGGTGGACGCTCGCGGCGGGCGCGGGGAGTTCTGGAGCCATCCCGACTTCCGGGTGAGCGTCCGGACGGATGACGGCGAGACGTCCGGCATCGTGCGAGCGATGCGCGGTCCGGAGGGGCAGCCCGTCATGCTGCTGGAGGGAGCCCCCTACCAGGGGGATGTGCCCCCCGGCACTCGACTGTTCACGACGGGGCTCGCCGGGATCTATCCGGCCGGCGTCCCCGTCGGCACCGTGACGGCCGTGTCGCGCGTGGAGTCGGGGTGGGCGAAGAGCTACTTCGTACGCCCGGCGGTGCGGCCGGAGGATGCGAGCGTGGTTCTCGTGTGGCGCCGGCCCGAGGCGGAACCGTAGCCTCGTCGGTGGCTCGTGGAGGTCGTCGACAGCTCGTTCTGGCCGCCGCGCTCGTGCTGCTTCACTTCACGCTGCGCCCGCTGCTGGTGGAGTGGCCGGGCGCGCCCGATCTGCTCGTGGGCGGATTACTGCTCGGGGCGCTTCGCATGCGGTCGGGAGCCGCCGCGGGGTGCGGCTTCGCGCTCGGGCTCCTGGAGGGATCGATGGCGCTGGAGGGTCTGGGGATTACGATGATCGTGTATACGGCGACCGGCTACGCCGCCGCTCGGGCGCGCGACCTGATCTTCACGGACGCCCGCATATTCCTGCCGCTGTATCTGTTCGCCGGCACGTGGCTCGTCCAGGCGGCGGTCGCCGTGGGCTCGGGACCGCCGTCGCCGACGACGGCGCTTCTCGCGCTCGCGCCTCTCTCGGCGGCGCTCACCACCGTCGTGTGCTGGATGGGGATGCGTCTGGCCTCGCCGTACCCGTATTAGGAGCCTGTCCGTGACGTTCACCGAGGGGGTCGCGCGCCGCGTGCGGCGGCAGAGGGCCGCGGGGGCGCTGGCCGTCCTGGCGACGGTGGTCGCGATCCTGACCGTGGCCTTCTTCCGTCTCCAGGTCCTGCGCAGCGGCGAGTACGTCCTGCGCTCCGAGGAGAACCGGCTTCGGGCGATCCCGGTGCCCGCGCCTCGCGGGACGATCTACGATCGGGACGGTCGCGTGATCGCGGAGAACGTGCCGGGCTACGTGATCTCCATCCTGCCGGGTCGGACGGACACGGTCCGGGCGGCGCTCGAACGCCTGGCCCCGTATCTGGGGCTCGACTCGGCCGCGCGCGGACGGTTGATGGAGAAGTACGACCGGTTTCCGAACCAGCCGCTCGTGGTCACCGACAACGCGACGTTCGAGCAGGTGAGCGCCGTCGAGGAGCGACGGCCCGAGTTCAGGCGGGCGGTCGTCGAGATGCGTCCGCGGCGGCACTACCCGGCGGGACCGGCGATCGCCCACCTCATCGGCTACGTGAGCGAGATCAGCGAGGATGAGCTGGCCCTTCCGGCATACGCCGATTACGAGCCGGGTCGGATCGTCGGAAAGGAGGGGATCGAGAGGGAATACGAGCACCACCTGGGAGGGACGCCGGGAGTGCGGTACGTCGAGGTGAACGCGCTCGGGTCGATCGTGCGGGAGTTCGCCGCGCGACCCGAAATCCCCGCCGAGCCGGGCCAGGACCTGACCCTGGGCATCGACCTGGAGCTCCAGCTGCTGGCGGACTCGCTCTTTCCCGACACCCTCCCCGGCGGCGTCGTCGCATTGGATCCCCGAAACGGGGAGGTGCTGCTCCTCTACAGCCATCCCTCGTTCGATCCGAACCAGTTCATCGGGGGGATCCCCGTCGACCTGTGGACGGCGCTCCGCGACGATCCCGACAAGCCGCTGCTGAATCGGGTTTCGAGCGCCACCTATCCGCCCGGATCGACCTGGAAGCTGATCGTGGCGACCCTCGGCCTGCGGAGCGGCGCCGTCTCCATCGGGACCCGGATGCCCCATTCCTGCACCGGATCGCTGGCGTTCGGGAACCGCCGCTTCCGCTGCTGGAGGCCGTCGGGCCACGGCACCCTGGACCTCTCGGGCGCCATCAAACACAGTTGCAACGTCTATTTCTATCAGCTGGGCCTGCGGCTGGGCGTCCCGGCGATGACGGAGGGGGCCGCGAGTCTCGGCTTCAACGAGCCGACGGGGATCGACCTGCCGCAGGAATCGCGCGGCCTGTTCCCGGCCTCCGCGGAGTGGTACGACCGCAGGTACGGGGAGCGGGGCTGGACGGAGTCGGTCCTGCTGAACCTGGCGATCGGACAGGGCGAGAATCAGCAGACGATCCTCCGGCAAGCGCTCTTCTACGCCGGCCTCGCCACGGGTCGCTCGCCGGTCGTCCCCCACCTGGCGCGCAACGAGGCGCTGAACCGGAGACGGGCTCCCTGGGGGCTCGACCTGCCGGAGGCGCGGCGCCGGGAGCTGCTGGAGGCGCTGGTGCGCGTCGTGAACGAGCCGGGCGGGACCGCCTATCCCTATCGCCCCCGGGGATGGACGCTCGCCGGAAAGACGGGCACCGCCCAGAATCCCCACGGCGAGCCCCACTCCTGGTTCGTGGGCTTCGCGCCGGCGCACGATCCGCGGATCGTGATCGCCTCGATCGTCGAGTTCGGACACCCGGACAACACCGTGTCGCTGGGGGTGCCGCTGGCTTCCGCGATCGTACAGCGCTACCTGGCGGCCGAGGGCGTGGGGTCCGATCGCCAGGCGGTGACCGACGCGGGCAGGCTCGACCTTTCTGCGGCGGTCGCGGCGGGAGCCGGTCGATGAGCCCCTTCCAGGCGCTGCGTCGCCACCTGGGCGACCCGCTGCTGTTCGGTCTCGCCGTGGGCCTCGGCGCGCTCGGCGTGGCGATGATCTACTCCGCGGGCCAGGTCGAGGTGCCGTCCGTCGCCACCGGCATCTGGATCCGCCAGCTGCTCTGGCTGGGTCTGGCGCTCGGCGCCTTCTGGGTCGCCACCCTGGTGCCGCCGCGCTGGCTCGAGTGGGCGGCACCCTGGGCGTACGGGCTGTCCATCGCCCTGCTGATCCTGGTACTCGCCGTGGGCGCGGGGCCGGCCCGAAGCTGGATCGCCCTGGGACCCGTGCGGATGCAGCCGGCCGAGTTCGCGAAGCTGGCCACGATCCTGCTGCTGGCGCGCACCCTGGGTGGCCGCAAGGAGGAGATGGACCGGCTGGCCGATCTGTGGCGGCCCGTCCTCATCGCCTTCGTGCCGTTCGCCCTCGTGCTCCTCCAGCCCGATCTGGGGAGCGCGCTCATCTTCGGCGTCATCCTGATGGCGGGCCTGTTCTGGGCGGGCGTCCCGCTCGCCACCGTCCTGCTCCTCGTGAGCCCCGCCGTGAGCCTCGTGCTCGGCTTCTCGGCGGTGGCCTGGGGGATCTGGTTCGTCTGCCTGGTCGTCTTCCTGTACGTCAGCCGACCCTATATCGGTGAATCGCTGGCCGTGATTACCGCCAACGTGGCGGCCGGCGCGCTGACGCTGCCCCTGTGGCGCAGCCTCGCTCCGTACCAACAGAGCCGGTTGCTGGTGTTCGTGAACCCGGAGATCGATCCCCGCGGCGCGGGGTGGCACCTGATCCAGTCGAAGGTGGCGATCGGGTCGGGCGGGTGGTTGGGCCAGGGCTTCGCGGCGGGGCCCCAGAAGCGGCTCGCCTTCCTGCCGGAGCAGCACACGGACTTCATCTTCTCCGTCGTCGGCGAGGAGCTGGGCTTCGCCGGGACGCTCCTCTTCCTGCTCCTCCTGTCCGCTTTCCTGTACCGCGTCCTCCGCGTGGCGGCCGCGGCGTCCGATTCGTTCGGCGGCACCGTCGCGTTCTGCCTGTTCGGCGTCTGGTTCGCCCATTTCACCGTGAACGTGGGCATGACGGTGGGGCTGATGCCGATCACCGGGCTCCCGCTCCCGTTCCTCAGCTACGGGGGCAGCTTTCTCCTGACCCTGTTCCTCGGCCTCGGCATCGTCGAACGGGTGGCCGCCGAGCGCTGATCCGGCCGCGCGCCCCGGCCGGGTGCTCTCGCCGCGCGCTCCGGCCGGGTGCTCCGCCTCCCTTCGCGCGGCGGCCGGCGTCGGGTATATTCCCCCGGCTCGCACCGGCGCCCGGGAGCCGGACGCGCACGCGGTACGCCCAGGAGGTCGTATGTCCTGGTTCAAGAAGCCCAAGAAGAAGCTGGTCTCCCAGAAGCGCGACGTGCCCGCCGACGTCTGGGAGAAGTGCGAGGGGTGCGGCGAGATCCTGTACAGCGGGCGTCTGGAGGACGGCCTCTACGTCTGTCCCGAGTGCGGACACCATTTCCGGATCCCGGCCGAGGCGTACGCCGACCTGTTGCTGGACGACGGGTTCGTGGAGGAGTACGGGCTGGAGCTCCGCTCGACGGATCCGCTCGGATTCCACGATTCGAAGCCCTACGCGACCCGGATCCGCCAGGCCGAGGAGCAGGTGGGAACCTGGGAGGCGATCCGGACGGGGTTCGGCACGCTCGAGGGAATCGAGATCCACCTCGGGGCGATGGAGTTCGGCTTCATCGGTGGGTCCATGGGCAGCGTCGTGGGCGAGAAGATCCGGCGCCTCGCGGAGCGGTCGACCGAGTCCCGGCACCCCCTCCTGATCGTCTCCGCCTCCGGCGGCGCGCGCATGCAGGAAGGGATCCTCTCTCTCATGCAGATGGCGAAGACGTCCGCCTCGCTCGAGCGCCTCGCCGAGGCGCGCGTCCCCTACATCAGCATCCTGGCCAACCCCACCACCGGAGGCGTGACGGCGAGCTACGCGATGTTGGGGGATGTGATCCTGGCCGAGCCGGGAGCGCTGATCGGGTTCGCCGGCCCCCGCGTGATCAAGGAGACGATCCGGCAGGATCTCCCGGATGGCTTCCAGAGGGCCGAGTTCCTGGAGGAGCACGGAATGGTCGACCGGATCGTGCCGCGCGGCGAGCTGAAGGGTACCGTCGCCACCCTGTTGCGCCACATGTGCTGAGCGGCCTGGAGGGGTTGCTGGCGGACCGCCCCGTCACCCACGTCCGCTGGGGGCTCGAGCGGATCGACGACATCCTCGAGGAGCTGGGCCGACCGGAGCGGAGCTTCCGCGCCCTGCACATCGGGGGCACGAACGGCAAGGGGTCGGTCGCCGCCTGCGCCCACGCGGTGCTCGAGGCCGCCGGCCTTCGCTCCGGCCTCTACACCTCCCCCCACCTGGTCCACCCGCGGGAGCGGGTCCGGGCGACCCACGGCGTGCCGCCCGGGTTGCTGGACCGCTGCGCCGACAGGGTCCGGCCGCTGGCCGACGCCCGTGGAGCCACCTACTTCGAAGCGATCACGGCGGTGGCCTTCCTGGCCTTCGCCGAGCTGCGGGTGGAGTGGGCGGTGCTGGAGACCGGGCTCGGCGGTCGCCTGGACGCCACGAACGTCGTGGTTCCCGCCGCCTGCGCGATCGTCACCGTGGCGGTGGACCACGCCGCCATCCTCGGCGATTCGCTCGAGGCGATCGCGGGGGAGAAGGCCGGGATCCTGAAGCCGGGGGTCCCGACGGCCCTCGGGAGGCTCCCTTCCGGGGCGCGGGCGGTCGTCGTCCGACGCGCCGCCGAGCTGGAAAGCCCCCTGGTCGAGCTGGGGCGCGACGCGGAGGTGACCCGCGTGGAGGTCTCGCCCTCCGGGACCCGCTTCGAGTATCGCTCGCGCCGCCGCGCCGGCCTGGCCCTGCGCACGCCTCTGGTCGGCTCCCACCAGGCGGACAACGCGGCGGTCGCCCTCATGAGCCTGGAGGCGGCGGACGGTCTGGAGCTGTCGGATGACGCGCTGCGACGGGGCGTCGTAGCGGCGCGATTGCCGGGTCGCTTCCACGTCCTGAGAGGGCCCGTGGGGACGTGGGTGCTGGACATCGCCCACAACCCGGCCGGAGCGGCCGCCCTGCGCGCGACCCTGGAAGCCGTCGCGCTTCCCACCCCCGTGGTCTTCCTCGTCGGGGTCCTCGGGGACAAGCCCTGGGCCGAGATGGCGGCCACGCTCCTGGCTCGGGACGATCGCGCGGTCCTGACGGTTCCTCCTTCCGCGCCCGCCGGGCGACGCTGGAACCCCGGGGAAGCCACGCGGTTCGTACCCGGAGGGGGCGAGGTCGTGCTCGACTTCGCCGCCGCGCTGCGACGGGCCCGTGAACTCGCCGGAGGCGGCACGGTAGTAGTCACCGGGTCGGTCCACACCGTGGGCGATGCGTTGGCCCATCTCGAGGTCTCCGACGCCGTGGCTGGCACGGCGTCGCGGATCCGCGACACACCGGGAGAGGGAGAATAGCGAGATCATGCTTTACGATCCGAGGCTGGTGGAACCGATGCGGGAGGAGCTGACGGAGCTGGGCGTCCTGGAGCTCCGAACGCGGGAAGAGGTGGACGAGGCGCTGCCCGGCGAGGGGACCACCCTGGTGGTGGTGAACTCGGTGTGCGGCTGCGCCGCCCGTAACGCGCGCCCGGCGGTGCGCCTGGCGCTGCAGCACGACGTGGTTCCCGATCGCTCCGTCACCGTGTTCGCCGGCCAGGACAACGAGGCCACGGCCCGCGCCCGGGAGTATTTCACCGGGTACCGGCCCTCCTCGCCGTCCATCGCGCTCCTGCGCGGCGGCGAGGTCGCGTTCATGCTGGAGCGACACCAGATCGAGGGCCGCGAAGCGGAGGCGATCGCGACGGACCTGACGGAGGCCTTCGAGCGGATCTGCGGCGCCCGCGCCTGACGGCGCGCCCCGCGGGCCGGACCGGGCGCGCGACGTGCGTCCCGGATCGTGCCGCGGTCCCCGGATTTTTCTTGCCCGTCGCGACGCGCGGCGGGTACATTCCGCCCCCTATGGACATTTCCGGCCTCCCCGGCTTTCGCGACTTCTATCCGGAAGACGTGGCGCTTCGGAGCCACATCTTCGCCGCCTGGCGGAATGTGGCGGAGCGGTACGGGTTCGAGGAGTACGACGGTCCGCCCCTCGAGCCGCTGGAGCTGTACAGCCGCAAGTCGGGCGAAGCGATCGTCGAGCAGCTGTACGCTTTCACCGACAAGGGGGGGCGCGAGGTGGCGCTTCGGCCGGAGATGACGCCCACCTTCGCGCGGATGATCGCCTCCCGGGCGCCGGCGCTCCCGAAGCCGATCCGCTGGTATTCGATCCCGCAGCTGTTCCGCTACGAGCGGCCCCAGCGGGGCCGCCTTCGAGAGCATTTCCAGCTGAACCTGGACATCGTGGGCGAGGACGACGCGCTGGCGGATGCGGAGGTCGTGGCGGCCGCGCTCGACGTGTGCCTGGGGCTGGGACTCGGGGAGGGGGACGTGGTCGCCCGCGTCTCGGACCGGCGGCTGATCGGCGCGGTCCTGGTCGAGCTGGGCGTCGAGGAGCCGAAGCTTCCGGCCGCCTTCGCCGCCCTGGATCGGGCGGAGCGCGAGGGCGAGGAGAAGGTGCTCGAGCGACTCGCCGAGACCGGGTTGTCGGGGTCGGCGGCGCGCCGGGTGCTGGAGCTCACGGGGCTGCATCTGGAGCGGCTCCTGGAGCGGCACGGCGACGTGGACCGGGTACGAGCGGCGGGAGACCGACTCCGTGGTTTCTTCACGCACATGCAGGAGCTCGGCTTCGGGGGAATGGTTCGGTTCGACGCCGGCCTCGTGCGAGGGCTCGCCTATTACACCGGCCTGGTGTTCGAGGTGTGGGAGCGGACGGGCGAGCTGCGGGCCGTGTGCGGCGGCGGGCGCTACGACGACCTGCTCTCCTCGCTGGGAGGGGTGGACCTCCCGGCCGTGGGCTTCGGCATGGGGGACGTGGTGCTGGGTGAGCTGCTCAAGGATCGCGGGCTGGTGCCGGAGCGTCCCGGCGTCGTGGACGACTTCGTCGTGTACGTGACCGATGCGGAGCGCCCGCTGGCCCTGCGCGTCGCGCGGGCCCTCCGGAAGCGGGGACGTCGGGTGAGCTTCGACTATCGCGGGCGAAACGTGGGCCGCCAGTTCAAGGCCGCCGATCAGGCGGGCGCCGAGCGGGCCGTGGTGCTCGGTCCGGAGGAGTCCGCCCGGGGCGCGGCGACCCTGCGCACGCTCGCCACGGGGAGGGAACGCGAGGTGCCGCTGGAAGAGCTGCTCCGCCCCGACGCGGCCGGCGACGCCGGATGAGGCGCGCTCGCCGGGAAGGGCGCGGCGGAGGATGAGCGACGAGAGCGGGCTGACGCCCCAGTCGGAGGACTTCTCGGCCTGGTACAACGAGGTCGTACAGCGGGCGGAACTCGCCGACCACTCGCCGGTCCGCGGTTGCATGGTGATCCGCCCGTACGGTTATCGGATCTGGGAGCTGATCCAGGCCAGGCTGGACGAGATGTTCAAGCGGACCGGGCATCAAAACGCCTACTTCCCGCTCTTCCTTCCCCAGTCGGCGCTCGATCGGGAAGCCGAGCACGTGGAGGGGTTCGCGCCACAGACCGCCGTCGTCACACGGGCGGGAGGGAAGGAGCTCGAGGAGCCGCTCGTCGTGCGGCCGACCTCCGAGGCGATCATCTGGCCGATCCTGGCCGACTGGATCCAGTCGTACCGCGACCTGCCGGTGCTGCTCAACCAGTGGGCGAACGTCGTGCGGTGGGAGATGCGGACCCGGCCGTTCCTGCGGACCACCGAGTTCCTCTGGCAGGAGGGCCACACGGCGCACGCATCCCGGGATGAGGCGGAGGAGGAGGCGCGGCGGATCCTGGGGCTCTACCGGGAGTTCATGGACGAGTGGATGGCGCTGGGCGTGGTGACCGGGGAGAAGACGCCGAGCGAGCGTTTCGCCGGCGCGCTCCGGACGTACGCCTGCGAGGCGCTGATGATGGACGGAAAGGCGCTCCAGACGGGGACGAGCCACGACCTGGGACAGAACTTCGCCCGCGCCTTCGACGTGCGCTTCCAGACCGAGGAGGGCGAGCACGAGCACGTGTGGAGCACCTCGTGGGGCGTCTCGACCCGGCTGATCGGGGCGCTGATCATGGCGCACGGCGACGACGACGGCCTCGTCCTCCCGCCACGGCTCGCGCCCTACCAGGCGGTGATCGTGCCGATCTGGAAGGACGAGGAGCAGAAGCGGGTCGTCCTGGAGATGTGCGCGCGCGTACAGGGTGTCCTCTCGCGCGACGTGCGGGCCCACCTGGACGACCGGGAGACGGTGAGCCCCGGGTCGAAGTTCTACGAGTGGGAGCGCCGGGGCGTGCCGCTTCGGATCGAAATCGGCCCGAAGGACGTGTCGAAGCAACGGGTCGTGCTGGTGCGCCGGTTCGCGGCCGAGGGCGTGGAACGCAAGCGGTTCCTGAAGGAAGCCGAGGCGCTCGCCACGGTGCCTCGGCTGCTGGACGACATGCAGCGGGAGCTGGTCCGAGCCGCCCCCCGGCGGCGGGAGGCGCGCTCGACGCGTGGCCTGATGGAGTACGGCGAGCTCGCCGATCGCCTGGACGAGGGCGGCTTCGCCTACGCCGGCTGGTGCGGCGCCGACGCGTGCGAGGAGAAGGCGAAGGAGGAGACGGGCGCCTCGATCCGGGTCCTGCCCGATCCCGAGTTCCGTTCCGAGGCTCCGCCCGAGCGTTGCCTGGTATGCGGCGAGCCGGCGGCCCACGAGGCCCTGTGGGCTCGTGCGTATTGACGCATGTATGTTCCATGACGCAGGTAACTTGACTCGTTTCACATGAGCCGGATTCTCGTACTCGACTTCGGATCCCAGTACACGCAGCTCATCGCTCGGCGCATCCGCGAGGAGCGTGTGTACTGCGAGGTGCATCCGCCGGACCGCTCGCCCGAGTGGATCCGCGCCTGGGAGCCCGCCGGGATCATCCTCTCGGGCGGACCGGCGAGCGTGTACGACGAGGGAGTCCCGCGAGTCGATCCGGAGGTCCTGGAGCTGGGGATCCCGATTCTGGGGATCTGCTACGGCATGCAGCTCATCGCGGAGCTGGCGGGGGGCGAGGTGCGTCCGGCCGAGCGACGGGAGTACGGCCGGGCCGACCTGGAGGTGTGCCGGGCCGACGGGCTGTTCCGGGGTTTCGAGCCGGGGGCGCGCACGCCCGTCTGGATGAGCCACGGCGACCAGCTCGAGGCCCCGCCGCCGGGCTTCCAGGTCCTCGCGCGCACCGAGACCGCCCCCGTGGCCGCCTTCCGGGCGACGGACCGTCCGATCTTCGGCGTCCAGTTCCACCCCGAGGTCGTCCACACGCCCAGGGGCGAGGAGCTGCTCGAGAACTTCGTGTTCGAGGTGGCCGGCTGCGCGGGCGACTGGACCCCCGGCGGCATCGCGGCCTCCCAGGTGGAGGCGGTCCGGGATCGGGTGGGCGAGGCGGGCGTGATCTGCGGGCTCTCCGGGGGCGTCGACTCCTCGGTCGCCGCGGCGCTCGTGCACCGCGCCGTGGGCGAGCAGCTCGTCTGCATCTTCGTCGACACCGGGCTGCTGCGGAAGGGCGAGCGCGCGTCCGTGGAGCGCGTGTTCCGGGCCCACATGGGGATGCAACTCGAGATCGTCGACGCGGCGGACCTCTTCCTGGGGCGGCTGGCGGGCGTGGAGGATCCGGAAGAGAAGCGCGTGATCGTCGGACACGCCTTCATCGACGTGTTCGAGGAGGCGGCATCGCGGCACGGGGACGCGCGCTTCCTCGTACAGGGGACGCTGTATCCGGACGTGATCGAGTCGGTGTCGGTCTGGGGTCCATCCGTCACGATCAAGTCGCACCACAACGTCGGCGGCCTGCGGCCCGACCTGCCTTTCGAGCTGATCGAGCCGCTCCGGTTCCTGTTCAAGGACGAGGTGCGGCAGGTGGGACGGGAGCTGGGCCTGCCCGAGGAGATCCTGGGCCGTCACCCGTTCCCGGGGCCCGGCCTGGCCATCCGGATCCCGGGGCCCGTGTCCCGGGAGCGGGCCGAGCTGCTGCGGGAGGCGGACGCGATCTACCTGGAGGAGATCCGCGCCGCCGGCCTGTACGACGACATCTGGCAGGCGTTCGCCGTGCTCCTGCCCGTGCGCTCGGTCGGCGTGATGGGCGACGCCCGCACGTACGAGTGGGTGGTGGCGCTCCGCGCCGTGACGAGCCGGGACGGCATGACGGCGGACTGGTTCGAGTTCCCCCACGAGGTGCTGGGACGGATCGCCAGCCGCATCATCAACGAGGTGGAGGGCGTGAACCGGGTGGTGTACGACGTCTCCTCGAAGCCCCCCGCGACCATCGAGTGGGAGTGACGCGCCTCGCCTGGCCGCCGCGCCCCGGCGGGCCGCGATCCCCCTGCGACCCGCGGGCTCGACGAACCGGCGGGGCGCCGCCGGGCGCCGGACAGGGCGAGCAGGGACCGTGGTAGAGCTGCAGGAGATCGTGGAGTACCTGGACGAGCTGCTGGCCGTGGGGGAGATCTCCGATCACCCGGACGCGCGGAACGGACTGCAGGTCGAGAACCGCTCCGCGGTGGAGCGCGTGGCCGCGGCCGTCGACGCCTGCCAGGCCACGATCCGGATGGCGGCCGAGGGAGGCTGCCAGCTTCTCCTGGTGCACCACGGGCTCTTCTGGGGCGATCCGCTGCCCGTCGCCGGGATCACCTACCGGCGGCTCCGCGCGCTTCTGGAGGCGGACCTGGCCCTCTACAGCGCCCACCTCCCCCTGGACGTGCACACGGAGGTCGGCAACAACCCGCTGCTCGCCGCCGCGCTGGGGCTCGAGGTGGAGGGACGGTTCGGGGAGCACGAAGGGGTGGAAGGGATCGGCGTCTGGGCGGCCGTCGACCTCCCGCGGGAGGATCTCGTGGATCGGGTCGCGCGCGCGTGCGACCGCCGGCCCTTCGTCATCCCCGGGGGTCCGGAGCACGTGCGTCGCGTGGGCATCATCACGGGCGGGGCCGGATCGATGATCCGGCAGGCGTGGGAGGAGGGGCTGGACACCTTCATCACGGGCGAGGGGGCGCACCACACCTACCACGACGCGACGGAGCTCGGCCTCAACGTGATCTACGCCGGGCATTACGCGACGGAGACGTTCGGCGTGAAGGCCCTGGCTGCGCGAGTGGCGGACCGCTACGACCTGGAATGGGAGTTCCTGCCGCACCCCACGGGGCTGTAGGAGCCTGTCCGAGTAATGGGGTGCGGCCGCGCGCAGGGGTCTTGCGAGGTCCAGACGAGGAACGAGGAGGAGGCGATGTCCCTGTCCATCGGCGACGACGAGAGACGAAGTATGGGCCCGCACCCGAAGCGAGCGCAGCGAGCGGAGGAAGGCGTCAGCCCACCCCCCTGCGCCCGGAGGGTTACGGCGGCGCGGGGCCATCTCCTTCGTGCTCGGCCTCCGGCCGAGTGTTGCTCGCTGCCGCTCGCCACGCGGCGCTCCTCCACGATGCGCTGTGGCATCGCGCTCGTCGCGCCGCCTTGGATCTGGCCCCGCGGCGCTCGTAACGCGGCTCGCCCCATTACTCGGACCGGCTCCTAACGGGCAGGGCGGAAGGCGTGGGCGCCGGCGGGGGATCGGGCGAGGGGTGGTGGCGTGGAGCCGCCGGGTCGGCGACGAGCGCGCTTCTCCTCGGTCTTCTGGCCGGGGCCCTGGCCGGTCGGGCTCTGTGGCCCGCGGCCGGGTCCGACGCGGAACGCAACGCGCTCCTCCGCGAGCTGGCCGGACGGGAGGAGGAGCACATGCAGGAGATGAGCCGCGTGATGCGGGAGCAGATGCGGGCGCAGCAGGAGGCCGTCCTCGGCCAGTTCTTCCGCCTCCAGGCTTTCCGGCGCTTCGCGCAGGAGGGCCTCGAGACGGCCTGGCTGGTTCCCGTGTCGGGGGGCGAAGATGATCCGTGGTCCGCCGTCGCGTCCGGTCGGCGCGGGGCGCGGGTGCCGCGGATCGCCGTGGACCCGGCGTCGAGGGAGGGGTGGCGCGAGCTCTCCCTGCGGCTCGAGGGGTTGCAGGGAGGGGTCGACGAGCGGGTGCACGCGGCGTTTCGCGACGTGCGCGCCTTCATCGAGGGGCATCCGCTTCCGGCCGGCGAGGGTCTCGGCGCCGCCCGGATGGCCGGATGGGACGACTCGGAGGTCGTGGGTCGCTGGAGGTCGCTGAACCGCGTGCTCCTCGACCGGGCGACGGCCCTGCTGGAGGAGTTCTGAGCGGGGGCGGGACCGCAGGCCTCGTCCTCAACGGGGGCGTGCTCCTCCTGGCCGCCGGTCTCGGGGCCTGCCGCTCCCCCTCTTTCGAGGCGCCCGAGCAGCCGGCCGTGTGGACGGACGAGGGATCCCACCGCTGGCGCTCGCTCGCGGTCCCGCGAGGCGAGGGCCCGGGCTTCACGCCGGTGCCGTCTTCCTGGTCGGGCGTCTCCTTCGCGAACGCGCTCTCCGAGGAGAGCATGTTCGAGAACCAGATGCGCACGAACGGCTCCGGGGTGGCGGTCGGCGACGTGGACGGCGACGAGCGTCCCGACCTCTACTTCGCCCGCCTCGACGGCCCGAACGTCCTGTACCGGAACCTGGGGAACTGGCGGTTCGAGGACGTGACGGAGCGGGCGGGCGTGGCCGCGCCCGACCGCTTCTCGACCGGCGCCGTCCTGGCGGACGTGGACGGCGATGGCGATCTCGACCTCCTCCTCACCTCCCTGGGCGGCCCGAAGGAGCTCTTCCTGAACGACGGTGAGGGTCGCTTCCGGCCGTCGATCGAGGCGGGGCTCGAAGGGGAAACCGGAGCCACCACGGCGACGCTGGCGGACGTGGACGGCGACGGAGACCTGGACCTGTACGTGGCCAACTACAAGACCGCCTCCGTGGTGGACCTGTTCGCGCCCCAGGAGCGCAGCTTCGCCGAGACCGTGGTCCGGGAGGGGGACGGGTACGTCATCGCGCCGGAGTTCCGGGACCACTACACGCTCGAGTGGGTGGGGGGCGAGCCCCGGAGGATCGAAACC
This sequence comes from uncultured Gemmatimonadota bacterium, assembly GCA_964392705.1. Taxonomy (GTDB): domain Bacteria; phylum Gemmatimonadota; class Gemmatimonadetes; order Palauibacterales; family Palauibacteraceae; genus CAYMQZ01. The sequence goes on from CAYMQZ010000013.1 coordinate 27,415, forward strand.
GGGGAGGGCGACGAGTTCTACCTGAACCGGGGCGCGGGCCGTTTCACCCGTTCCGGCTTCGAGGCCGGCCGCTTCCGCGACGCCGAAGGGGCGCCGCTCGAGGAGGCGCCGCGCGACTGGGGTCTGGCCGCCCGCTTCGGGGACCTGGACGGGGACGGCGACCCCGACCTGTACGTGTGCAACGACCTGGAGAGCCCGGACCGGATCTGGATGAACCAGGGGGACGGCACGTTCCGCGAGGTCTCGCCGTGGGCGATCCGCTCGACCAGCGCCTCGACGATGGCCGTGGATTTCGGGGATGTGGACCGGGACGGCCACGTGGACATCTTCACGGCCGACATGCTGAGCCGGTCCTCGCGTCTGCGGAAGACGCAGGTGCCGGTCGTCCGGATGCGACGCACGCTGCCCGGAGAGGTCCGCGGCACCCAGCAGGTGCCGCACAACGCCCTGCTGGTGAACCGGGGGGACGACTCGTGGGCGCAGCTCGCGCGTCTGGCGGGCGTCGAGGCTTCGGAGTGGTCCTGGTCGAGCCTGTTCGTGGACGTCGATCTCGACGGGTGGGAGGACCTCCTCATCCCGAACGGTCACGTCCGGGACATGATGGACGCGGACGCGCTCGAGCGGGTGCGCCGCAGCTTCATCGTCGACTGGCGGCGGAACCTATTGTTCTTCGACCCCCTGCCGCTCAGCAACGTGGCGTTCCGCAACCTGGGCGGGCTGCGGTTCGAAGAGGTGGGCGAGGCGTGGGGCTTCGGACCCGAGGCCGACATCTCCCACGGCGCGGCGCTCGGAGACCTGGACGGCGACGGGGATCTGGACGTCGTGGTGAACCGGCTCGGCCGGCCGGCCCTCCTGCTGCGGAGCGACGCGGCCGCCCCCCGGATCGCGATCCGACTCGCCGGAGCGGCCCCGAACACCCGGGGGATCGGGGCGACGATCCGCGTGCGCGGCGGGCCCGGCGGGGAGCAGACGAAGGCGATCGCGGCGGGCGGCGGCTACCTGGCGGGGTCCGAGCCGCTCGCCAGCTTCGCGGCCGGGGGGGCGGATTCCCTGGAGGTCGTGGTGGAGTGGCGCTCGGGAGCGCGCACGGCGCTCCGGACTCGTCCCGACCGGCTCCTCGAGGTGCGCGAGCCGGAGCCGGGGGGCGAAGGGGGACGGGGCGGGGCGGCCGGCGGAGCGCCGCCCGCCGCCGGCGTCGGAACGGCCGAAGGCGGGACCGGAGCGGGCCGGGAGGAGGCGGCGCGCACCCCGCACTTCCGGCTCGTGGAAGCGGTCGCGCCCCTGCACGACGAGCCCCCGTTCGATGATTTCGCGCGGCAGCCCCTGCTCCCCATGCGGCTGGGCCGCTTCGGGCCGGGGCTGGCGTGGCACGACCTGGACGCGGACGGCGATCCGGACCTCGTGATCGGGTCCGGCGGCGGCGCGCCGCCCGTGGTGTACCGGAACGACGACGGGCGCCTGGCGCGGGTCCTGTTGGGGGGCGACGCGCCTCCCCTGGACCAGACGGCCATCGTGGCGCGGCCGGACGGGGCGGGCGGCGCGACGCTGTGGGTGGGCCTGTCCAGCTACGAGGCGCCCGACGCGGAGCGCGCGCGGGCCCTCCCCGGGGCGCTGCGGATCACCCTGCCGGCGGGCGCGCTGGCGGGACGCCGGGCCGCGGCCGAAGTCGGGCCGGCGATCCCGGGGGGCACGACGGCCACGGGGGCGCTGGCCGCGGCGGACGTGAACGGGGACGGACATCTGGACCTCTTCGTCGCGGGCCGCGTCGTGCCGGGCGAATACCCCCGCCCCGGCCGTTCCCGCCTCTTCCTCGGCGCTGCCGGCGGAGAGCTGCGGGAGACGGAGCTCACCCTTCCGACGGAGGGCGTGGGTCCGGTCGCGGCGGCCACGTTCTCGGACCTCGACGCCGACGGGGCGCCGGACCTCGTTGTGGCTCACGACTGGGGGCCGGTGCGGGCCCTGTGGAACCGCGGAGGCCGCCTGGTCGCGGACGCGGGGCCCGCGCTGCCGGCGCCGGCCGGGCGGTGGAACGGGCTGGCGACCGGCGACCTGAACGGCGACGGCCGTCCGGACGTGGTGGCCACCTCGTGGGGCCGGAACACCGAGTACGACCCGGAGCCGGAGGATCCGTTGCGGCTCTACGTCGGGGACTTCGACCGGAACGGATCGCTCGACCTGGTCGAGGCCCGGCGCGACCCGCGGGTCGGCGGGTGGGCCCCGATCGTGGGGCTGGACCGGCTGCGGCGCGGCCTGCCCGCGATCGACCTGCCGGCGAGCCACGCCGAATACGCCGGCGCTTCGGTCCGGGACCTGCTGGGCGGCGCCGCCGGCCGCGCGGAGGTCTACGAGGCGACGACCCTGGAGCACACGCTCTTCCTGAGCCGGGAAGGAGGCTGGGAGACGCGGCCCTTGCCCCCGCCGGCGCAGTGGGCGCCCGCCTTCGGGGCCGCCGTGGCCGATCTGGACGGGGACGGGCACGAGGACCTCGTCCTCGCCCAGAACTTCTTCGCGACGGATCCCGACAGCCCGCGCTACGATGCGGGTCGCGGGCTGTGGCTGCGTGGAGACGGGAGGGGAGGGCTGGAGGCCGTGCCGGGCCGCGCCAGTGGGATCGCGCTCTACGGCGACCAGCGGGCCGTGGCGCTGGCGGACTTCGACCTCGACGGTCGGCTGGACCTGGCCATCTCGCAGAACGGGTACGAGACGCGGTTGTACCGGAACGCGGGCGCGAGCCGCGGGCTTCGCGTGCGGCTCCAGGGGCCGGCCGGCAACCGGGATGCGATCGGGGCCTCCCTGCGGGTGGTCTACG
>CAYMQZ010000014.1:0-18659 GCA_964392705.1 uncultured Gemmatimonadota bacterium
CCACCCAACTTCTTGTACCCCAACATCATCGCTTACCTCCTGGGTTGTCAGTAACCGCCCGTGAGCTTCCAGGTATGGTCACGCGTCCGGGCGACCCCGTACGCGGCCCGCTTTCTACGGCTCCATGCGCGGGCGCACACTCTACGCACACTACACCGCGGGGAATATGCGTCATTTTGAGCCGCAAGAGAAGCCCCCGACGGAAACACATGATTCTCGGGGGACGGCGATCTTGCAAGCGCGGCTGTAGGTTCGCAAGAAAAATGCCTCACGGTCCTCGGACCTTACGGACGAACGATCCGTCGGCAGGCCGAGGCCCGGCCGACCCGTCGGAGGAGGCCGGGGCTCTCACGTTCCGACGTAGGTCGGCAGGGCCTCCGGCATCGGCGTGAGCGACAGGTCCGGAAAGAGCCTTCGCAGCTCTCGGTTGTCGGCCACGGACGCCTGCGTGACGAACCGCACGGCGTCTCGCGACAATAGCTGTCCCGGCAACGGTTCGAGCAGCGCCGCCCCGACCAGGGCCAGCCCGAGCGGCACGTGGACGATCGGCTTCGGCCGCTCGAGCGCTTCCATGAGCAGGCGCACGATCGCGTCCATCGTATAGGTGAGCGGCCCCCCGATCTCGAGCGTCGCCGACCGTAGGGGGTCCCGCTCCACACACTCCGCGACCGCCCCCGCGACGTCCCTGACGAACACCGGATTGAGACTCTGTGTCCCGTCGCCCAACTGGGGAAAGAGCAGCGGGACGCGGCGGATGAGGTCGGCGAACCGGTTCAAGCTGCGGTCCTCGGGGCCGTATACCCAGGAGGGGCGCAGGATGGCGTAGGCGAGCCCCGACGAGCGAACGGCGGTCTCGGCGATCCCCTTCGCCCTGAACCAGCTTTCGGCCGCGTCCGGGTCCGCGCCCGCGCCCGAGAGGTACACGACCCTGGTCACGCCCTCCTCTCGCGCCGCCGCGACGACGTTCGCCGTCCCCTCCGCATCGACGCGCATGAAGGTGCGCCCGCGGGCCGGATCCTCGACGGGAAATCCCGGAAACTGCGCGCACTGGATCACGGTCCGTGCGCCCCGGAAGGCGGAGCCCAGCGTCTCGATCCTCCTCACGTCGCCCTCGCGCGGCTCGACCTGGCGTCCGGGGAAGCGCTCCGGGACCCGGGCGGCAGACCGGGAGAGCACCGCCACCCGGTGCCCGCGATCGTCCAGGGTCCGCACGAACGCGGCCCCGAGGAAGCCGGTCCCGCCCACGACCACGACGGATGGCATGCCGCCGCGCGTGCTCGACGGGGAGGGGGCGGGCCGAGGGCCGGAGGGGTGGTTATCTTTCATGCATGCCGAGCTTTCGCGAAGCGTTGGAGAGCGGACGGGTCATCCTGTTCGACGGTGCCATGGGCACCGAGATCTACCGGCGCGGCGTCTTCCTGAACAAGTGCTACGACGACCTGTGCCGGACGGCGCCCGACCTCGTACGGGACGTGCACGAGTCGTACCGGGGGGCGGGCGCGGAGGTGCTCGAGACGAACAGCTTCGGCGCCAACAGGATCCGGCTGAAGGGATACGGGCTCGAGGGAGCGGTCGCCGAGATCAATCGCGCCGCGGCCTCGCTGGCGAGGGAGGTGGCGGGCGAGGAGCTCTTCGTGGCGGGGAGCATGGGCCCGCTGGGGGTCCGCATCGAGCCGTACGGCCCCACTTCGGAGGACGAGGCCCGGGAGATCTTCCGGCAGCAGGCCCGGGCGCTGGCCGAGGGCGGCGCGGACCTGTTCGTCGTAGAGACCTTCAGCGACATGGCCGAGGTGGAGCAGGCGATCGCCGGCTGTCGCGAGGCCGCGGATCTCCCCGTCCTGGCGCTCATGACGATCCAGACCGACGGCCGCACGACCTACGGAGCCCGCCCGGAGCAGATCGCGGCCGAGCTGGAGACGGGGGGTGCGGACGGCGTGGGGCTCAACTGCAGCGTGGGCCCGGCCCTCCTGCTCGAGGCGATCCAGGAGATGACGCGGTCCACCCACCTTCCGGTGACGGCGATCCCCAACGCCGGGCTCCCGCGCGAGGTGCAGGGGAGGAAATTCTACCTGGCCGAGCCGGAGTACATGGCGAGCTACGCCCGGAAGCTGGTCCAGGTGGGCGCCCGGATCGTAGGAGGCTGCTGCGGGACGACGCCCGAGCACATCCGGGAGATGGCCAACCAGATCCGGGCCGTGGCGCCGCGGATCCCGCGGGTCACCGTGAGCGGTCCCGAGCCGGAGGAGACGGGCGTGGAGCCGGTCCCCCTGGGCGAGCGGTCCCGCTGGGGCCGGAAGCTGGCCGCCGGCGAGATGGTCACGAGCGTGGAGATCCTGCCCCCGAAGGGACCGGATCCAACGGAGATGCTGGAGGCCTGTCGGTGGCTGCAGCGGGCCGGTGTGGACGCGGTGAACGTGCCGGATGGGGCCCGCGCCATGATGCGGATGGGCGTGATCGCCGCCTCATCCCTCATCGAGCGGGAGGCCGGGATCGAGACGGTGGTACACTACTGCTGCCGGGATCGGAACCTGCTCGGCATGATGAGCGACCTCGTGGGGGCGCAGGCGCTCGGCCTCCGCAACCTCCTCGTCATCACGGGGGACCCCCCGAAGATGGGGCCGTATCCGGATGCCACCGCCGTCTTCGACATCGACGCGATCGGCCTCACGAACCTGGTCTCGGCTCTCAACCGGGGGCAGGACCTCGGGGGCAACCCGGTCGGCAGCGCGACCTCGTTCGTGATCGGGGTCGGCGTGAACCCCGGAGCCGTGGACCGGGAGCGCGAGCTGGAGCGATGGTACTGGAAGGTGGATGCCGGGGCCGAGTTCGCGGTCACGCAGCCGGTGTTCGACCGGGAAGTCCTGGTCGACTTCATCGATGAGATCGAGAAGCGGGAGACCCGCATCCCGATCGTGGCCGGCATCTGGCCCCTGGTCAGCCTCCGCAACGCGGAGTTCCTGAACAACGAGGTGCCGGGAATCGACGTGCCGGAGCGCGTCATGGAGCGGATGCGGCGGGCGCAGGAGGAGGGAAAGGACGCGGCCCGGGCCGAGGGCTGCGCGATCGCCCGCGAGATGCTGCTCGACGTGAAGGGCCTCGTGGAGGGCGTGCAGGTGAGCGCTCCGTTCGGGAAGGTTCCGTATGCCCTGGATGTCTTCGCCGCCCTGGACGGTTTCGAGCCGGAGCGCTCCGCCGACCCCGTCGGCGCCGCCTGACCGAGCCGGCGGCCAGCGCACCCCCCAACCCGTTCCGGAGACCGTCGGTGACCTTCGAGATCGCCTTCGTGTTCCTGGTGGTGCTGGGGGCGTTGGCTCTCTTCGCCGCGGAGCGCTTCCCGATCGACCAGGTGGCGATCGCGATCCCCGTCGTCCTCCTGGTCGGGGGGATCATCACGCCGGCGGAGGCCGTGTCGGGGCTGAGCAGCGAGGCGACCGTCACCGTGGCCGCCATGCTGGTCTTGAGCCTCGGGCTCGTGAAGACGGGGCTCGTGGGGGCGATCGCCCGGTGGGCGAGGACGGCGCCGCTCGGCCCCTCCTGGGTGCGGCTCCTCCTCTTCTGTCTCCTCGTGGGCCTCCTCTCGCCCTTCCTCAGCAACACCGCGGTGGTCGTGGTCTTCATCCCCGTCTTCCTGGCGCTGGCGCAGGCGGCCGACGAGCCCGCCTCCCTCTACCTCATGCCGCTCTCCTACAGCGCCATCCTGGGGGGGACGGTCACCCTGATCGGGACCTCGACGAACCTCATCGTCTACGGCATGGCTCGGGACCGCGGGCTCGAACAGCTCGGCATGTTCTCGATCGCGCCGATCGGCCTCATCTACCTCGCGGCCGGGCTGCTCTACCTCTTCACGTTCGGGCGGCGGCTGCTCCCCCGCCGCAGGGGAGTGCCCGACCTCTCGCGCAAGTACACGGTTCGGGACTTCGTCACGGAGCTCGAGGTGGGCGAGGACTCGCCGGCCGCGGGCAAGACGCTGGCGGAGCTCCGGTGGGGCGAGCTGTACGACGTTTCCGTGCTGGGCATCCTGCGGGCCGAGCCGAACCGCGAGATCTGGGCGCCGGGAGCGAGGCGGGACATCCGGAAGGGCGATGTGCTCTACGTGCGCGGGAGCTCGGACCAGCTCCTGCGGCTGGCCCGCCGCGAGCGGCTTGCCACGGCCGCGGCCCGGAGCGAGCGGCCGGAGGTGCCCCACCGGGAGGACACCCGGCTCGCCGAGGTGCTGGTCGCGCCGGGCTGCCCGCTGGTCGGGCAGACGCTCGCGGACGTGCGCTTCCAGCAGCGATACGGCTGTATCGTGCTCGCCGTCCAGCACCACGGGGTCCCGGTGCGGGGGCCGCTCGCCCGCGTGCGGTTCGAGGTGGGGGACCTCCTGCTGGTCCACGGTCCCGCGCGCGCGCTGGACGGGTTGGCGGGCGAGCCGGGCTTCGTGCTCCTGGGCGAAGTGCGGCCTCCGGAGGCGCGCCCGCGCGCCGCTTTCGCGGCGGCGATCATGGCCGGGGTGGTCGTCGCCGCCGGCGCCGGTCTGGTGACGATCCTCCACGCCGCCCTCGTGGGGGTGGTCCTGATGGTCTTCACCGGCTGCGTCCGGCTCGAGGAGATCTACGCCGAACTCGACTGGATGGTGATCTTCCTGCTCGCCGGCCTCATCCCGCTCGGCGTGGCGATGGACGGCACGGGGGCGGCGGAGTGGCTGGCGCGAGGGATCGCCGGGGCGCTCGCGCCGGCCGGCGCCGTGCCCACGCTGGCCGCCTTCTATCTGTGCACGTCCCTGCTGACTTCGATCATGTCGAACAACGCCACGGCGGTGGTGATGACCCCGGTGGCGATTCTCACGGCCGTCGACCTCGGAATGAACCCCTACGCTCTCCTCGTGGCCGTCATGTTCGCGGCCTCCGCCGGCTTCGCGACCCCGTTCGCCTACCAGACGAACGCGATGGTCTACGCCCCCGGGGGCTACCGCTTCGCGGACTACCTCAAGGTGGGGGCGCCGCTGAACCTGCTTCTCCTGCTCACGGCCACGATCCTCATCCCTCTTTTCTGGCCGTCGCCGTGATCGCGGCGGCCCGACAGGGCTCCGGCCCCCGCCCGGCTGCCGCCGCGCTCAGCCCGGAGGGAAGGACCCCGATCCGCGGTCCGGTGCCTCGGCGGGGGCCCCGCCCGCCCCTTCCTCGCCCGGCTCTTGCGGTCGGAGGCCCTCCACTCCGGCCCGCCTGCCGTGCCCCGGCAACCGGATCCCCGGAGGCATGATCCGGTCGATCGGGGCGGGGAGCTCGCGCCACGCCTCCATTTGCTCGGTGGGGGCGCGCACCGCGAGATAGACGAAGCAGGCGAAGAAGGTCCCCACCGCCAGAAGCATCCACGGGCCCGGGACCAGCCCGACCCTCGCCCGCTCGGCGTAGGCCGCCAGGCTCCGTGCGGTCAACGGATGCACGTAGAGCTTGAGGAGCCAGGTCAAGATCACCAGCGTGACCAGGGGTCCGTAGTTGCGGCGGATGCGGTATCCCAGGGCGCCCAGCATCGGGATGGCCGGCACCGTCCGGCCCAGGTCCACGGCCAGCTCGGCCAGCTTGGGCTCCTGCTCGGACGGCTGGGGTCCCTCCCGACCCATGAGGGCGGGCCCGATCAGGAAGCGGTGCAGCACCCGAATGCGGCGCTGCCACAGGTTGTACATCTGGTAGCGCCGCGACTCCATCAAGAGGAAGAAGAAGTCGAAGACGAGCGCGACGAGGACGACGAAGTGCTCCGTGTTGGGGCTTCCGAACGCGAAGGTGAGCACCGCGGCGGTGGTCACCACGGCCCAGTTCGTCGTCGTGTCCAGCCGCTGCCGCCAGACGTCGCCATGCTGCACCGCGGCCCGATAGAAGTGTACCACCATCGACGGCGGATTTCGGGGATCCATGGCGCTCCTGCTGACCGGTGGGCGGCGCTCTCGTCGCAAGGTCGACCCATGCCCGCGCCCGTGCAAGCGGCTCGCGCGGCGGCTCGCCGCGCCTCCGCGTCCCGCCTATTATGCGGCCCTCGCCCGGGGCTCGCCCGGGCGGGGTCGTCCGCGGGCGACGGCAGGGTGCGCGGGCGAAAGACGAAACGACTGCCAGCTCGAGCCCGATGCTGACGAAGCTGCTGGAACGAGAGGTGGAGCGGCGGCCGCGGACGGTGCGCCTCCGGGGCCGGGTCCTCCTCCTGACCGAGGATCCGGAGCTGATCCGCCGCCAGCTCGAGGGGGAAGACCTGGAGTGGGATCCCTCCATCGCGCTGCGCGACGACATCAGCACCGACGAGATCACGCCCGCCTGGGTGTGCTATCACTTCGACGAGACGCTGGGCGAGTATCCGTACGTCGGGCTCGAATGCCGGGGCGAGCGGCCTGTCGGGAAGGGTGAGGTGAAGCGGGGTGGCTTCGTGGCCTCGGTGTCGGGCAAGCGCCGCGGCAAGGGCTCGAGCCGCGAGGCGTCGCCTTACGCAGAACGGGCCGCGGGGATCCGGGTGGTGATCGCCGAGAACGTGGAGCGGATCTACCGCGAGAACTGCGAGAACCTCGGTGTGCTGGTCTCCACCGACTTCTCGCTCATCGACAGGATTCGCCGGGGGGAGGAGATTCCGCTCGACGCGTTCATCGGCGACGCGGATCGCATCCAGCGGGACATCGTGGAGTACGGAGGTCTGTTGGACTACGCGGTGGCCCGGCTCAAGGGGCGGGTCCAGGTGCCGGAGATCCGGACTCCCGGCGAGCGGCCGATGACCGTGGCGGAGAAGATCCTGGCGCGCCACTGGGTCGCCGACCTGGCGCGGGACGAGGTGGGCGTCCCGGCCGTCGCGCCGGGCGACACGGGCTTCGTGCGCGCGGACATCCGCTTCAGCCACGAGTACGTGACCCCCATGGCCTCCACGTTCTGGGAGGAGTTCGCCGGCGATGCGGAGGTCAACGAGAAGGAGAGCGTGCTCTTCTTCCGCGACCACCTGGCCTTCCTGGACCAGGTGATCACGGAAGAGCGAAAGCGGAAGGGGCTGCTGGACGCCGCTCACGCCCTGCACGAGCGACAGCGGGAGTTCGCCGCGGCGCAGGGGATCCGCCTGCATGGAGAGCTCGGCGACCGGGTGGGCAGCGAGGCGATCTGTCACGTCATGATCCAGGATCGGTACGCGCTGCCCGGGCAGGTGATCGTGGGGAGCGACTCCCACACTCCGCACGCCGGCTGCCTCGGGGCGGTAGCCTTCGGGGTGGGCACCTCGGCGATCGTGAACTCGTGGGCGACGCGGGACGTCCGCCTCGTGGTGCCGCCATCGGTCCGCATCCGCGTCCGGGGGCGGCTGCCGGAGAACGTCACCGCGAAGGATCTGGTCCTGGAGATCCTCCGCCGTGCGTCCGTCAAGCAGGGCGAGGCGATCGGGAAGATCGTCGAGTTCACGGGCGAGGCGATCGAGAGCCTGGGCCTCGACGAGCGCGCCACGCTGACGAACATGTGCGCGGAGATCGGCGCCTTCACCGGGATCGTGGCGCCGGACGAGACGACGGTCGCCTGGCTGGCCGAGCACCGGGGCCTGGACGCGGAGGAGATCGGGGCCAGGCTCGAGGGCCTCCGGAGCGACCCGGGCGCCGAATACGAGTGGACGCTGGAGATCGACGCGTCGTCGGTCGAGCCGCTGGTGGCCCGTCCCGGCGACCCGGGAAACGGCGTCCCGATCTCGGAGCTCGGGCCGGACGATCGGGTGCCGCTGGACATCGTGTACATCGGATCCTGTACCGGGAGCAAGCGCGAGGACTTCGACATGTACGCGCGGGTGGCCCGGGAGGCGCTCGAGGCCGGGCGGCGCATCCCGGACCGGGTGCGCGCGTACGCTCAGTACGGCTCGGTGGACGTCGAGGCGTACTGCCGGGAGATGGGCCACGATGAGGCGCTGCGGGAGGTGGGGTTCGAGGTGCTGGCGCCGGGCTGCGGAGCCTGCATCAACGCCGGACCCGGCGTGAGTCGCTCGGCGGACGAGGTGACGATCAGCTCGATCAACCGGAACTTTCCGGGCCGCAGCGGCCCCGGGAAGGTCTACCTGGCGAGCCCGCTCACCTGCGTGGCCTCGGCGATCGAGGGGCGGATCGTGGCCTGGGAGCCGGGAGGCGTGGTCGCCGCCCCCGCCTGAGCGGCACACTCGAGCTCCTCCGGTGGGTCCGCGGCCGCGGGGCCGTGACGCACCGCTCCGAGGCCGCGGGGCCGTCGTCCGAGGCTGCTAAGGCTGCGTCGGTGGGGGCCGGAGGGGCTCCTGCTCCGGCCGATAGTCGACCACGAGCACGCCCAGCGAGCGGGTGGGTCCCAGGATGGGGACGGCGATGCGGTAGCCGGCGTCCGGAGGGTCCCGCTCCGCCACGACGGGCTCGTTCAGGCGGAGCAGCTCGCCGGGGAAGTGGGCCGAGAACGCCTCGCCCTCGATGCTCTTGTCGCTCGAGACCAGGATGGAGTCACGGGGGATGCCCAGCACGGCGCGCCTCACGCCGGGTTCCTGCACGAACTCGGCGAGAAACGCGTCCACCCTCTGGTAGTCGCGGCGGAGCATCTCGGAGCGGATCGCCCAGCCCAGTGGGACCACGCTCAGGCGCAGCAGCTCGTGCGTGCGCTCGTCCAACGCGCGCAGCGAGCGCTCCTGCAGCGAGTCGCGCGCGGCGGCCATCTCCCCCCGTACATCGCTCACGGCCACCAGCTTCCAGATGTAGATGGCGACGATCCCGACCAGGAGCGCGGCGACGATCCCGATCCATGGGCTCCGGCGCGCGGCGATCGAAGCCGCTGGCGCGTCCGGGCCCGAGTCGGAATCGCCGCCGGGTCCGGTGTCGGGGCGCTTCGAGGGTTCCTCCGCCATTCTCCTCGCTCCCTCAGAGGTGACCCGTCGAGATTCCTCGACGACCCGCTGGGATTCTTCGACAGGTTTCTAGCCCAGCCTCTCCAACGCCCCCAAGATGCGCCGCGTCGCCCAGCGACGCACGGCCGGTCGCCACACGGGCGCCAGGAGGGAGGCCAGGAGGCCCGGATCGAGGTCGTCCAGCGCGCGTTCCGCCTCGCTCTCCACGAACGTGTCGAGCTTCCGGCGCGCCGGGGGAGGGATGCTCCGGAATCCGGCCTCGATCGGATCGACGCGGTACGCGCCGTCCGGATCCGGGCGATAGTCGATCGCGCGGCCGAGCCCGTCCTCCAGCATGCGCCTCGCGTCCCGGCGCCCGGCTCGGAAGTCGTTCTCGCGCCACGCCCGATGGAAGAAACCGCCGAAGCCGGCCATGAAGTCGCCGCTCAGCCCGCCCTCCGCCGGGGGCGCGACCAGGTACAGGGGCATGGGCTCCCTGTCGCGGAGTCCGCCCGCCGCCTCGAGGATGAAGATCAGCTTGGCCAGGCGGGTCCGTGCGGCCCGGGTCTCGACCCTCTGGAGGACGGAGGCGAAGCGGGGATCGTGGGAGATTCGGGCCAGGTTCTCGTCCAGGTACCGGACCACGGGATCGGCCTCCGAGGAGGGGAGCTCCCTTCGGCGGACGGCCACCTTCATCTCGGCCACGCGCTCCGCCAGCTCTCCGATCCGGCGACCGATGCGCACGGCCTCCGGGTCGCACAGCCGGTCGCCGAGCTCGGGTAGCCGCTCGACGAGGGCCTGCAGGATCTCGAGCCGCGCGTTCGCCCGGTTCGCCCGGATCCAGTCGAGCGCTGCGCCCTGGCCGAGCGCCGCCCGCGCCAGCCGATCGGCCACGCCGGCGGGCGAGGTCGGCGGGGCGCGGCCGCCGCCCCCTCCCTCCGGCTCGCTCTCCAGATAGGGATCGACGAGCACGTAACGCCAGTCCTCCGTCCGGTGGTCCGGGAACCGCTCGACCAGCCGCCTGGCCAGCCCCAGCGGCTCGTTGTGGAACAGGCCGCCGTCGGCGTACCACATCTCGACCGCCTCCCGTTCCGGATCCCCGGGCAGCGAGCCGCCGGGATACTCACCACGCTCTCGCCGGAGCGCCCTGGGAGGAAGGGCGAGCGGAAAGCTGGCCGAGGCCACGGCCGCCGCGCGCATGCGCTCCCATACGGGGTGATCGGCCGAGACGCCCCGGGGCACCTCGAGCTCGACCCAGTCCCTGTGGAGGCGGGTCGCGTAGGAGCGGGCCGGAACGTTCAGGCAGCCGTAGGGAAGCTCGTATCGAACCCCGTCCAGGTTGGAGAGCGCGATGCCCACGCGAAGCTGGCGTCCCATGGCCGTGGACGGCCTGTCGTCCGACGCCGGCTCGGCGGTCACGAGCGCCCGGCTGATCGCCTCCATCACCCCCGAGTCGAGCGGCGCGGAGCGATCCTCGCGCCCGGGGTTCAGGAGGTGGTCGGCGTCGGCCGCCTCGACCCACACCTTCTCCAGCCAGGGCAGCACGCCGGGGTTCACGGCCAGGGTCCGCGCGGCGAGCGCCGCGGTCAGGGCGCCGGACGAGGAGCCCGCGACGACCTCGATCGTGTGCTCGCTCCCGGCGTCCCGCTCGAGCGCCCGCAGGAGCTCGGTGACGGCTCCCGCCGCGTAGGTGCCGAGGGAGGCGCCGCCCCCGAGGATGAGGGCGAGCTTCACGGCCTTCCTCCGCGAAGGACCGCTCGACTCATCGCCCCTCCCCCCGCGCCGCGGCCCGCGCTTCGGGCTCCGGGACCAGTGAGAGGTCGAGAAGGCTTCGGGGATCCAGGCTCTGGCCGGCCACGTAGAGCGACCAGTGGAGGTGCGGCCCGGTCACCCGACCCGTCGCTCCGACGCGTCCCACGAGATCCCCGCGGGTCACGAAGTCGCCCTCCTGCACATCGATCCTCGAGAGGTGGAAGTACGCCGTGTAGACGCCCAGCCCGTGATCCACGTACACCGCGTTTCCCTGGAGCAGGAAGCCGCCGGTGAGGGCCACGCGCCCCGCCGCCGCGGGGCGGACCGGAGACCCGGTGCGGCCGGCCACGTCGAGGCCGAGATGGAGGCTCCTGACCTCGCCCTCGAAGACCCGGCGCTGCCCGAACGGGCTCGTGATTCGATCGCGCCGGGGCCAAGCGAACCCGTCGACGGCCAGCCAGTCGGGCGTGACGCGCTCCACGGTGGCCCGGATCGTCTGCCGCTCGCGATCGAGCCGCGCCCGCACTTCCGGCGAAACACCGCGGGTCCGGGAGGCGGTTCGGAGCCGCGCGGTGGGCCATTCCCGCTCCTGCACCTCGAACGACACCAGCCTCTCGTCGACGGAATCGGGCGCGACGCCCAACCGGATGGCGAGGGTTCGCCGTCCAGCGCTCCCGATCGGCAATGCCCCGAGGCCGAACCAGCCCCAGGGCGTGGGGGCGAGGTGCACGGGCACGCCGTCCAGGTCGGCGTCGACGAAGAGAGGCTCGCGGCCCACCTGGAACCGGCGGAGGTGCACGGCCACCGCGTTTCCCTCGACGGGGTCGGATGGATTCCAGCTCACGACGGGGGGGATCCACGGCGCCGGCGGCGTCACCGAGGGCGGACCCTCCAGGCTCGCCGTGGGATCGAAGCGGCCCTCGCCGGACATGATCACGGTCGGGGGATCGTCCACGGGAACCGGCGCGGGACGCGCCGGCGGGGCGGAGGCACAGGCGGCCGCCAGCGCGACCACTCCCCCGGTGCCCGCGAGCCGGCCCGCCCTCCCCGGCCGCATCGGGTCTCCGCCGCTCTCCCTCACGCTGCTGCCTCTCCTCCGGCCGCCCATCGCCTCCGATCCTTCCACGATCCCGCCGCTCGTGCGTCGTCCCTGAGATTGTGGCGAACCTCGCCCCCGTGACAAGCGCGCCGCCGGGCGAACGGGTTGAGCTCAGATGTCGAGCCGTCGGGCGAGGGAGAAATAGCGCCCCAACCAGCGCCGCGTACGATCCGTGAGCTTGGCCCGGTAGTAGGCGTCCGCGGCCTTGCGCACGCCCTCGCTCATCGTGGGGTAGGGGTGGACCAGGTTGGACAGCGCCTTGATGCGGAGGCCGTGCTTCACGGCAAGCGCGACTTCGGCCACCATGGTGCCCGCGCTCGCCGCGAGGATCTGACCGCCCAGCAACCTGCCCCTGGCGTCGGTCACCAGCTTGACGCAACCCTCGGCCGCGCGGTCTACGATGGCGCGGTCCAGCTCTTCCAGCCCGAAGGTGTAGGCCCGGATCCCGTCGCCGTGCCGCTCGCGCGCCTCGGCCTCCGTCGGACCGACCCGGGCCAACTCCGGATCCGTGTAGATGCACCACGGGACTCCCTCGTAGTCCACGCGGGACGGGAAGGGAAACAGGGCGTTCCGGACGACCGCCCGGGCCTCGTGGTCCGCGACGTGGGTGAACCGCAACCCTCCGATCACGTCGCCCGCCGCGAGGATGTGACCCTGCCGGGTGCGCAGCCGATCGTCCACTCGTACGCCCTCGGGCCCGGTCTCGACGCCGGCCGCCTCGAGCTCCAGCTCCTCGACGTTCGCGCGCCGCCCGGCCGCGACCAGGATCGCCTCGCACCGGAGAAGCTCGGTCTCGTCGCGCCCGCCGGAGGCCTCGGCCCCGGCCCGGCCCGCGCGCATCGCCACCCGGAGGGTCGCCCGGCCGTCCCCGGCGCGAGCGGCCCGCCGCACGGTCGCGCTCGTCAGCACGCGCACGCCCTCTCGCTCCAGGATGTCGCGTAGACGGCCGGCGAGGTCGCGATCCTCGCCCGGAAGGAGGCGGTCCTCCATCTCGACCACCGTCACCTCGACGCCGAGCCTGCGGTACGCCTGCGCGAACTCCACGCCGATCGGGCCGCCGCCCACGATCGTCACGGAGCCGGGGATCCCGTCGCGGTCGAACGCGGTTTCGTGCGTGAAATACCCGACTTCCTCGAGGCCCTCGATCGACGGAATCGCGGGTCGGGAACCGGTGGCGATCACGAACTTCCGCGCTCGGAGGGACCGGCCTTCCACTTCGATCTCCCGCGGCGAGCGGAAGCGGGCCTCCCCCTCGATCACGTCCACCCCCATGGCACGGAAGCGCTCGGGGTCGTCGTGGGGCTGGATTCGCGATCGCACCTCGCGGACGCTCGCCAGGACCGAGCCCCCGTCGACGGTGGGGTCGATCGCTTCGAGGCCGAAGAGGTCGGCGCGACGCAGCGCGGCCGCGATGCGGGCCGAGCCGATCATCGCCTTGCTCGGCACGCAGCCGGTCCACAGGCACTCTCCCCCGAGGCGGTCCCGCTCGACGAGCGCCGTGCGGGCGCCCAGCGAGGCGGCCCCCGCCGCGGTGACCAGGCCCGCGGTTCCGCCGCCTATCGCTAGGATGTCGTATTCGGCCTCGTCGGGCATGTGCCTCCGGCCGTGCGGCTGGCATCGAGCTCGCGCGCCGGCGGGTGCAGGCCGGCGGCGCCTCCGCTACCTTCGGCCGACGAGACGCGAGAGGGCGTTCCCCCGCCCGGGGACCGGCCCGGAGATCCGCACCCGCAGAGGAGAGAGCCCGGATGTCATCCCTCGCCGTTCGCGCCGTCGCGGCCTTCGCACTTTGTCTCTCCGGCCTGTCCTGGACAAGCGTCGCCGGGGGGCAGGAACCCTCCCGCCCACGTCACGTGACGCCGGCTCCCGACCGGCGGGCGGATGAGGGGGAGGGTCCGTTCGAGAGGCTGGTGATCCGGGGAGGCATCCTGGTCGACGGCACCGGCGCCCCGGCCCGCGGCCCGGTCGACATCGTCGTCGAGGGAAACCGCATCGTCTCGATCCGCGGCTCGGACCCGAGCAACCGCTCCGGGCCGGCGGAGGTGGACGAGGGCACGCGGGTGCTGGATGCGACCGGTGGGTACGTCCTTCCCGGGTTCGTCGATCTCCACGGTCACATCGGTGGGGTGGGTCAGGGGACGCCGGCCGAATACGTGTACAAGCTGTGGATGGGTCACGGCATCACGACGATCCGGGATCCGGGTTCCGGAAACGGTCTGGACTTCACGCTGCGCGAACGGGCCCGCAGCGCCGCGAGCGAGATCGTGGCTCCCCGGATCTTCGCCTACGCGGGCGTCGGGGCCGGCCGGGAGGAGCCGATCCGGACGCCCGAACAGGCGCGCGAGTGGGTGCGAGCGCTCGAGGCCCGGGGGGTCGACGGGATCAAGCTGCGCGACACCTACGACCCCGGGATCGCGGCCGCGATCTTCGAGGAGGCCGAGGCCCGGGGCCTCGGGACGGCCGCCCACCTCACGCAGCTCGGCGTGGCCCGGACGGATGCGCTGGACGCGGCGCGAGCGGGGCTGCTCACGCTGGAGCACTGGTACGGGCTCCCGGAGGCGCTGTTCGACGACCGGACGGTCCAGGCGTTTCCGACCGACTTCAACTACAACGACGAGTACCACCGCTTCGCCCGGGCCGGGCGGCTCTGGCACCAGGCCGCCGAGCGCGGGAGTCCCCACTACGAGGCGGTCATCGGGGAACTCCTCGAGTCGGGGTTGGTCCTGGACCCGACGCTCACGATCTACGAGGCCAACCGCGACGTGATGCGGGCGCGCGAGGCCGAATGGCACGAGACGTACACCCTCCCCTCGCTGTGGCGGTTCTTCCAGCCGAGCCGGGAGAGCCACGGCTCCTACTGGTTCCGCTGGTCCACCGCCGACGAGATCGCGTGGAAGGGGAACTTCCGCATCTGGATGGACTTCCTGAACGACTACAAGAACCGCGGAGGTCGGGTCACGACGGGCTCCGACGCGGGCTACATCTACAAGATCTACGGCTTCGGCTACATCCGGGAGCTGGAGCTCCTGCAGGAGGCGGGGTTCCATCCGCTCGAGGTGATCCGCTCCGCGACGCTGTGGGGCGCCGAGACGCTCCACCGGCCCCGCGGGACACGTCCGCCGTTCGGGTCGGTCGAGCCCGGAAAGCTGGCGGACCTGGTCGTCGTCGAAGAGAACCCGCTCCAGGACCTGAAGGTGCTGTACGGCACCGGCACGATCCGGCTGGACGAGGAGACGGGAGAGGTCGTGCGGGTCGGCGGCGTGCGCTGGACGATCAAGGACGGGATCGTCTACGATGCCCGGCGGCTGCTGGAGGACGTCGCCCGCATGGTCCAGGAGGCGGGACGGACCGCGGCCGAAGGGGGTTGACGGTCCGACGAAGACCCGGCCGGCCCGCTGGCCCGCGCCTCCTGGACTTGCTTGCCGCGCCCCCTGGTCGCGGGTAGCTTCTCGCGAGTGCGACACCCGGCGACGGACCCCATCGTAGAGCGGGCGGACGGGCGGCCCGAGGAGGCCGCCGGCCCACCGTCCGGCACTTCCGAATCTGTCTCCTCGACGGGCAGGAGGGGCATGCACCTCTTCGCCAAATGCGAGAGCTTCAAGACGTCCCGGCAGCTGCGGCGTGCGGGCCTCTACCCCTACTTCGTGCCGATCGAGGAGTCCCACGACACCTATGTGGTGGTCGAGGGGAAGAAGAAGGTGATGGTCGGCTCCAACAACTACATGGGGCTAACGCACGACCCCCGGATCATCGAGGCTTCGAAGCGGGCGCTGGAGCGCTACGGGAGCGGGAACACGGGTAGCCGTTTCCTCAACGGGAACCTGGATCTGCACGACCGGCTCGAGGAGCAGCTCGCCGACTTCGTCGGCAAGGAGGCCGCCCTCGTCTTCAGCACCGGGTACCAGACGAACCTGGGAACCCTCGGCGCCCTGATCGGCCGGAACGACACCGTCTTCGTCGACAAGCTGGACCACGCCAGCATCCAGGACGGGGTGCGGCTCGGGTTCGGTCAGGTCCAGCGCTTCAACCACGGGGACCTGGAGATGCTCCGGCGCATGCTGGAGGCGGGGAAGCCGGAGCGGGGGAAGTTGATCGCGGTGGACGGCGTGTACAGCATGGAGGGCGACATCGCCGAGCTTCCGACCCTCGTGGAGCTCGCCCGCGAGTTCGACGCGGCGCTCATGGTGGACGACGCCCACTCGGTGGGCGTCCTGGGGGAGACCGGCGCGGGCACCGCGGAGCACTTCGGCCTGACCGACCAAGTGGACCTCATCCTCGGGACCTTCAGCAAGTCCTTCGCGTCGATCGGCGGCTTCGTGGCCGGAACGGCCGAGGTGATCGAGTACCTGCGGAACCACGCGCGCGCGCTCATCTTCAGCGCGAGCATGCCGCCGGCCGCCGTGGCCACCGTGCTCAAGGCGCTCGAGATCATCCGCGAGGAGCCGTGGCGCCGGGAGCGCCTGTGGAAGAACAGCTGCAAGATGATGGACGGCTTCCGCTCGATCGGCTTCGACATCGGTCCCACGCAGACGCCGATCGTTCCGATCCTGATCGGGCCCATGGAGAAGACGTTCCGCTTCTGGCGGGAGCTGTTCGACGCCGGGGTGTTCACGAACCCCGTCGTGCCCCCGGCCGTGCCCGAGGGAAGCTGCCGGCTCCGGACGAGCTACATGGCGACGCACACGGACGAGCAGCTCGACTTCGTCCTGGAGCAGATCGAGCAGATCGGGAAGAAGCTCCAGGTCGTGTGACGGCCGCCCGCCGACTCCCGGCCTTCCGGCCGATCCCTCCCTCCCGGCCGGCGCGGGGCGCGAGGTGAGCGCGCCCGTCGAGGTCCGGCCGGTCGGGTCGAAGGAGGGGCGCGAGGCGTTCATTCGCCTTCCCTGGGCCCTCTACCGGGGGGACCCCAACTGGGTGCCGCCCCTGGTCCGCGACATGCGCCGGATGCTGGATCCGGACGTCCACCCCTTTCACCGGCACTCCGAGGTTCGGCTGCACCTCGCCTTCCGGGGGGAGCGGCCGGTGGGACGCATCGCGGCCATCCGGAACCGCAACCACGAGGCGTTCCACCAGGAGCCCGTGGGCTTCTTCGGCTTCTACGAGACCCCGGACGACCCGGAGGTCGCCGACGCCCTCCTGGACGCCGCGGCCGCGTGGCTCCGCGACCGGGGGCTGCGGACGATGCGTGGGCCCGCCTCGTTCTCGACGAACGAGACCGCCGGGCTGCTGATCGAGGGCTTCGACGGACCGCCGGCCGTCATGATGCCGTACAACCCGCCCTTCTACGAGGATCTCGTGGTGGCGCACGGGCTGCGTCCGGTCAAGACGCTGCTGGCCTACTATATCGACAACCAGAGACCTCCCGAGTATCTGGTCCGGGCCGCCGGCATCGTCCGTCGGCGCACGGACGTCACGACCCGCCCGCTCGAGATGAAGCGGTTCGACGAGGAGCTGGCCACGGTCCGACGGATCTACAACAGCGCCTGGGAGAGGAACTGGGGCTTCGTGCCGATGACGGACGCCGAGTTCGAGTTCCTGGCGAAGGAGCTGAAGCCGGTCGTGGACCCGAACCTGACGCGGATCGCCGAGACGCCGGAAGGGCGGTCCGTGGGTTTCGCGCTGGCGCTGCCCGACGTCAACCAGGTGCTCCGGAAGCTGAACGGGCGGCTGTTCCCGTTCGGGATCCTCAAAGCGCTCTGGTACGGCCGCAGGATCCGCCGCATGCGGGTGATCACCCTCGGCCTGCTCGAGGAGTACCGGGGCAAGGGCGTGGACGCGCTCCTCTATCTGGACATGATCGAGAAGGGAGCCTCCCGGGGCATCGAGTTCGCCGAGCTCTCCTGGGTGCTGGAGGACAACGAGGCGATGCGGAAGCCGCTGGAAAGGCTGGGCGGGGAGGTGTACCGGAGGTACCGCCTCTACGACGTCGCCCTCTGACGGACGCCCCGCACCCTGGCCGGGCCGTGAACCCCGACTCGCGGGCATGACCCGCACGGCGCTGCTCACCGGTGGCACCGGGTTCGTCGGCAGCCACGCGGCCGCCGCCTTCGCGGGGGCGGGCTGGCGGGTGCGCTGCACCGTCCGGGCCAGCAGCGACACGCGCTGGCTGGAGGAGCTGGACGTCGAGATCGTGGAGGTCGACCTGGAGAGTGGGGCCGGTCTGGCGCGCGCGCTCCGGGACGTGCGGGTGGTCCTGCACGCCGCCGGCGTCACGCGAGCGCCGGACCCCTCGCGGTATCGGGCCGTGAACGTCGAGGCGACGGGTCGGGTGGCCGCGGCAGCCGTCGAGACCGGGTGCAGGCGCCTCGTGTTCATCAGCAGCCTGGCCGCCCGGGGGCCCGACGGCGCCGACGGGCCCACCAGCGCCTACGGGCGCAGCAAGCGGGAGGCCGAGGCCCTGCTCGGTCGCGTGGGCGGGAAGCTGGAGGTGGTCGTGCTCCGCCCGGCCGGCGTGTACGGCCCCCGGGACGTGGACATGGTGCCCCTGTTCCGGGCCGCGACCCGCGGCTGGCTCCCGGTTCCCGCGACGACGGCGCCGATCCAGCCCGTCTACGTGACGGACGTGGCCTCGGCGGCGCTCCGGGCCGCCGAAGCCGGGCTCGCGGGGCCCGCCGTCGACGCCGCCGCGGGCCAGGCAGCGGCCGGCGGCCCGGGCCGACGGGGCTTCGGACCCTATCCGGTGGCCGAGCCCCGGCGCTACGGGTGGGACGAGGTCCGCCGGGCTCTCGAGGAGGCGAGCGGCCGACGGGTGCGCCCCCTCCGCCTCCCGCCGGCCCTGTACGAGACGGCGGGCCTCCTCGGCGAGGCGATCGGGAGGCTGACCGGCCGGGCCCCGCCCTTCGATCGCCGCCGCGCCCGGGACCTGGCGCGTCATGCGTGGACCTGCGACGTGGGCCGGACGGAGCGCGAGCTCGGGTGGAAGGCGGAAGTGTCGCTGCCGGAGGGGTTGCGGCGCACCCTCGCGTGGTACCGTTCCGAAGGCTGGGTCTAG
>CAYMQZ010000014.1:18759-29957 GCA_964392705.1 uncultured Gemmatimonadota bacterium
GTCGCCTACCTGGGCGTCACGGGGGCGCTCGCGCTCCTGTCCCTTCGACCCGCGGGACTCGCCGCGGCCGCCCTCCACGCCGTGGCCGTCGCGATCGTCCTGCGCCTGGGTAGACGCAGGCTACCCGGGGCCCGCTGGGCCCGCTTCGCCCGGATCGCCTATCCGGTGGCTCTGACCCCCGTCCTCTACGCCGAGCTGGCCCATCTGAACCAGCTCCTGACGAGCGGTTATCTGGACGCGCTGGTCCAGGGATGGGAGCGAGCCGTCTTCGGAGCCCAGTTGAGCGTGGAGGCAGCCCGCCGGTTCGACGCCTTCTGGCTCTCGGAGCTGCTCCACACGGGCTATTTCGCCTACTATCTGATCGTCCCGACCGCTCTCTTCGGCGTCTTCGTCACCCGTGGCGCGGCGGGTCTGCATCGGGTCACGTTTCAGATCGCGCTCGCCTTCTTCTCCAGCTACGTCGTCTTCGTGCTGCTGCCGGTGGCGGGACCCAGGTACCTGTTTCCGCCGATCTCCGGGGCCGGGGCAGAGGGGAGGGTCTTCGAGCTGGTGCACGCCGTGCTCGAGAGAGGATCGTCGAAGGGAACGGCGTTTCCCAGCTCCCACATCGCGGCCTCGTGGGCGGCGGTCCTGGCGTGCTGGCGGATCGATCGGCGCTGGTTCTGGCTCCTGGCGGCGCCGGCCGGGGCCCTGGCGCTCGGGACCGTGTACGGTCGCTTCCACTACGGGGTCGACGCCGCGGCCGGCATCGCCCTGGCCTTCGGCGCGCATGCCGTCGTCCCCTGGCTGATGCGCCGCCTCGGAGAGCTGTCTGGGTCGAGCGATACCGGCGAGCCGGAGGCTCGGGTGGCAGGCAACCCGGGCTCGGGGCCGGGTATCCAAAGGATGGCGTAACCGGGAGCGAGGGGTTGCACGAACGGAAGCTCGTAGATCGCGCCAGGGCGGGGGATCGGCTGGCGATGGGCCGTCTGTACGAGGCGCACGCGCGACGGGTGTACGGCGTCGTGCGGCGGCTCGCGGGCGATGACCATCTGGCCGAGGATCTCTCGCAGGAAGCGTGGATCCGGGCGTTCGAGAAGCTGCACCTGTTTCGGGGCGAGGCCTCGTTCGGCACGTGGATGTACCGCCTCGCGACGAACGTGGCCCTGAACCGGCTTCGGCGCATGAGCCGACGGCCGGAGGTCGAGGCCGAGGCGCGACTTCACTCCTCGATCCGCGCGCCCGACGACGGGATCTTGACGCGACGGGCGCTGAGCTGGGCGCTGGACCGTCTGCCGCCCGGATATCGGCAGGTGCTGGTCCTGCACGACGTCGAGGGCTGGACGCACCAAGAAATCGCCGAACGGCTGAACGTGACGGCGGGAACGTCGAAATCCCAGCTGCACAAGGCGAGGGCGAGGATGCGCGATCTGTTGACGTCCTCGACGACACGAAACGAAGAAGCGGGAATCGATGTCTGAAAAGCCCGAGTTGAAGCATCTGGACACGGAACGACTCTCTGCCCTCCTGGACGACCGCGGGGGCAGCGAGGGGGCGACCGCGCACCTGGACGCGTGCGAGCGCTGCCGCGCCGAGTTCGAGGCTCTCAGCCGGATGCGGATGGCGCTCTCGGGACTGTCCGAGTCGGAGCCGCCGGGGGACGAGTGGGGACGGATCGAGGCGGCGCTCGAGGAACGGGGCCTGCTCGTCTCCGGGCCCGCACGAGCCGAAGAGAATGCGCCCCATGGCCCGGCGGAGGCCGGGACGGCCGCCCCGGGAGCCCGCGCGGTCGCGTTCCGCTATCTGAGCCGCTGGCCCGCCCAGGCGGCCGCGGCGTTCCTTCTCTTCGGGGGCGGCATCCTGGCCGGCCTGCAGCTCACGGCGACCGGCCCGGCCGAGTCCGGCGGAAGCGGCCCGGCGGGTACGCTCGCCGTCCGCGACGCGGGGGAGGCGATCCCCGCCGTGCGGACGGAGATCGACGAAGCCGCCCACGTGCGGCAGGCCCTGGCCGAGCTGGAGCGCCTGGGATCCCCCGCGTCGACGGAGACGGCCGAGGGTCTGGACCCGGCGTCCGCCGCGGAGCGTCTGGCGCGCCTGGACGCCCTGATCGGAGCCTCGCGGGAGGCCGTGGGCGAGAATCCGGCCGACCCGGTGGCCAACGCCCTGCTGTTCCGGCTCGTCGAGCAACGGGACGAGCTCGCCGGCAGGCTGAACCGGTCGCTCCACCTGGCGACGACGTTGGAGTACCGATGAGGCGGATGACGGGCACCGGGGCGAGGGTCGCCGTCACGCCGCTTCTCGGTCTCTTCCTGGCCGCGGGGCTCGCGGCCCAGGAGACGGGCTCGCGCGGATGGTTGGGGGTCGCCGTGTATCCGGTCATCGAGTGTCAGGTCCGGAGCCCCGTACGGGACCGGTGCTCCAGCATCTCGAAGAAGCTCGTCGTCGCCCAGGTGGTCGTGGACGGCCCGGCCGACCGGGCGGGCGTGCAGGTGGGGGACACGCTGGTCGCCCTGGGGGGCGAGCGACTCGACCCGGGGCTCACCGACGAGGCTTTCGCCGAGCTGCGGCCGGGCGTGCCCGCGCGACTGGAGGTGGGCCGCGCCGACGCTCGGACGACGCTGCGCGTCGTTCCGGCCGAGCGGCCGAGCGGGCCGGTGGCCGTTCGCGTGGCCGTCGCTCCGGGCCGAACCGGCGTGCTGTGGCGGCCGAGCGTCGCCCCGCCCGCGCCGCCGGTCCCGGGGGAGATCGAAAGACGCTTGCTGATCCGGGGTCAGGCCGGCGGCGTCTATCAGGTGCAGCCTCACATCGAGGTCACGGCGCAGGGCGCGGAGGGCGGGGAGCGGCGCTCGCTCCTGGTGGTTCCGGAGCGCCGGGATGCGAGCCCGCAGGACGCCGCGCAGCTCGAACGTCGCCTTCGGGTCGGCCGCCCTCCGGATTACACGCCCGGCGGCAGCGTCGGCTACGTGCAGCTCGATCCCGGACCGGAGCTGCGGGCCCTGCAGGACTCGGTGTTTCGGACGGCCCGGCAGCACCTGGACTCCCTCCGGAGGAGGCTGGCCGCCAACGAAGATCGCTACGGTACGTTCATCGAGCGGGTGCGGGTCGAGGGACCGGACCGGCTCGCCCCCCTCGCCTTCGGCCTCGGACGCAGCGTGGCGGGCGCGGAGTTCGAGCCGCTGAGCCGGGAGCTGGCGGAGTTCTTCGAAGGTGCCGACGAGGGGCTGCTCTGCTTGCGGGTGGTTTCCGACACGCCGGCGGACCGGCTGGGCCTGCGTCCCGGCGACGTGGTGGTCGCCGTCGCGGGGCGTCCGGTGACCGGCGTGGATGAGTTCCGAGCGGCCCTCTGGCGTGCCGGCGCACGACCGATCGAGGTGCGCTGGGTGCGGAAGGGTCAGGCGATGCGGGGCGCTCTGCGGGAGGAGTGACGCTCGTGGCTGTCCGCGCGGCGGGGCGGCCGGCTCGGCGCGCCGGCCGCCGGCACCGTAGAAAAGGCCGGCCATCAGGGGCCGGCCTTTCTCATGGACACGGTGACCGGGGCGTCGGAGCGACTCCTTACCTGATCGGACCCGTCATGATGTAGTCGTTGTCCGCGGCGCCACCGTGACAGTCGATGCAGCCCTGGACCCTGCCCTGCGCCTCCACCGTCCCATCCGCGAGTCGCTTCATCCACCACCAGTCGCCGTGCTCGGCGTCGTAGCCCGAGGCTTTGTACATGACGGTCGTGGCCGCCAGCGTACTGTCGGGAGCGAAGTTCTCCTTCACGATGATCGCGCCCGGCGGCAGCGTCCCCGCCCTGTTCGTCACCGCGTCGAGCGCCAGCGGATTCAGGTAGGTGGTGAGGAGTGCGCCGTGCGGTTCCTGTCCCTGATACAGCTCGCCCTTGTCGGGCCACAGCGACCAGCTCTCGTGGAAGCTCTCCGCCTGGAGATGCGCCCAGACCGCGGCCGCGGTCGTGTCGGGCGGTGGCGTCGGCATCGCGGCCTCCGCGGCCGTGTCCACCGCGGCCGTGTCCGCCTCCGCTTCTTCCTCTCCCTCTTCGGCCGGAGCGCAGGCGCCGAGCAGGATGAGCGGGATGACGAGAAGCAGGCCTCGGATCGTGCGGGAATTCATATTCCCTCCTCGCTGGGGGAAAGCTGCGGTGGGCCGGGGTGAGGTGGCCGATCAGCGCCAGGCGCCTCCCCCCACCCATGGCAACGTACAGGTCGCTCGGAAAAACGTGCAAGGGCCGAGCCTGACTCCACGGCGGGCTGGAGGGCGCGGCGTTCGTAACGCGACCCGCTCGAGTTCTTCAGCGACCTGCTAGCGGCGGTCGGGGGGGTTGGGTCTGCCGAGGCCGGATCGACTACTCGCCCGGGCCCGCCTCCTCCCGGGGGGCGGCCCGCCCGCCCTCGACGAACTCCGGGCGCACGGTCAGGATCAGCGCGCGCTGACCCGGCTCCGGCTGGGCGCTCCCGAGCACCACGGTCTGCCCCACGGGGACGGACATGGAGGTCGTGATCACCTCGCCCACCCGATCCGAGAAGAGGGCGACGTGCAGCTCGACGGTTCCCCGCTCGCCGCCCGCGCGGATCCGCTGCACGACCGCGCGGATCCCGTACTCGGTACCCTCCTGCCGGAGGGCCTGCATCGAGCTGCTCCCCTCCACGGCACCCATCTGAGCCTCGGTCACCAGACGGTACCCGTCGAATCGGAAGAGCTCCCGGAGCGCGCTCTCCACGTCGGCGATGCGAGGGTCCCGCTCGGTCACGCCGTCGGCCTCGATGATCTGGAAGTGCAGGCGAACCGCCGGCTTCGCCCGGTCGAACCGGCCCAGCACCCGCTCGATCTTCGCCAGGTTGTCGGGGGTCTCGCGGACCGTGATGCCGCCGGGAAAGTGGCTGACGACCCCCGGCGCTTCGGACCGATCCGTGTACACGTAGGGGGCCACCATCTCGGCCGCTTCCATCGGCTCCAGGTGAGCGAGCTCGAAGGTGCGCGTCTCGAGCCCGGGTCCGCTCCCGCATCCCGCGAGCACCGCGCTCGCCAGGAGCGTCGCTCCCGCCCACAGGGCGCCGGTTCGGGTCCTCGTACGGCGCTTGCGCCTCATCGCTGCCTCCTCACGGTGTATGAGCCGGCTACCTGTAGAGCCAGACTACGGTGATGGTCGGGTCGCGCGTGCCGAACACGATGGCGCGCCCCCGCTCGGGGACGTCGAGCGCGAACCGGCCCGAAATCTCCGGGCCTCGGGCTCCATCCGGGCCCGGAGCCTTCCCGGCCTCGTCGATGGACGCGGTGGAGGTGAGGCCGACCCGCCGGGGCTCGGGACCACCTCGGGGCCCCCAGAGGAGCAGGCCCGCGACCGCCGCCGCGGCGAGCGGGACGAGAGGCCACAGGCGACGCCGGGAGACGCGGGAACCCGTCGCGTCGCGACGTTCGTCCCCGGCCCCCGCTCGACCCCGCTCCGCCAGCGAGACGGCCTCCGCCGCCTCGATCGACGGCCGCAGACCGTCGAGAGCCCGGCCCAGGCCCCGCTCCGCGGCCAGGATCGCCTGCGCGGCGTCGCGGCAGCTCGGACAGGCGCGGATGTGCGCGGCGAGAGGCGTCCGATCCTCGCCCCGAAGGGACGAGAGGTCCGCCTCGAGCAGGCGCTCGGTCGCATCCCGGCAGGACCGGTTCGGCGATCGGCCTCGCCCGGTCACCGGCCGTAGCCCTCCGCCAGCTCCGGATGTCGACCCAGGACCCGGCGCCGGATCGCTCGGCGCGCCTTGAACAGGTTGGCCCGTACCGTGGATGGATTCATCTCCAGCATCTCCGCGATCTCCCTCGGCGCGTAACCCTGCAGGTCGGCCAGATCGAACACCTCGCGCTGACGTGGAGGCAGCTCGCGGAAGTACGCTCGCACCAGCTCCGCCACGTCTGCGGCCCAGAGGCGCGCCAGCGGATCGACCTCGCGCCCCGCCGTCCCCCGCCACGGGAGGGCGCCGCCGCGTCGCCCCCAGGCGGAGGGGTCCGCGCCTCGCGCCTCCGCTTCGCCGGCGGTCTCCTCACGGAGCGAAGCGGCCGCGTTGGCCGTGACGCGGTAGAGCCAGCTCTCGAACCGGCCGCGCCCGTCCCACCCGTCCAGGTACCGGTGGAGCCGGATCAGCACCCGCTGGACCACCTCGTCCGCCGCGTCGGGGTCGGCGGTGCGGGCGAGGGCCCAGCGGTGAATACGGGGGAGGCACGCCTCCACGAGTCGGCGAAACGCACTCGCGTCGCCGGCACGGGCGGACCGCACGAGGTCGTGCAAGCGATCGTCGTGACCCTCCGCGCGGCTCAACGGGCTCGGTTCCGCCTCCTTCCTCCGCCTCGTGACCGTGGGACCCGGCGAACGGCGCTCGCGTTTACCCGGTCGAAGCTCGGCGGTCCGCGGCGCGCGCTCAGAAGTCGAGGGCGGAGTCGTCGTGGCGGGCCGGATCATCGGGGCGGCCCATGCGGTCGCGCAGCGCGGGGGTGATCCTCCGTCGTCCGCGAAAGCCCCCGTCGACCTCGTGCCAAAAGGCGACCTCCGGCTCGCCACGCCGCCAGCAGAGGTAGACCCAGCGGCCGTCCAGCGTGGTCGGAAAATCCGCCAGACCGTGCTCGATGCCGCCCACGGGAAAGCGGATGCCTCGCTCGGCCAGCTCTTCCCGGATCAACCGCTCGATCTCTCCCGTGAGACGGGTCACGGCGCGCCGGTGGGCGAGATACGCTTCGTGGTCCGGATTCCCCGGACGCGCGACGGCGTCGTCCCACAGGGCATCGAGGATCTCTAGCTGATCGCCGTGCTCGGAGACTTCGGCCCGTTGACGCCGGATGGCCGCGAGCACCCGTCGCACGTGGGGGAGGGCGGCGTTGGCTTCCTCGACGGTGAACGCCCTGCGGGTCATGGCAGGGAAGATGCGCCGCCCCAGAGCGCGCGGCCACCGGGGACGAGCGCGGTCTCGCCCGCGCTCGCCTCGCGTTGTTCGGGGCGGGGACGGCAGCTAACGTTGCGGGCCCGGCGCCGGGAGCTCGCGCGCGTGCCGCCGACGGCGTCCGGGATGTCCGAGGCATCGACCTGGCGCGCGTCCGTCCAGGAACGAGGAGACATGACGACCCCCGATCGGCCCCGCTACGAGCACCTGAGCCCCCCGAGCGACGGCGAGCTGATCACGCTGGTGGATGGCGAGCTGAAGGTGCCCGACCGCCCGGTGATCCCGTGGATCGAGGGAGACGGCACGGGACCCGACATCTGGGTCGCGGCGCGGAACGTCTTCGACGCCGCCGTCGAGAAGGCGTACGGGGACGCTCGCCGCATCGTCTGGTTCGAGGCCTTCGCGGGGGAGAAGGCGAACGAAGAGGTCGGAAGCTGGCTCCCCGACGACACGCTGGCGGCGATCGATCACCACCTGGTCGCGATCAAGGGACCGCTCACGACTCCGGTCGGAGGCGGCTTCCGCTCGCTGAACGTGACCCTGCGGCAGAAGCTGGACCTGTTCGCCTGCGTCCGGCCGGTCCGCTACTACCAGGGAACGCCGTCGCCCGTGAAGCGCCCCGAAGACGTGGACATGGTGATCTTCCGCGAGAACACGGAGGACATCTACGCCGGGATCGAGTGGAAGGCGGGCACGGAGGAGGCCCGCAAGGTGATCGATTTCGTGATGACGGAGATGGGCGCGACCTCGATCCGCTTCCCCGGCACGAGCGCCATCGGCATCAAGCCGATCTCCGAGGAGGGGACCAAGCGGCTGGTGCGCTCGGCGATCCGGTACGCCCGGCGGCGCGGGTACGAGAGCGTGACCCTCGTCCACAAGGGGAACATCATGAAGTTCACCGAGGGCGGCTTCCGCGACTGGGGCTACGAAGTGGCGAGCCAGGAGTTCGACGCGCAGATCCTCGGCGGTGGACCGTGGTGCGAGACGCCGGATGGCATCGTCGTGAAGGACGTGATCGCCGACGCGTTCCTCCAGCAGATCCTCACCCGCCCCGACGAGTTCGGCGTGATCGCGACCATGAACCTGAATGGCGACTACATCTCGGACGCGCTGGCCGCGCAGGTGGGCGGGATCGGGATGGCCCCCGGCGCCAACATCAACTACGTGACGGGGCACGCCATCTTCGAGGCCACGCACGGCACGGCTCCCAAGTACGCCGGCCAGGACAAGGTGAACCCCAGCTCGCTGATCCTCTCGGGCGAGATGATGTTTCGGTACATGGGGTGGGGCGAGGCGGCCGACCTCATCGTTTCGGCGCTCGAGAGGACGATCTCGCAGAAGCGGGTCACCTACGACCTGGAGCGCCTCATGGAGGGGGCCACCCTCCTCAAGACGAGCGAGTTCGGCGAGGCACTGGTGGGGAACATGTAGGGGCGGCCGTCGCGCGCCCTGGAGCGCCCACGCTCCGGAGCGCCCACTACCAGGAGATCGGGGAAGGCGCCATGCGGATCTTCATCACCGGAGGGACAGGTCACATCGGGAGCGCCGTGATCGCGGGACTCGTGGATGGTGGGCTCGCGGTCACGGCGCTCAACCGGTCGCCGGAAAAGGACGAGCTGTTGGCGGGGCTCGGGGCGAGCCCGGTGCGCGGCGACGTGGGGAAGCCGGAGACGTATCGGGAGGTCGCCGCCGGGCACGACGCTTTCATCCACTGCGCCTTTTCCTACGATACCGATACGGTCGAGGTCGACCGGACGGCGGTCGAGACCCTCGTGGCGGCGGGGCGCGCGACGGTCGAGCGGGCCGACGCCCAGGGCGAGAGCGGCTCGGCGCTGGTCCTGTACACCTCGGGCTGCTGGGTCCTGGGAGACACCGGAAGAGAGCTGGCCGACGAGGCGGCTCCCACGGATCCCGCCGAGGTGGTGGCCTGGCGACCCGCCCACGAGGACCGCGTGCTCGAGGCCGCGGGCGAGGGTCTGGTCACGGCGGTGGTCCGGCCGGGCATGGTGTACGGAGGGCACGGATCGCTGAGCGGCAGGCTGTTCCGGTCGGCGGTGGAGGCGGGGGCGGCCGAGTACGTCGGGGACGGCCAGAACCACTGGTCCATGATCCACCGCGAGGACCTGGCTCGTCTCTACGCGGTCATCGCCGAGCGCGGCGGCGGTGGGGTGTTCCACGGAGTGGACGGGTCGCCGGTCCACGTGGTCGAGGCGGCACGGGCCGCGAGCGAGGCGGCGGGGGCGGACGGTAGGACGCGCGCTCTGCCGCTCGAGACGGCGCGCGAGAAGCTGGGCCTCGTGGCGGACGCCCTGATCCTGGATCAGCGGCTCGCCGCCCGCCGTTCCGCGGAGCTCGGCTGGACGCCGGAGCGCCCCTCCTTCCCCGCGGCGGCCGAGGAGGCCTATCGCGAGTGGCTGGAAGCCACCGAGCGGACGTAGGCCCGCCCCACGCGGTGGCCTGGTCGGGGGGCAAGGACTCCACCCAGGCCCTTCACAGGGCGCGGGAGCGCGGGCTCGGGGTCACCCACCTGTTCAACATCTTCGAGGGCAGCTCGGGACGGGTCCGCTTCCACGGGGTGCGTCGCGAGCTGATCGCGGCGCAGGCGCGGGCGCTGGGCCTCGAGCTGATCCAGAGGTCCACGACTCCGGAGGATTTCGAGGCGGCGTTCTCCGGCGCCCTGGATCGGCTGTCGGAGCTGGGCGTGCGGGGCGTGATCTTCGGAAACATCCACCTGGAGGACATCCGTGCGTGGTACGAGAGTCGGACCACGGCGCGCGGGTTCGAGCACGTGGAGCCGCTGTGGGGCGAGGAGCCCCTCGAGCTCGCGCGGCGCATCGCGGCCCTGGGGTACCGGAGCGTCGTGGTGAGCGTGGACCTGGAGCGGGGTGATCCGGGCTGGCTGGGCCGCGAGCTGGACGCCGAGCTCGTCCAGGCGATGGCCGACCGCCCGGGCGTCGACCCCTGCGGCGAGCGAGGGGAATATCACACGTTCGTGTGGGACGGCCCCCTCTTCCGCCAGCCGGTGGCCTTCCGGACGGGCGATAGGGTCGACATGGAAGGCCACCGGTTCCTGGACCTGCTCCCGGAGACGGCCTGAGGCTTCCCGCTGCGGGAGGGTGCAGGGGACGAAGATGGGCGTGGCGACGATCGGGGCTACATGACGCCGTAGGCGAGCATCGCGTCGGCCACCTTCTTGAAGCCGGCGATGTTCGCTCCCTTCACGTAGCTCATGTGCCCGTCCACGCGGCCGTACTCCAGGCACTGCTCGTGGATCTTGTGCATGATCTCCTGGAGCCTGCTGTCCACCTGCTCCCGGCTCCAGCGGAGCCGCATCGCGTTCTGGGTCATCTCGAGCCCCGAGATCGCCACGCCGCCGGCGTTGGCGGCCTTGGCGGGGCCGTAGAGGATCTCGGCCGCCTCGAACAGCTTCATGGCGCGATAGGTGGCGGGCATGTTCGCTCCCTCGCACACCAGCTCGCAACCGTTCTCGAGCAGGACGCGGGCATCCTCCTTCCCGATCTCGTTCTGGGTGGCGCACGGGAATGCCATGTCGCAGGGGACGGCCCACGGCGTCTCCCCCGAGTGGAAGTCGACCCCGAACTCCTCCGCGTACGCATCCAGGCTGCCCCGTCCGTTGGTCTTGAGGTCGATCACGAAGGCGAGCTTCCGCTCGTCGATCCCCTCAGGGTCGTGCACGAACCCGGACCGGTCCGAGAGGGTCACGACGCGGGCCCCCAACTGGAGCAGCTTCTCCGCCGTATACTGCGCCACGTTCCCCGCTCCCGAGACCACGCAGGTCTTGCCCTCGAGGTCGTCGTCCCGGGTGCGCAGCATCTCGCGCGCGAAGTAGACGCAGCCGTATCCCGTGGCCTCGGTGCGGATGAGGCTGCCGCCGAAGGTGACGCCCTTCCCCGTGATCGCGCCGGTCCACTCGTTCTGGAGGCGCTTGTACTGGCCGAACAGGTAGCCGATCTCGCGCGCCCCCACGCCGATGTCACCCGCGGGGACGTCCACGTCCTTTCCGATGTGACGGAAGAGCTCGGTCATGTAGGCCTGGCAGAAGCGCATGATCTCCGTCCGCGTCTTCCCCTGTGGATCGAAGTCGGAGCCGCCCTTCGCGCCCCCCATGGGAAGGGTGGTGAGGCTGTTCTTCAGCACCTGCTCGAACGCCAGGAACTTGAGGATGCTGAGATTCACCGAGGGGTCGAAGCGGAGTCCGCCCTTGTAGGGTCCGAGCGCGTTGTTCGACTGGACCCGGAACCCCCGGTTCACCTGGACGCGCTCCTCCTCGTCCTCCCAGGCCAC
>CAYMQZ010000015.1:0-219 GCA_964392705.1 uncultured Gemmatimonadota bacterium
ATCCTTGCAAGCCCCCGACCGTCTCGGGCCGATGTCGTCCGACACATCTGCCACCTCGACAGACATCGCTCGGTCGAACGCGAAAGGGGCCCGGACCCTTCGGCCCGAGCCCCCTCCGTCGTCTCGCCGGCCGGCGCCGGCCTCCCTGCCGTGGCGGGGGGGGGGCCCCCCCCCCCCCCCCCCCCCCCCCCCCCCCCCCCCCCCCCCCGCCCCCCCCCC
>CAYMQZ010000015.1:229-4088 GCA_964392705.1 uncultured Gemmatimonadota bacterium
GGCCCGGCCCGCGGGGCCCGGCCCCCCGGCGGGGGGCCGGGGGGCGGGCGCCGCCCGCCAGCCGGGGGGGGGGCCCCCCCCGCCCCCCGCGACGCCCGTCCCTAGCGGCCCACCGGCCCCGTGCCCCAGCGGAACTTCGCGCCCACCTGCACCCGGCGCGGATCGGAGAGGCCGCTCCGGATGGTGCCGTCGAAGTTGAACAGCAACGCGGGGTCCGTGTCCAGGAAGTTGTTGGTGTTCGTGACGTTGAACACCTCTCCGATCACTTCGATCTCGGACCGGCCGAACGGGAACACCTTGGAGGCCCTCAGGTCCCACTCGAAGAAGTCGTTCCGCTTGCGGATCGTGTTGCGCCTCAGGATCGAGCCGTCCGGGCAGAGCCGGTCCGAGGCGGCGGTGAACACCACCGAGGCCCGCTCGCCCGTGCCCTGGTTGTTCTCGCCGCACACCTCCGACGCGGGCTGGGCGGTGGCCGCCCGCACGATGTTGTTCAAGATGATGTTCCCCGGCAGCCGGGTCAGCAGGTACGCGTTGACCTGGTGCCGGCGGTCCCGGTCCGACCAGTTGAACTCGCGGTCGAGCTGGTTCGGGAGCACGTAGCGGAAGGTGAACGGGTCGCGCTCGTTGTCGTCGTCCGACTTGTCCCACGAGAGCGTGTAGTTGAGGTCGAACTGGACCCGGTCGTTCGCGATCCCCCGGCCGGCCAGCCCCCACGTGAGCCCGTGGTAGCGGGACCTCGCGGTGCTCTCGGTCACGATCAGGCCGCCGCTGTCACCGCCGAACGGGAAGATCCCGTTGATGTCGTCGCCGGCGCCCGGCGCGCTGGGCAGCCCGCTCCCCCACGGGCTCCCGAACACGGGGTGGTTGCGGTCGATGAAGCGGAACAGGTTGTCCCCCCGGGCGTGCTGGTAGTTGACCGAGGCGGCCACGAAGTCGCCGATCATCTGCTTGTACTCGCCCGTGAACTGCCACGTGCGCGGCAGCTCGAGCTCCGTCGAAGGCACCTGGATCGTCGGGAAGAACGGGAACAGGCCCTCCGTCTCGAGCAGCTCCCCGTACTCCGGGATCGTCCCGAAGGCGCTCCCCCCGGCGATCACCTGCTGGAACGCGCCGTTCGTGGTCCGGTGCTGGGCGAACACCAGCGAGGGGATGCGGGCGAAGTAGGAGCCGGCGCTCAGCCGCACGACCCGGCGGCCATCCCCCTCCACGTCCCACGTCATCCCGAAGCGCGGCTGGAAGTTGTTCAGGTCGTCGGGGATCGTTCCGTCGGAGGGGAACTCGAACGGCCCCTCCCCGTTCGCGCCCTCCCTCGAGGTGCCGATGAACGGCGCGTAGAACGTCTCCTCGGGCGCGATGAACACCCCCGGCTGCCAGGCCCCCTCCCAGCGGACGCCCGCGTTGATCGTCAGGTTGTCGCTCGGCTTCCACGTGTCCTGGATGAAGAGCGCGACCTCGTTCTGCTCGAAGCTCTGGAGGCCGAGCTGGCTGGTGGGGATCGGCGGCACCGTGGCGCTCTGCAGGAAGAGGAGCAGCGGCCCGGTGATCGACGTCCCCGCGGGGCAGCTTCCGGTCATGCTGCTGGAGCCGTCGGAGCAGGTCACGAAGTCGGGCCCGAAGTTCACGTAGTTGATGAACCCGTCGACGCTGTCGAAGATGAAGCGGCCGTTCGCGAACCCGAGGAACTGCTGCTCGATCGTCGTGCGATTCCACTCCGCCCCCACCTTGAACAGGTGGTTCCCCCTCAGGAAGGAGATGTTGTCCAGGAGCTGGATCCGCGTGTCGAACGCCGGCTCGATCGGGAGGAAGAACGGCAGCCCGAAGCGGAAGCCGTCGGCGAAGGTCATGCCCGTGTCCGGGAACGGCTTCCCTCCGATCTCCTCGAACTGGGGAAGCCCGGGCGGCTCGGCCCCCGGCATAAGCGGGCCCTCGTAGGGCCGGGGTCGGTCCTCCCGCGCCCACTGGAAGCGGAACTCGTTCGAGACCGCGTCGGAGAGCTGGGAGCTGAGCTGCCCGTTCACCGCGTGCGAGAAGTCCTTCTCGATCCCGTTGGCGCTCCGGCCCCAGGAGTCCACGTCGAACGTGCCGTTCACCTGCTCGGACCAGGTGTAGTTGTACTTGATCGCCGCCTTGTGCCGCTCGCTCACGTTCCAGTCCAGCTTCGCCATGAGCGCCCGGTTGTCGTCGGTGCGCTCGACCGGGCCGAAGTCCTGAGCCAGCGCCCCCCCGAACTCGTCCTGCAGGAAGTCCTGGAGCTGCTGGAACGCGGCGTCGTCCACGACGGTTCCGGTGCGGCTCAACTGCTTCGTCGAGCTGGCCTCCTGCTGGTCGTAGGCGACGAAGAAGAACGCCTTGTCCCGGACGATCGGCCCGCCCAGCGTGACCCCGAACTGGCTCTGGTTGAACGGGAAGTCGCACAACTCCTCCGCCGTCTCCGGGTCCAGGTCCGTCCCGCAGCCGGGGATGTTCGAGGAGATCTCGTCGAACTGCCCGAAGTAGTGGACGGAGCCCTCGAACTCGTTGGTGCCCGACTTGGTGAGCACGTTCACGAAGCCGCCGGCCGAGCGGCCGAACTCGGCCGGCGCGCCTGCGTTGACCACCACCATCTCCTCGACCGCGTCGAGGTTGAACGTGAAGGCGGGTCGCTGGCCGCCCCGCTGCTCGCCGAAGAACGGGTTGTTGAAGTCCGCCCCGTCCACGATGACGTTGTTGAAGATCCCCCGCTGGCCCGCCACCGAGATCTCTTCGCCGTCGGGACCCTGGACGATCGTCACCCCCGGGGTCAGCAGCGTGAAGTCGAGGAAGTCGCGCCCGTTGTTCGGGAGGCCCTTGACCACCACCTCGCTCAGGCGGGTCGAGGAGGTCACGTCCGTCGGGTCCACGAGCGGCGCCTCCCCGATCCCCGTGACGACGAGCTCCTCCACCTCGACCGGCTCGAACTCGAGGTCGAGGTCGACGGTCTCGCCCAGGCGCAGCGCGATGTCCTGGCGCTGGATGTCGCCGAACTGCCCGACGGCGCGCACGGTCACGTCGTAGGTGCCCGTCGGGAGCAGGGTGGCGACGAAGATGCCACGCGCGTTCGTGGCCAGCCTGCGAACGAGGCCGGTCTCCTGGTTCTCCAGCACCACCTCGGCGGTCTCGACCGGCGCGCCCGTCGGGTCCCGCACCAGGCCCCGGATGATGCCGGTGGTGGCCTGGGCCTGGGCTTCGAGGGCGGTCGGCAGGACGACGACGGCGAGGGCGAGGACGGCGAGCAGGGAGGTGAGGCGGGCACGCGGCGAACGTCTCGGCGACATGGCGAGCCTCCTGGACGGAGCGGGAAACGGCTGGCGGCCGATGGGCCGCCCGTGCTCGGGGCACGACGTTAGGCGGGTCGACGAACGTGCGCAAGGGAGGGCCGGAGCGGAGCTTCGGGCTCGCGGCCCGATCCGTGCAAGAACGGACGTTCGGGATGCGCCCGCTCGGAGACGCGGGCGCTCGGCGCTTTCCCCACGACGGTCGGCAAAGCTTTCCCCACGACGGCTGACAAAGGACGGGCGGCAAGGGCATGGCGGGCGCGCTTCGCAGCTGGTACCGGTCCCTCACGGATGTCAAGCGGGAGGAATGGGCCCCCACGGCCCTGATGTTCCTCTACGGCTTACTCGCCCTGACGTCGTACTACGTGATCAAGCCGGCCCGGAACTCCGTGTTCGTGGACCGGGTCGGGGCCGACAACCTGCCCTACGTCTACATCCTGACGGCCGTGGCGGTCACGGTCCTGATGCTGGGCTATTCGCGCTACGTCGACCGGGTGAAGGAGCTGCCCCTCCTGCTCGGCACCTTCGCCTTCCTGGCCTCGAACCTGGTCGGCTTCTGGTGGTGG